>JBAUIH010000420.1:0-35113 GCA_049682755.1 Candidatus Aminicenantales bacterium | reverse complement strand
CGTTTCAGCCGGGCCGTGAAGAGGAAGCCACCTGGCTCGCTGATCAGGCCAAAAATCTCGAACAAGAGCTGCTTCAGGTTCAGAAGAGACTAGCCGAACTCGAAAAAGACAAGGAGGCGAAAAAATGAGGAATCGCTACAGACGGATGTACGAACTGACCGGCCTTCCAGGCTGGATGCGATTCGGCTATTCCCCCGGCTGGATGGGGCGGAGCCCTTCGGGACTCGGCCCGTGCGCAGAGTATCTGATGTCCGGCAGATGGCCGACCCCCCAGATGGACCTGGCCTGGCAGCAGGGGCAGGTTCCCTTGGCGCCGGCTCCGGGCTTCCCGATGCCCGGCTTCGCCAGTCCCTTTGACCCCTGGGGAGCGTCCGAGGTGACTCCTGAGCAAGAAGTTCAGTTTCTTAAGGCGGAAGCCCAGCAGATCCGGGATGAATTGAAGGCGATAGAAAAAAGGATCCAGGAGCTCGAAAGAGAGGACAAATGAGAATCGCCGTTTCCGCTTCTTCTCCTAATCTGGAGGGCCCTGTCGACCCGAGATTCGGCCGTTGCCCGTTCTTTTTGATTGTCGATCCGGCGACCAGCGAGTTTGAGGCCGTGGAAAATCCTCATGTCGGTGCATCCGGCGGGGCCGGGATCCAAGCCGCCCAGCTCGTGGCCCAAAAAAACGTCGAGGCCGTTTTGACGGGGAGCTGCGGTCCGAACGCCTTTGCGACGCTGAAGGCGGCCGGAGTGAAAGTCATTGTCGGCGTCACCGGTACCGTCTCCGAAGCCGTCCGAAAATATGCCTCCGGTCAGGAGCTCCGGGAGGCTGGCGGGCCGGATGTCCCTCCCCATTACGGTATGGGTCAGGGAGTCGGCGCCGGTCAGGGAAGAGGCCTGCGCATGGGCGGGTCCCAGGGAAGAAGATCGGCCGGGCCGTTCTTTCCCCCGAATCGATCCGGTCAGGTTCCGAGGCCGGCAACGGAGTCGCCGGAGGAAGACCTGGAGACGCTCAAAAAACAGGCCGAGGACCTTCGCCGCCACATGGATCGCGTCTCCGAGAGGATCGCCGCCCTGGAGAAGCAAGGGAAAAAGAAATAATCCGTATCCTTCCTAAGGAGACACAAACCGCCATAACAGAAAGAGGCAGAGGAGTTGTAGATGAAGATCGCTATTTCAACAGATGGGGGATTCGTTTCCGCTCATTTCGGACGTTGTCCGACGTATACGATCGTCGATATCCGGGACGGAAGGATCCTGACCCGTCAGGAAATCCCCAACCCCGGGCATCAACCCGGTTTTCTCCCCCGGTATCTTTCAGAGAGGGGCGTCGAGGCCATCATCGCCGGGGGAATGGGCCCGCGCGCTCAGGGCCTTTTCGCCGAAAGGAACATCCAGACCATCACCGGCATTCAAGGCCCGGTCGACGAGGTGATCGAGAAGTTCCTCCGGGAGGAGCTCGAGGCGGGGGAGGACTTGTGCGATCACGGGCATCATGAAGGGCCCAGCCGTCATGAGGAGTCACCGGGAGAGATCGAGCCCAGAACGCCCGTCGAAGGAACAATCTGTGTGACCGCCAACGGTCCGGACCTGGACGCCGAGGTCGATCCCAATTTTGGCCGCGCGGCCTACTTTCTGATCGTCGACCCGACGACTCTGAAATTCAAATCCTTCGAAAATCCTCACGCCCAGGCCGGGCACGGAGCGGGAATCCAGTCCGCTCAATTCGTCGCCGGCCAGGGGGTTTCCGCCGTTTTGACCGGACAGGTCGGGCCGAACGCCCGGCAGGTCCTCGACTCCGCCGGAATTAGGGTCATGGCCGTGGAAGGATGCAGTGTCCGCGCGGCCATTGCCGAATTGACCGGGAATTAGACGATGGCCGTCAAGGAAGAAGACGCTAAGATCACGAGGGCCTTGGCCCGGATCAAAAACAGGATATTGGTCTTCAGCGGGAAGGGAGGCGTCGGCAAGAGCACGGTCGCAGCGAACCTGGGGCTGGCCCTCTCCTTGAGGAATAAGAAGGTCGGGCTCCTGGATGTGGACATCCATGGCCCCAACCTGGCCAAGATGCTCGGAGTCGAGCACAAGAAACTGGAGATCTCCTCCGATGCGATCAAAGCCGTCCAAATCAACGAAAATTTGAAACTCGTCTCCATGTCGTTTCTTATCCAGGATCCGGACATGCCGGTGATCTGGCGGGGTCCGATGAAGATGAAAGTCATTCAGCAATTTCTCGGGGACGTCGATTGGGGCGACCTGGATTGGCTGATCATCGATTCGCCACCCGGAACCGGGGACGAACCGCTGTCGGTGGCCCAGTTGATCCCGGCGACGGGAGCGATCATTGTCACGACACCGCAGGACGTGTCCGTCCTGGATTCGCGGAAGGCCGTTATCTTTGCCTTGAAGCTCAACCTGAAGATCCTGGGAATCGTCGAGAACATGAGCGGCATGACCTGTCCGCATTGCGGCCACAGGATTGACCTGTTCAAAACGGGTGGAGGCGAGCAGGCGGCGGCGGACATGAACATTCCCTTTCTCGGAAAGATCCCGGTCGATCCTCGCATTGTTATCTCCGGGGATGAGGGCAAGCCGTTCGCGATCCATCTGGCTGATTCCGAGGCGGCCGGTGCTTTCCGGGAAATCGTGGATAAGATTTTGAACGAGAAGACTTCATAACGACATAGAGGAGAAGGTGATCGTGAAAAAAATCGGCATCATCATCTGTGGACGCTATCAAACCTGCGGCGGTGGGAAATGCTTCCGGGCGGTGCGCGAGCGGGTGGGAGGATTTGCCCGTTATCCCAAGGACGAGCCCGTCGAGGTGGTCGGCTACTCCTACTGCGGGGGATGCCCGGGCGGGAATATCGAGTATGTACCGGAAGAGATGAAGAAGAACGGAGCTGAAGTCATTCATTTGGCCACCGGGTTGGTCGTCGGCTACCCGCCCTGCCCCCGTCTCCGCCAATTCAAGCAATTTATCGAGACACGCTATGAGCTTCCTGTGGTGGTCGGCACTCATCCCATTCCTTTGAAATACCTGGAGGTGCATAGCCGACTGCCTTTCTGGAAAAACGCGAAGATGGAGGAACTGGCCGGCGACCTGATGAAGGAAAGCAAGGCCATCATGGAGTCTTATAACTGAAGGAGGTCACATGCAAGGACAAGGACAAGGAAGAGGACAAGGACAGGGAAGAGGGTTGGGCAGAGGCGGGGGCCGCGGCCGGATGGGAGGACAGGGGCTCGGGCTGGGAGGGGCCTGTATCTGCCCTTCCTGCGGAGCCCGGATTCCTCACGGGAGGGGAGTGCCCTGCGTCCAGATCAACTGCCCCAAATGCGGCAGCAAAATGGCCCGCGCCGATTGACTTCAGAATTTTATGCCCATATACGAATACAGATGCCGGGACTGCGGCCGGAAAATAGAGGTCTTGGTGCGGTCGGCGGACCGTGATCCTGAATTGGCCTGCAGTCATTGCCGGAGCCGGAATCTAGAAAAGATGATCTCCTCTCCGGCGGCCGTCAGGATGGGTTCTTCCTCTCTCCAGGGAAAGACCTGTTGCGGAAAAGACGAACGCTGTGATATGCCTCCCTGCTCAGCAGGCGGAACATGCCGGCGGGATTGAACCCGCCCTAAAAGAGATAAATGGAGTGTCAGGAAAAAAATCAGTCGGGAGGAATACGTGACCACTCAAAACGATGATCTTTTCACCGCGGTGATTCATGCCGGGCAGCACCCCGACCCTCTCTTCCGCGGCGTTTCCGTCCCTATCTACCAGTCGTCAACCTTCGCCTTCGAGAACGCAGAACAGGGAGCCGCCCTGTTCCAGGGCCGGGAGGATGGCTATATCTACACCCGGATCGGCAACCCGACGACCAAAGCACTGGAAGATTGTGTGGCCATTCTCGAAAAGGGCTGCGGCGGGCTGGCCACGGCCTCGGGGATGGCGGCGATCACCACGACCCACCTGGCCTTTCTCGACCGTGACGCCCACTTGATCAGCACCGACGCGGTCTACGGACCCTCCCGGACGGTCGTGGAGACCGAACTTTCCAGGTTTGGCGTCCAGGCCGACTTCATCGATACCTCCGACATCGAGAAGATAAAAGACAGCCTCCGGCCGAATACCCGGATGCTTTTTGTGGAGACTCCGGCCAACCCGACCATCGTCCTGACCGACATCAAGGCCTGCGCCGCCCTGGCCAAGGAGAGGGGGATCCTCTTGGTCGTCGACAACACCTTTTCCAGTCCCGTCCTCCAGAACCCTTTGGAACTGGGGGCGGATGTGGTCATTCACAGCCTGACCAAGTTCCTCAACGGCCACAGCGACGTCGTCGGCGGGATAATCGTGGCCAAGGAGGAAAGCCACTTCAAACGCCTGCGCAAAGTCCTGACCCTGATGGGCGGGACCATCGACCCGCACCAGGCCTGGCTGGTGCTTCGAGGGATCAAGACGCTGGCCCTGCGGGTGGAAAAAAGCCAGGACAATGCCATGAAGATGGCCCGGTTCCTGGAGGCCCATCCGGAGGTGAGCTGGGTCAACTACCCCGGCCTTGAAAGCCACCCCCAGCACGCCCTGGCCAAAGAGCAGATGAAGGGTTTCGGCTCGATGCTCTGCTTCGGGCTCAAGGGCGGTTTCGAAGCCGGGCGAAAAATGATCAACGCCGTCAAGCTCTGCACCCTGGCCGTCTCCCTGGGGGGAGTCGAGAGCCTGATCCAGCATCCGGCCAGCATGACTCACGCCGGGGTGTCCGAGGAAGAGAGAAAGGCCGCCGGGATCAGCAACGAGCTGATCCGCCTGTCGGTCGGTTGCGAGGGCTACGAGGACCTCAGGGAGGACCTCGACCAGGCGTTGCGCCAAGCAAAAATGAAATAGGAGAATCAGGCGGAGTCCATCATTGATTATCTCTGTAGCCAGCGGGAAAGGGGGGACCGGCAAGACAACAATCGCCGTCAACCTGGCGCTTGCCCTTCAGCCCGACCGCCCCGTCCAATTTTTGGACTGCGATGTCGAGGAACCGAACGCCCACTTTTTCCTGAAGCCTCGAATTGAGGAGAGCTTCGAGGTTTTCACACCCGTTCCCGAGATCGATGAAAAGCTCTGCACGTACTGCGGCCGGTGCGCCGAAGTCTGCGCTTACAATGCCCTGGCGGTCGTCAAGGACACGGTCCTTGTCTTCTCCGAGCTCTGCCACGGCTGCGGGGCTTGCCGCCTTCTCTGCCCGGAAAAAGCGATTCGGGAGGTCGGTAAACGGATCGGCGTCATCGAGTCCGGTCAGGCCGGCGGCATCCGGTTCGTCCACGGCCGGCTGGATGTCGGCCAGGCCATGTCCCCGCCGCTGATCCGGGCCTTGAAAAAGAAACTGGACCCGGAACGGACCGTCGTCATCGATGCGCCGCCCGGAACGAGCTGCCCAGTCATCGAGTCCCTCAAGAGGAGCGAGTTCTGTCTCCTTGTGACCGAGCCGACGCCCTTCGGACTTCACGATCTCGAACTCGCCGCCGGAGCGGCGAGAGAGATGAGGATTCCCTGCGGGGTTGTGCTCAATAGGGCATCGCTGGGCAACGGAGACGAAGCGGTCCGGGATTTCTGCGCCCGGGAAAGCCTACCCGTTATGATGACGATTCCCTTCGACCGGAAGATCGCGGAAGCGTACTCGAGGGGGCAGACCGTTCTCGAGGCCTTCCCGGCCTACCGGAAGGCGTTCCTGGAGTTGTTCGAGAATATCGGAAAGATTTTGTCATGAAACAGATCGTGGTCATCAGCGGAAAGGGAGGGACCGGGAAGACAGTCATATCGGCCTGTTTTGCCGCCCTGGCCAAAAACGCCGTCCTGGCCGACGTCGATGTGGACGCCTCCAACCTCCATCTTCTCCTCCATCCCGAAATCCAGGAAAGGCACGTTTTCCAAAGCGGCCAGAGGGCCAGGATCGATGCTGAGAAATGCACCGGCTGCGGAATCTGCGTGCCGCTCTGCCGGTTCAACGCCCTCAGTAAAGATGATGATGGCAAAGTCTCAGTCGAAACTTTTTCCTGCGAAGGTTGCGGCGTGTGTTATCACATGTGTCCGGAGAAGGCCTTCGAGATGGAAACCCAGGCGGCGGGCGAATGGTTCATTTCCGAAACGAAATACGGTCCCTTCGTCCATGCCCGGCTGGGCATCGCCGAGGAAAATTCGGGCAAGCTCGTCACTGAGGTCAGGAAGAAGGCCCGGCAGATAGCAGAAACCGAGCATCGGGATCTGTTGATCATGGACGGGGCGCCCGGGATCGGCTGCCCGGTCATCGCCTCGTTGACAGGGACGGACCTGGCTCTCATCGTGACCGAGCCGACCCCCTCCGGCCGACACGATATGGAGAGAATCGTCGATTTGGCGCGGCACTTCAAGATCCGGACGGCCTGCTGCATCAACAAGTTCGATCTCAATCCGGAGAATTCCGCGGGGATCGAACGCTGGTGCCGGGAGCAGTCGATTCCCGTGGTCGGGAAAATCCCTTTCGATACGGCCGTCCCCGAGTCTGTCGTCTGCGGGGTTCCCTACCTGGAATACGCTTCGAATTCGACGGCGGACGATGTCCGAAGAATGTGGGCTCGCTTGCTGGAGCTTTGTGTTTGAGGAGGAGGAGAATGAGGATCAAAGAGTCGGACTGGCGATATCTCGTGGACACGCTTCTTTTCATCTGCCTCATCGGAATGGTCTTCATCGGCATCCTCCTCGGTTTCGTCCTCCAGGAAGGCCCCGTCTCCGCCGGGGGCTCGAAGTACTTCTTGGGGCTTCACCGCCACCAGTGGGGAGACATCCATGCTTATCTTTCGATCGCCTTCGTCGTCCTGATGGCCGTCCATCTGACCCTCAGTTGGAAATGGATAAAGGCCAAGACGCGGCAGATTTTCAAGGGACAGACGACCGCGGCTCTCGTGGCCATCGGCGTTCTGCCCTTCGTCGTCCTTCTTTTTTTCTGGATGCGGACCCCCAAAGATGCCGAGACCTTCCGGTCTTATGGCGCCGGCGCCGGAGAGATCCAACGGATTCTCCCGATTCAGCCGCGAGAAGCGCCGTCCCCGGCCGAGAATGAGGTCCCGCGGGAGGACCTCCGGATTCCGGAAACGCCGGGCGCGCCGGCCGTCGAGCCTGAGCGCCGCCGTGATGAAGAACACCATGCCCAGGTGGGTTCCATCACCGTTACGGGCCAGCACACTCTGCGTGATCTGGAACGCGGGACGGGCATTCCGGCGCGAGAGATCGCCAGGAGGATGGGCCTTCCGGAGTGGACCCCGGTGAATGAAACCTTGGGCCGGCTCCGTCGGCGCTATGGGTTCGAAATCGACCAGGTCAGGGATGTTGTGTCCCGGCTTCTCGAGGAGAAAGGGGCTCGCCGGGATTGAAATTGCTTTGAATTTCTCCCAAAATAGGGATAGCGACTTGGAAACGAGAATGACGGATATGGATGACAAAGACGAAATCGAGAAGTTCACCCGCCAACTGCAAGAGCAGATCATGGAGGAGATCCGGCGGAGCTACGGCCCGGCCGTGATCGATCACTGGCAGAACCCGCGGAATTTCAGGTCCCTCGAAAACCCCGACGGCCGCGCCCAGGTGCAGGGAGTATGCGGGGATACAATGGAGATGTTCGTGAAGGTGAAGGAGGAGACGATCGCCGAATGCGGCTTCCAGACGGATGGCTGCGGAACGACGGTCGTCTGTGGCAGCGTCGCCACGGAGCTGGCTGTGGGGAAATCGCTCATCGAGGCTCTGGGGGCGATCAGCGCCGCCGAGATCCTGAAAATCCTCGGGGGACTCCCCGAGTCCGATGTCCATTGCGCCCAGTTGGCCGCGGAGACGCTCCGCCGGGCCTTGGCGGATTATCTCCGGGAGAAGAACGCTCCCTGGAAGAAAAAATATCAGAATTCACAATAAAGGAGGTCGGTATGAAATCAAAAGACGTCCGGATCGTCTGGCTGTTCTTGGGGATTTTTGCGGCCGTTACTGTCTCCGGACTGGCGCAGTGGAGACGGCCCGGGTCATGGAGTTATCAGGGGCTCAATCTGACCGACGACCAACTGGCCAAAATCCAGGAGGTGCGGCTGGCCTTCCAGGAAGGCCTCATGCCTCTCCGCCTGGAATGGGAGAAAGCCCAAATGAATCTGGACAGATTGTTAAGTCAAGGGGCCGACCAGAAGCAAATGGATGCCGCCATGGCCGAACTGGACAAGGTCGAAATAGATTTGGAGAAGGCGTACCAAGAGCATTGGAACGAAGTGCGGAATCTCCTTGATGAGGAACAGCGAGTCGTTTTCGACCGGTTCGGCGGTCTCGGTTTAGGCCTGGGCTGGGGAGCCAACCCGAGGTGGGGAATGCGTTCGGGCTGGGGCCGCGGGTTTGGCCCGGGCTGGGGCATGGGCATGAGGGGATACCGGCCCGGGTGGGGCCAAGGCATGGGCCCCGGGTACGGCCGTGGCTGGGGACCCGGACTGGGAAGAGGGTATTTCTGCCCCTGGTACCGCTGGCGCTGAGGCGACGACCGGAAGGCCCCGGCTTTGCTGCCGGAGAGAAAGGAGACTCAGATGGCTTGGCTTTCGAAATGGATATTTTTCTCGGCGGCCGTTCTGGCTTTGGGCGCGGTCTTGGGAATGGGCAACCCGGCACGAAATAGTGTGCTTTTGGACCCGCCCCTCCGTTTCACTATTCTTTATGACAACTATCTTCATAAAGAAGGGACCAGGGCGGATTGGGGTTTCTCTTGCCTCATCGAGGGATTGGAAAAGACCATCCTTTTTGATACGGGGACAGATCCCCGCATCCTGATGCATAACGTCGGCGTTCTGGGAGTCGACCTGAAGAAAATAGACCAGGTCATCATCAGCCATGATCACGGTGACCATACCGGCGGTCTCCCCGCCGTACTGGAGAGAAACAGCGAGGTCACGGTCTACTTTCCAATTTCCTTCCCCCTGTCCTTCCGGCGCAGCGTTGAACATTTCCAGGCTAAAGCTCAGACCGTGGACAAACCCGTTGAAATCTGCCGGAATGTTTACCTGACCGGCGAGTTGGGTGACAGGATCAAGGAACAGTCCCTGTTTATCAATACAACCAAAGGGCTGATTGTCGTCACGGGCTGCTCCCATCCGGGCATCGTGGACATACTCAAGCGCTCTCGGGAAGTCATCGATAAGCCGATCCGGCTTGTTTTCGGCGGTTTCCATTTGAGAGATGCATCCGCCGCCAAGATGCAGGAGATCATCGCGGCTTTCCGCTCCTTGAAGGTCGAAAAATGCGGCGCCACCCATTGCACCGGCGACGCCCAGATCGCCATGTTCAAAAAGGCCTTCGGCGAGAACTATGTTTCCATGGGAACCGGGAAAGTCATCGAAATCGCTGATTTTTAAGCGGATCGCCTGGCCTTCGGCCGGTTTTGGCTTCTGTTCGCAGGGCAAATGTTTCAGAAGATGACAAAACAGATCATCGGCCATTTCGAAAAAACTTGGAAGGAATACGACGGGTGGTATGAAACGCATCCGGCGCTCTATCAGTCGGAGCTGACCGCCTTGCGGCAGATCATTCCCTCCGGAGCCGGGCTCGAGATTGGTGTGGGGACGGGCCGATTCGCCGTCCCTCTCGGCGTGCGCTTTGGCCTGGACCCGGCGATCCATATGCTGCAGCTCGCGAAAAGACGAAGAATCTTGGTTGTCCAAGGCCTGGGCGAGAGCCTTCCTTTCCGGGACGAATCGTTTGATTTTGTCCAGATCGTCTTTGTCCTTGAATTTATCGACCAACCCAACTTTTTTCTAAAAGAGGCGGCCAGAAGCCTTGGCCGAGGCGGCTCTTTGATCCTGGGCTTCATCGATCGAGAAACCCGGTGGGGACAATATTACGTCCAAGACCCTTCCCATCGGCATCATTTCCATCCGCCCTCTCCGAAAGAAATCCTGACGATTTTCGATGACATCGGGCTTGAATTTCAAGCGGCCTTCCAGACTTTATTTCAACCTCCGCCCGACATCACCCAGAAAGAGAATCCGCGACGCGGATTCGGGGAGGGGGGATTTGTTGTCATGAAAGCGACAAAAAATAATGCTGAATTTCCATCTTCCCGGAAAAATTCCGGCGGGATACCGCAACGGTGAGGCGTTGATGATGAGCCAATCACCTCTTCAAATATCTATCGCTTATGACAACAATCCCTATGACCTAAGGCTCAAAACGGATTGGGGATTATCTTGTTTTGTCGAAGGCATGGGAAAATCCGTCCTTTTCGACACCGGAGCCGATGGTCGAATTCTGCTTTCCAATTTGAAGAAGCTGGGAATCCTGCCCGGCGGAATCGACGTGGTTGTGCTTTCCCATGCTCATCGGGATCATACCGGAGGACTGCATAATCTCCTTGTCCAAAATCCTGGAATCGAAGTCTGGGTGCCCCAGTTTTTTTCTGTGGATTTCAAAGACCAGGTGAGAAAAACGGCAGCCCAGCTCGTCGAGGTGACGACGTCCCGGGAAATCTGTGCAGGCGCCTTCACTTCCGGGGTGATTGAAGGTTGGATCAAAGAGCAGTCTTTGGTCCTGGATACGGACAGGGGGCTTGTCCTTTTGACCGGCTGCGCCCATCCGAGGATCGTCCAGATCATCGCCAGAGTCAGAGACATGTTTAAAAAAGATATCTTCATGGCCCTGGGGGGGGTTCACCTCGCCGGATTTGAGAAAAAAGAAATTCAGAATATTATCCGCGAATTCCGGCATTCGGGAGTCCAAAAGGTTGGCCCCGCTCACTGTTCAGGAGAGGAAGCGAGAGCGCTTTTTCTTGAAGAATATGAGCAAGATTTCATAGAGATGGGGGTCGGGAAAAAAATATCGATCCCATGATTTTCGGATTCTGATCAGGAGGATGGTATGAAGGAAAATTCCGAATTTGAGTCACCTCTTCTTAAAAAAGCTTGGGCTTTGATGCCCGAGGGAATCCGTCAGACAGTGTCCTCGGAGCCGATCATTCCGGCCATCGCTGCCCGGGCCAAAACGATTGCCGCTGCCCGTCCGGATTTCATCCGCAGCGACCAGGGGCAGGTGGTGGGTATTTTCCCGGAGAAGGAGATTTTCTACGGACCTTCCGCCGGTTTGGAAGAGCTGAGGGACTTGGTCGCCCGCTTCTGGACGAACGCTTACAATCTCAAGGGAAAGCGGGGACTCCCTCCGCACGGACTCGATAAAAGACATGTCGCCATCGTCTCCGGGGCGACCGAAGGGCTGGCGATTGTCATGCACCTCATTGCCTTTGAGCAGAATGTCGGCCTGATGTCTCTGTATTGGAGCAACTACAAGGGAATCATCAGGAATGCGGGAGGAAATCCCGTCGTCGTCCCACTGTTCGATGCGGATTATAAAATCGATTTCAAAAAAGTGGAACAACTGATCAGAGAAAAAAAGATCACCTCCCTGCTGCTCAACTTTCCCAACAACCCCTCGGGAGATGTCCTCAGCGACGAGGAGATGGCCGGACTGGCCAAGCTGGCCGAGGATCTCGATCTCGTCCTCATTTCCGACGAAGTCTACAATTTTATCCGTTACAAAGGTGAGCCCCAGTCCATGCTGGCGTTTGCCCCGGGGAGGACGGTGGTGGTCAGCTCGGCCTCGAAAGAATATCTCATACCCGGGGCCAGAGTGGGCTACGTCTTATCTGCCGACGAAACGTTCGCGAATTCCTGGATGCCCAAAATGATTCGATCCTTCTCGTCATCGCCCAATGTTCTGGGCCAGCGGGTGCTGATGGATATCTTGAGGGAAGAGGTGAGCGATTTCGAGAACGGCCGTGCGCCCAGGATCATCACCGAAGTCAAAAAAGAGCTCAGAGAGCGCTGCCGCCTCATTATCTCTGTCCTCAAGGACAAGGGATTCGCTCTGGCCGGCCGAGACAAGGATTTTCCCTCGGGGGCGATCAGCGTCCTGGCTAGGTTGCCGGAGTGGATCAAGGTGGACGATAAAGCCTTTGTCGAGAAAGCCATGGAACTCGAAAGATTCAGTGCCATCCCGGCCTCTGTTTTTGGCGCGCCCGGATGTCTCCGCTTCGGTTATGCGGGAATGCCCAGGGAGGACATTGGGAGGCTTTCCCGTCATCTTCAGGACGTCCTGGATTATTATCGTAAAAACCAATGATTTCTGCCGTTCGCGGCTTCCGGAAGGTGGTTCATGGACGGTGACATCGAAAAAACGGCCTTTGGCCCGGTTCCTTCCCGACGACTGGGCCGGAGCCTGGGGATCAACAACATCCCGCCGAAAACGTGCACGTATTCCTGTGTTTACTGCCAGTTGGGCAGGACATCAAAACTGCGTCTGGAAAGAGGCGCGTTTTATGAGGCGGACAAGATCCTGGGGGACGTTGAAGTCAAGATCCGGGAGGCCCGCCGCAAAGGGGAATCGATCGATTATCTCACCTTTGTCCCGGACGGCGAGCCCACCCTCGATCTTCGTCTCGGAGAAGAGATCAGGGGGCTCAAGAAGTTCGGGCTGAAAATCGCGGTGATCACGAATTCATCCCTTCTCTGGCGAACGGACGTCCGGGATGATCTTTTGCCTGCCGACTGGGTTTCCGTCAAGGTCGACGCGGTCAGCCCTGATATCTGGAGGAAAGTCGATAGGCCACACGCCCGTTTGGACCTGGATCGGATATGGGAAGGCATCTCTGAATTCGCCCGCACTTTTAAAGGAGAATTGGTCACGGAGACAATGCTTATTCAGGGTTGCAATGACTGCCCCGAAGAGATCGAAAAAATCTCTGCTTATGTGGCCAAGCTCAAGTCGAAAAAAAGTTTTATCTCCATCCCCATCAGGCCGCCGGCGGAAAAATGGGTTCATCCTCCTGATGAGCACTCCGTCAACCTGGCCCATCAGGTTTTTTGCGAAAAGCTGATCGACACAGAGCTACTGATCGGCTACGAAGGAAACGCCTTCGCTTTCACCGGGAATGTGGAAGAGGACTTGCTGAGCATTATGTCCGTGCATCCCATGCGAGAGGATGCCGTATCTCAATTTCTAATAAAAGCCAAAGCGGATCCAAGCACCGTCAGGACACTCGTCAGGAGCGGCCGGTTGGTTGAGGTGAAATACAAAGGCAGCATATTCTTCCTGAGAAAATTGACACCGGGCCCTGCGAGATAGCCGATCCCGGACAATTGACATTCTCTAGGGGCTTTGCTATCCTTTGACCAGGATGATCGTTCAAAAGGGCAAGGCGCTCAATGCGGCCTTCCTCGTTTTCTTCTTTCTTGTTATCTCTTTCGCTAATTTCTTCCACACCGAAAGAACTCCATTTGAAAACGACGGGTGCCCGGCCTGCAATCTGGTGAAATCCACCCAGGCCACGAGCCAGATCCATTTCTTCCTATTGGCCGAGCCCGTCCTGCTGGAAACCCTGGCGATCATCAAGTCCTTTCATTATTCACACATCGGTGTCGAAGAGGGCTCTTCCCGCTCCCCGCCTCAGGTCGGATAAGTCCATCCACCTGACATAGTCTATTCCGATCCTCGGACGTTTCCACATCCGGTTCCGGGGGCCTTAGGCTTAGAGAAGGGGCCCATGAAAAGAAAACCTTATCTCCTGGTCATATTTCTGGCGCTTATCGCCGGCCCGCTCAGCGGGGCGCTCGAGATGCAGCAACAGCGTCAAAGGCATCGCCATGGTCAAGCCCAGTTTATTTCCCTTCGGGGAAGGGTGGAGGGCTGGCAAGGAGAGCCCGTCGCAAAAGCGGCCGTGCTCATACCGGAGCTGGGGATCTCCGTCGAAAGCGATGAGTCGGGCGGCTTTGAAATCAACCAGATCCCTTCCGGAAGGTTCCACCTGGAGGTCTACGCCGACGGTTATATGGATTACGTTTCCGACCCGATGGATTTTGATCGCGATCGGCCGAGCCAGACGATCATTCTGATCAAGAAAATAGAAGAGGAGATAGTGGTCACGGCCACAAGGACACCGAAACTCTATGCCGAGACGCCCGTCAAGACGGAAGTGATCACCACGACCGATCTTCAAAAGCGGGCGGCCGTCAATCTGGCCGAAGCTCTCACCCAGACGACCGGGGTCAGGGTGGAAAACGATTGTCAAAACTGCAATTTCACCCAGGTCCGGATCAACGGCATGGAGGGGAAATACACCCAGATTCTCATCGATAGTTCGCCGCTGGTCAGCGCCATGACCGGTGTCTATGGCCTGGAACAGATTCCGGTGGAGATGCTCGACCGGATCGAGATTGTCAAGGGCGGAGGTTCGGCACTGTACGGGGGAAATGCCGTGGCCGGTGTGATCAACGTGATCACCAAAGAACCACAGGAGACCAAGAGCACTCTGAAGATCCTGCGAGAATCCATCTCAGCACATTCCTCCACCAACCTGAGCTTCCATTCGGGCGTTCTGTCCAAAGACCTGAATACCAAAGCTTTTCTCTTCGCCAACTACCAGACCCGGGAGCCCGTCGATCTCAACGGCGATGGTTTTTCTGAACTGGGGACGATTTCCAACACTTCCTTCGGGCTGAATTTTTACAATTACTTCGAGACGCTGAGCGGAAAAATCAAGCTGGGGTTCTTCAGGATCTTCGAAGAAAGAAGGGGCGGAGACCTCTTCAATCAGCCCCCTCACGAGGCCAACACCGCCGAATGGATCAAAACCGACCAACTGGGCTTGAGTTCGGAGTGGAATCACTCCCTCACGGAAAGGATCCATTACAATTTGTCTTTTTCTCTGGTGGATGCCAAGAGAAACACCTATTATGGAAGCCATCGGGATCCGAACGCTTACGGAACGACCAACAATCCCTTGTTCTTCGGCAATCTCCAGATGAACTATCAAGCGGGAGGCCATGTTTTTTCCCTCGGGGTTCAGTACAAAAAGGATCACATTGATGATATCGCCACCGGCTACAATAGAATCATCCAAGAAACCTATGAGGAAACGGGCGTTTTTCTTCAGGACGATTTCAAGATCAGCAAGAGCTTCACTCTCTTAACCGGAGTGAGGATCAACACGCATACAGCTCTGGAACAGGCGATCATCACTCCCCGGCTGAGCGTTCTTTTCAATGTCGGCAAGGCGCTGACCTTCAGGACGTCGTTCTCAACCGGGTTCAGGGCTCCCCAGGTCTTTGATGAAGACCTCCATATCACTCAGGTGGGCGGAGAGGGGATGATGGTGACCAACTCCTCCGATCTCAAGGAAGAGAGATCGTTCAATATCAGCGCGGGATTTGATTACGGGAAGCAAATCGGCAGGAATCTCATTCAATTCAGTCTGGAGGGTTTTTTCACGCGATTGACCAATACCTTCATCCTCCACGAAATCAGCCGGATAGAGAACGCCAGGATTCTAGAGAGAGTCAATGGTGCGGGGGCAAGGGTCTATGGTTTGTCCTTTGAGTTCGGCTTGATCCTGGGGAAATATATCTCCCTTGCTTCGGGCTGGACGGCGCAGCGCGGTGCCCTCGACGAGCCGGAGCCCGATTTCCTTTCGCGCGAATTTTTCCGGACGCCCCGCTTTCATGGGTTCACCAGCCTGAGTTATGAGAATGAGAGACTGTTCAGCGCTGATCTATCGCTCGAATACACGGGATCGATGAAAGCCCCTCACTATTCCGGATATATCGAGGTCGACAGGCTCGAGACAACCGACCCTTTCTGGGTGTTGAGTCTTAAAGTGCAAAGATTTCTTCGCGTCTCTGAAAGCGGCGGGATCAATGTTTTTATGGGCGGATACAATCTCCCGAACTCCTATCAAAAGGATTTGGACCAGGGAATCGACCGGGATTCAGGCTATGTGTATGGTCCGGCCAAACCCCGGTCTTTTTATGCCGGGTTTGATTTTTCGTTCTGAGGCGGCTATTCTTTCACAGCCGGACCTGAAGAAGAAGGAATTTTTCGGAATTCTTGAGAATGAACATCATTTTAGCGGGATGCCTGGCCAGCCTGCTGGCGGGCTTGGCCACAGGGCTGGGGGGAGCGCTCGTTTTTTTTGTCAGGAAAGTATCGGACAGGTTCCTCGACGCCTCTCTCGGGTTTGCCGCCGGGGTCATGCTGGCCGCGAGTTCCTTCAGCCTGATCGTGCCGGCGATTGAGGCCGGCGGAGTCTGGAGGACGGTCCTCGGCATCGTTTTGGGAAGCCTTTTTCTCATCATCGCCGAAAGGCTCACGCCCCATCTGCACCGGGTCACGGGTATAAAAGGTCCGGCGACGCATCTGAGCGGCCTATGGCTGTTCATTCTGGCCATAACGATTCACAATTTTCCCGAAGGCATGGCGGTCGGGGTCGGATTCGGGGACGGGAATATCCGGGCCGGGACGGTTCTCGCGATTGGCATCGGCCTGCAGAATGTCCCCGAAGGATTGGCCGTTGCCTTGCCCTTGCTGCGGGAAGGGAGCACGAAGCTTAAAGCTTTTTTAGTGGCCCTGCTTACGGGTCTTGTCGAGCCCGTCGGAGGCCTGTTGGGCATTTCTGTCGTCTCGATCGGAAAATTTCTCCTTCCCTATGGGCTGGCGTTCGCCGCCGGGGCGATGCTCTTTGTGATCAGCGAGGAGATCATCCCCGAAACCCATTCCCGCGGGAACGACCGGGAGGCGACCTTTGGGATCATCCTGGGATTCATCGTCATGATGGTCCTGGACAATCTGTTCAGGGGTTGAGAGTCTCCGTTGACCTGCCTTTCGCCCCGATGATTAGGGCGTCGGCGGCGATTTCGCAAACGGTCTTGATCTCAATCGGCAGGCGGTAGTGTTTCTTCAGCTCCATGAGCTGGTCGATGCAGTTGTGGCAGGGTGTCGCGACGATCTGCGCGCCGGTCGCCCGGATCTGGTCCGCTTTGATTTTTCCGGCCTCGAGACGGCGCTTGGCAAAATTGGTCATGGCCAGCTGACCTCCCCCTCCGCCGCAGCAGTAGTTTTTCTCGCGGTTGGGATGCATTTCGATAAAATTCAGGACGGAATGGCCGAGGATTGTCCGTTGCTCCTCGATGACGCCGCCAAGGCGGACCAGGTTGCAGGGATCGTGGAGGGTGACCGCCTTCGGGTTTTTAGAAGGGTCGAGCCGGACCCGTCCTTCCCGGATGTATTCGGCGACCAACTGGAGAATGCTGCGAACCGGAATACCGGCCTTGCGGCTCAGCCATTCCGGCGCCTCCCAGCGGTTGGAGTTGAACCCGTGGCCGCACTCGGCCAGGATGAGTTCGCGGCAGCCGAGCTCGGCGGCCGCCTGGAGAAGGCGGTCGGACATAACCCCGGCCGCCTCGTCATCTCCATTGTAGAGACCGTAGTTGGTCACATCGAAATTGACGCTCGAAAAGGTCCAGTCCTCTCCGGCGGCGTAGAAAATCTTGGCGGCCGCGGAAATCGACAGGGGGAAGAACATCGCCTCCCGCGGATTAATCGTGTAGAGAATCTTGGCCCCCTGGCGATCAACGGGCAGTCGGGGCTCAGGGTCGCCGACCTCGTTCTGGAGCTCTTCCTCCAGCCAGGCGACCGTTTCCAGCCAATTCTCCTTGGTGATCCCCATGTTGTTTCCGGTCCGGATCGCCGTGTCCACCGTGGATTGAAGTCCGGGAGGAACGAGGCCGACGGCGGCCAGGGCGGACCGGGCGGCCCGGATGAGAGCGAAAATGTTGATCCCCATCGTGCAGCTCAGGGAACAGCGGCCGCACAGCGTGCAGCGTCCGAACAGGGAATCCACCCATTCCTCGACCATCGTCCTGGTCAGCGCCCTGGCCCCGGCGAGCCGGGGAAGCCTTTTGCCAAAGGAAGAAAAATAGTTCTTGAAGACCTGGTTCACCAGGTCGAGCTTGGCCGCCGGCATCGCTTTAGGGTCTCCGGTGGCCAGATAATAGTGGCAGGACTCGGCGCACAGGCCGCAATGGACGCAGGAATTCAGGTAGGCGGCGGCAGCGGCATCCAGTTTTTCGCGGAAAACGCGCAGGATTTTTTCAAAATCCTCTTCCTTGAGGGCTTGAATCTTTTCCTGGAGTGGATTGGAGGGAGTCGCTGCTTGTTCCATGATGAGACCTCAGGCCTTTACCGGTCTCCTTCGAGGCAGCACTCCACGTCTCCCGAAATAGGAGCCGAAAAGAATTCGGCTGTAGAAGAAAAAGAAGCAATGGCGGATTTTTCCCAGCGGCATATAGAGAAAGGTCAGGATGGCCAGAATGAGGAATAAAGAGGCAGCTCCAGCAAAATACGAGGACAGGAGACCGGAAAACACGAACGCGTCGACGAGAAGATTGGAAACATAGTCGTCGGGACAACTGATGGATCGCACCTTGGACTTGAGGGTCCGCTTGAGCAATAGACCCGTTCCCGAGAGAAATCCGGCGGCGAGCAGAATCCGGAGGACGGCAACGGCCGGCTCGGGGGTACGGATATCTGCGGCTAGGAGAAGGACGGACACTATGGCGACGAAAATACCGGCGTGGTAGATCATGCCGGCGATGTAGGTCGGCAGGTGCCGGGCCGCGCTTTCTTTTTCCCAGGGCATCATGCCCCGGCCGAGGGCGTAGGCCATGCCGCTAAGCCGGCTTCCTTCAGCCTCGGAGTGGAGGCGTCGCCGCCCGAAAGAAAGTGTCTGCAGAACCTGAACGGTGAGAAAGACAATGGCTATGGTTAAAGCAACGAATACACCTGCTCTTAGAATGGTCATGATCATTAGCAGGAAAAACGGTTGTGTAATGGGGCAGTATAACACAGCGAAAGCGAAATGTGATGGATTCGACGACTCGCCTCAAAAGAACGGCTTTGAGGGCGGCGAGATCGAGCGGCTGGCGCCTACATAAATATCTCTTGAGAAATGGGATTCGGGCCCTTCTTTTTCAGCTTCTCGGTGAATTCATTCGCGATCTGGGCATACCTCTTGCCTTCAGAGGCGGACACCCACCACAGCCCGATCCGGTCCGATTCCAAGCCGAGGGTTTTGAAGATTTGGTCCACCATGACGAATCTTCGCCGGGCGCTGTAATTTCCCTTCTGGTAGTGGCAGTCGCCGGGGTGACATCCCATCGCCATGATGCCGTCCGCACCCTTCAGATAGGTCTTGATCACGAAAAGAGGGTCAATCCTTCCAGAACACATAACCCGGATCACCCGCAGGGAAGGGGGGATCTTCGCCCGGGACACCCCCGCGAGGTCAGCTCCGGTATAAGCACACCAGTTGCAGAGGAATCCGACGACCCGCGGGACATAGACATCGCTCATCTTTGTGGCTCCTTTTTCCCCACTTTTTGGCCGTCCATTTTATAGTTCACCCATCTCCACAAATTCAGCCTCCTTATAGGCACCGGATGGCACGGCTTCCTCGATATCCCTTCCGGGGAAGTATTCAAGGACCTTCTGCAGGGAATCGCCGACCATCGAAAATATCTCGGCCACGGGGATGTTGACCGGGCAAACATCGGAACACATCCCGCAGTTGACACAGGAGACGGCCATGTGGGCCATCCGTCCCAATTGAAAAAACAGAGTCCCCGCAGGCAGCCGTGTCCCGGCCTTGTGTTCCAGCTCTCTTTCAAGACTCCACGGCTGACTCTCGTGGATTTGGGAGTCGAACACACACGTGAAGCAGTGACAGATCGGGCAGACCTGACGGCAGCCGTGACAGCTCAGGCAGGCGGAGAATGTCTTGATCAAACCCTTTTGGCCCGTCGTCTCCTTTTCCATTTCTTTGAACAGCTGGCTCCTCTGAGCGGCCCGTTTCTCCCGCAGTTGGGCCAGTTCCTTTGTTTCGATCTCTTCGCTTCCCACGTTTCCCGGCGCTCCCTGGGCATATTCCTCACCCTTGGACGTCTCCAGATAAAGTGTGCACTCCTTATCCAGATCGCTCTTTCCGGCGAAGGCCACGATGATATCGGCCAACTGAGGGACAAAGCTCGTGCAGGCTTCACAGGTTTTCCTCAAACCGGCGGGGTTTTCTTCCCGTTTCCTCGACTCATAGTAAGCGGCTGTTTGCTTTTCCCGGCGGCCGTCAGTTGAGGAGCTCAACCGAAGGACACCACTGCAGGTCGGACTGATCAACAACAGGTTCTCCCTGCTTCCCTCGGCCCTCTTGACGAGTTCCGTGAAGGCGCGCAGCTCGCACGGCCGCAAGAAGGCGGCGATAGGCTCGCTGACGGCTTCCCTCAAACTCATCTCGGAGAGAACCGTAGCGGCGTTCACCGGCATGAGGGGATAGAGCGGGTCCGCCTTTTCCAGTTCCTCCGGATTGGTAATGAGAGAATAGGCCACCGCTCCCGATTCATTCATTTTCTTCAAGGTGAAAATTCCCTTCACCTTTTTGCTCTCCAACAAATATTTGAAAAAACTTTGAACGCCTTCAGCCGTGCCGATTTTCATTTTTAGAGCTTTAGACATTTTCTTTGACCTCTGCGGATGGAGTCTGTTCGCATTCAGACGGCGTTTCCACCTCGCAAAATTCATCTTTGAGGAAGCTCTGCAGGGGCAAGGACTCACCCCAGTGCATTCCCGCGGAGTAGTTGAAAGCGGGCTGCGTTTCGTCCGCCACCCAGCTGAAGACTTTTCCGACGGGTATGGAAACAGGGCAAGCGTCTTCACAAGCCCCGCAGGAAACACAGGAAAGAACCATATGGGACATCCGTCCCAGATGGAAAAGCAGAGGATCCAGCGGGAAACGAAGGGCTCCCCTTTTCTGGGCTCTCTCCAGATATGCCTGCGGAGAAAAATGTTTCATTTGAGAATCGAAATAGCACTGCCGACAGTAACAAACGGGGCAGACCTTCATGCAAATATGGCAGTTGATGCAGTCGTCGAAGATGGAGAGGAAACGATCCAGCCCGGTCATCTCTTTTTTGAATTCCTCGTGCGCGGCCTTCCTTTTTTCCTCTTTTTTCTTCTTGATTTCCGTCACCTTGGCCTGCCAGCTTTCGACGGACTGATCCAAAGGCAGTCCGAGTTTCTCCAGAATCTCCTGGCCCGCGGGAGACTCGGGGATGAGCAAGATTTGGTCCTGGCTTTCCCCCAGGAGTCCAATGTGGATATCGACCGAGGTCGGCGTCGTCCTGTTTTCTTGAGGTATCCGCTGATCGGAAGGGTCATCGAGAGAGGGCAGACTGAAGCGGTGGCATCTCCCACAGGCCGGGCGAACGGATTCCTCTTCCCCCCATTTCTCCAGGGCATATTCAAAGCGCTGCATGGTTTTTTCAAGGTCGGTGTGATAATCCGCCAGAGGCATGGCTCCGGGGCAGTCGATCGTGATCAAGAGGATATTGTCCAGGTTGATCTGTTTGAGTTTGCCAAGCTCCGCGGCGGCTCTGTATTCACACGGCCTCAGCACGGCCCCGATGCGGAGACTCGGTGATCCGTGCTTGGTCAGACTGGACAACGCTCTCCCCCCCTGAACAGACATGATCGGGGGAAGAGGATTCGCTTCGTCGAGCAAGGCCGGGTCTTTGGCTAACACCCAGGCATAGGAGGCGGTTTCCGGAACCTTGATCGGAACCAAGAGGGCCTCAAAACAGCCCGACTCCAGGGCCTTCTTCAAAAAACCGGTGACCGCCTTTTGGACCCCTTCCGGACGGGGGAGAGCTGCGGCTTTGCTGGGCGTCCTCTGCTTCCCGTTGTTGTCTTGATGAGGCGTCATGCGCTTCTCCTGTTTTCGGACATGATCAGTGCAAAGCTTCCAATACTTCCTGGTAAATCTGCCTGTAGGTAAAGTGTTTGGAACTGATGGCTCCTGATGGACAGCTGCCGACACAGGATCCACAACCCCTGCAGATGGCTTCATTGACCATGGAGACACTTTTGAATTTATCGAAAGATATGGCCCCATAGAAACACACTGTGAGACAGGTCTGACAGCCCGTACAGAGCTCTTCATTTATTTCCGAGACCTTGACTTCCGGCTCCAGTTTTCTTCCCGGCACAAGGGAGGAAAGGATTTTCCCGGAAGCGGCCTGAGCCTGGACAATGGATTCGGGAATATTTTTCGGCCCGGAAGCGCAACCAACGATGTAGATGCCCTCGATCGGGGCGGCTATGGGGTCGAGCATGGAATGAGCTTCCTTGAAAAAGCCCGTCTCATCCAGGCGGATATTGAGCATCCGGGCCAGCTGATCGCTGCCTTTGGCGGGCACCATGGCCGGAGCCAACACGGTCATATCGACCTCAACAGTTTCTTTTTTCCCCGATCCGGCGCCGTATTCAATCCCGATTTTTCCGTCTTTCTGCTTGACCTTGATTTCATCAGACCGAATGAAACGCACCCCTCGCTTCTTGGCTTCCTCGAAATATTCTTGGTCTGTTTTTTCAGGGAGACAGAGATCTATGTAGAATTCATAGACATCCGCGGGAGGCTGTTTTTCCTTTAGCTGATGGGCGAATTTCAGGGAATAGAGACAGCAAACCTTCGAGCAATACCCTCTCTCCTTCCGGCCCACGCAGTGGATCAAAGCCACGGATTGGGGCGGTTTCCCGTTTTTCAGAAGGATGTCGCCGGAGGTGCTCATTTCTTCGAATTCCCGGGCCGTGATGACGTCGTCGATACTCCCGTATCCGGTGACGGACGGGTCAAGGGCATTCCAGAGATCGAATCCCGTGGCAACCACCACGGCTCCGACCCGGATTTCTCGCGGGGGTCGTCCCTGGCTGCGGCTTTGAATGCTGACCTCAAAATTTCCCAAGAAACCCCGAATCCCCGCCACTTCACACTCCGTCAGCACGGTGATATTTTCATCGCTTTTGATTTTCTCGATTTTCTCCCGGATGACCGCCAGGCTTGCCCCCTGATCAGGGAGAAGCCGGGATAATTTTCCGGCCATCCCGCCCAAACTGTCGGATCGTTCAACGAGGTAAACCTTTCTCTTGTTGCCGGCCAGAGAGAGTCCGGATTCGATTCCGGAAATTCCGCCTCCGATGACCAGGACATCGGGATTGATTTCGAGTTCTCTTTTGACCAGGGGCTTGTGCAGGGCCACCCGGCTGATGCCTGCCCGGATTAATTTTATTGCCATCCGGGTGGCCTCGCCTTTTTCGGGGATCATCCAGGCGCATTGCTCACGGATATTGACAAGCTGGTAAAGATAAGGATTCAGTCCGGCCTCGAGACAAACCTGCATGAACGTCTTTTCATGTTCTCTCGGTGAACAGGCCGCAACGACCAGATGAGTGAGTTTTTCCTGCCGGATCTCGTTGACCAGATACTTCTTCCCGTCGTTCGAGCAGAGAAGTCTGAATTTTTTGGCCGCGACAACGTTTTTCAGCGGGGAGATGTCCTCCAAAACCCTGTCAATATCGATCCTGTCGGGAATGTTCGGCCCACATTCACACACATAGACTCCGATGCGTACGCTCATTTTTCTTGTCCTTGCTTCAAAGAGCCGTCAATTCGTTGCCTCGGGGATGAGAGAGAGAATCTTGCCGGCCGCTGCTTCCGCCTGGGCGATGGATTCCGGTATGTCCTTCGGACCTTCCGCGCATCCGATGACGAAAATCCCTTCCACGTCTGTCTCGATGGGAGACAGTTTCCCCTGCTGGGTGGCCAAAAACCCCCTGCAATCCTGTTTGATACCCAGCCTCTTGGCCAAATCCGGCGTGCCCGCTCTTGGGATGATGGCCGGGGAAAGAATGACCATATCGGCCTCGAAAGCTCCTTTGCCTTGACTCCCGTTCTGATAGACGACTTGCAGCCCATTGCCTTGGGATATCACTTCCACATTCTCGACCCGAATGAACTCGACCCCTTCATTCCGTGTTTTTTCATAGAACTTCTGATAGGTTTTGCCCGGGATACACAGGTCCGTGTGGAATTCGCAGACTTTGGCTCCGGGAATTTTGTGCTTGATGAACCGCGAAAATTTCGTGGAATACATGCAGCAGACGGCTGAACAGTAACCGCGCTCGCTTCTGCCGACACAATGGATGATACCGACGGACTGGGGCGGGTTCCCGGTTCTGAGAATGAGCTCTCCACCCGTGGGTCCGTTGGACGCAAAAAGTCTTTCGAACTCCAGGGCCGTATAGACGTTCTTCCCTGTTCCGTAACCGTACTGGGGGAGTTCCTTCACGTCGAGAAGATCGAAGCCCGTTGCCACTATGACAGCCCCCACTTCCAAGTCAAACGTTTCGTCTTTTTCATCAAAATGGACGGCGTCGAAGACACAGGCTTCCTTGCAGGCCTGGCATGTCTTGTCTTTACCGTTGAGGTACAGGCAGTATTCAGGGTCAATGGCCGGCACATTGGGAAGAGCCCCGGCGCACGGGACGGCGATGGCTTTTTTGGTTGAGAGCATTTCCTCGAATTCGTTTTCCAGGCTGACCGGGCAGGGGTCGTAGCAGGCCCCGCAGCCTATGCAGTTGACCAGGCTGACATAACGGGCTCTCTTCTTTATGGTGGCCTTGAATGCACCCGACGCTCCTTCCAATTTTTCGAGCTCGCTGAGAAAATGGATCTCGATATTGCCGTTTTGAAGGACCGCCTGCTGTTTCGGTGCCACCATGCAGGTCGAACACTCCATGTTGGGATAGACTTCCTCGAATTTGATCGTTTGGCCCCCGATCATGGATCCTCTTTCGACGAGGTGGACTTTTCGGCCGGCGGCGGCGAGAAGAAGGCTCGCTTCCATTCCGGCCACGCCCGCGCCCAAGATCAAGACGCTTTGGTTCTTCATGCGATGCCCTTTCTAGATTTTGGGATTATTCCGGAACGGACTGGGTCCTTTCTGAGTGATTCTGGTGGCGAAGTCATTGACGACTTCGGCATATCGTTTTCCTTCAGAAGCCGATATCCAGGACAGTTGGATCCGATCGGGCTCCAGTTCCAAGCTTTCCAGGATCTTCTTCAGAAGCGCGAATCTCCGCCGCGCGTAATAATTCCCCTGTTCGTAATGGCAGTCCCCCGGATGACACCCCGCGATCAAGACTCCATCCGCTCCCCACAAAAGGGCGGTCAAAACCAGGTTGGAATTGACGCGACTGGAACACATGACCCTGATGATGGAGAGAAAAGGCTCGACCTCCAACTTGGTTGATCCGGCGAGATCGGCTCCGGCGTAGGAGCACCAGTTGCACAAATAACCCACTAGATTCGGTTTGAAATCATGAGTCATATCATTCCCTTCACTCTTCCAGAAGTCTTCCTCTTGAGGCGGGCGACACAACCGTCCCGCCCTGAACAGGGGCTTCCCAAGGCCGGAATCAGAACTGGATTTGGGCCTTGAACTTACCCCCCCCCTCGTCGGTGCAGAAGAGCAGCGTTTTCCCGGTTCTTTCCGCCCACGCCTTGATATCTTTAGGGAAAGACTCGCAGTCGGCGGTGACTTCCAGAATGTCGCCCGGCTGCAGTTGCGGGGCCAGGGTGGCGACCTTGAGGATAGGCTGGGGGCACTTGAGTCCCAAAGTATCGAGTGTTTTCGTGGCCATCGTCAGCTCCTTTCAAAATGGATTTTAAAAATAGGAAACGCCCTCTCTCAAAAAGAGAAGGTGATAGTCGCATCCTTGATCTCGTCCATGAAGCTCGTCGCGCCGATGATCTCGACTCCGTCCCTGAAATCCTCTTTCTTGAGATCCTTGGCGGCCAGGGCGAGTTCGCAGACGTAAATTTTGCCGCCCAGGGCTCTGACGCCTTCCACGAGCTCAAGAAGATTGGGCAGGCCTTTGCCTTCCATTTTTTCGACCACGCCTTTGACCATAGCCGGGGCGCCGCCGGGACAGAAGAAAATGATCACTTCGTCACCCAGGGAGACGGCCGAAGATCCCAGGATGAAGGGGGGGAAGATACACTTGGACTCCGTTCCATTGACGGTGATTGCCACTTTAGCCATTGGATAACCTCCTCAAAAGTTTTGAAAGTCAACCGATTTCGAAAAAGAAAAACCAAAACGGCGGAGATGCACTCGTTTCTTGTTCCTCATTTGATCATTTGCCGGATATCCTGGATTACAGTTCCTATTTTTTCGGGGCTCTTCAAGAAATAACACCGCAGATTGCCACGTTGATGAAAATCGACGATATCCGCGTATTTCAAAATATTCAGATGCTGGGAAATATTGGGCTGGGTGACATCAAAGAAGTCTTTGATGTCGTTGACGCACTTCTCGCCGTCAATCAACTGCTCCACGATGAGGATGCGGATCGGGTGGGACAGGGCCTTGAAAATCCGGGCTTGCTTTTTGATCTTTCCGGTTAATGGCATATAAGAATTTGCTTATATAATGAATTTATGAAGCCATATCATATTGAGAACGAATATCAATTTCAACACTTTTTTTATTTTTTTTCGGGGTCGCGGGGCGGGGACAACGGCCGCTCAAAAGAAGCTTTCCTGGAAGAAGAATCCCCATCAAGCCTGTTGGTTTGACGAGGTCCCGATCCTGTGCTATAAGCGGACAAGTTTCTGTTGAAAAGGAGTCGCCCATGAAAAAATGGACAGCGGCATTCTTTGCCACCCTGATCCTGGTTTTTCTGACGGTCGGGGGGACGGCTGACAGGGCCGCTCGAGACGTCGGCCTGCTGGATCAAGGGCCGTTCGAATCCTGCACCAGCATCATCGTCGGCAAACTGGCCTCGGTGGACGGCTCGACGATGACATCGCACTCCTGCGACAGCACCACGGACAGAACCTGGATCAACGTGGTTCCGCACGGAAAGCACAAACCCGGGGACATCTGCGTTATCTATCACAACTCGAAAGAGATGAGGGGGCCGGATGACAAAAATCGCCTCTCCAGCGGCGAGATTCCGCAGGCTCCCGAGACGTACGCCTATATCAACACCGCCTACCCGGTCATGAACGAGCACCAGCTGGCCATCGGAGAAAGCACCTTCGGAGGCAAGCGGGAGCTCCGAAGCAAGGAAGGGATCATCGATTGTCCCGAGCTCTACCGCCTCATCCTGGAAAGGGCGCGGACCGCTCGCGAGGCGATCAAGATCGCCGACGAACTGACCAAAACGTACGGCTACAATGATTACGGGGAGTGCTTCACCTTCGCCGACCCCCAGGAAACCTGGCACTTCGAGATCTTGGGCCCCGGCGCGGGGAAAAAGGGCGCGGTCTGGGCGGCGGTGCGCATCCCCGACGATCAGGTCGGCGTCTCGGCCAACGCCAGCCGGATCCGTCAGATCAATCTCCAGGATCCGGACAACTACCTGGCCTCGGCCAACGTCCATTCTCTGGCCCAGGAAATGGGCTGGTGGAGTCCGGCCAGCGGTGACCCCTTCGAATTCTGCTATGCCTATGCCTCCAGGCAGAGCATGGGCTGCCGGCGCCGCGAATGGCGGGTCCTGAGCCGGGTGGCCCCTTCGCTTAAGCTTGATCCCAATGGCGAAAACTTCCCGTTTTCCGTCAAGCCGGAGAAACAGCTGACGGTCAAGGACGTCCTGGAGATTTTCCGGGATACGTACCAGGATACTCCCTACGACATGACCAGGACGCTGATCCAGGTCGACCGCGAGGGAAGGGCTTCCAAGAGCCCCGTGGCGAACCCGTTCATGAACCGCGACCTGATGGGGCTTCTGAAGGTCCAACCCGAACGGACCATCTGCTGCTCGAGGGCGACTTACCTCCAGATCACCCAGTCGAGGGGCTGGCTCCCCGATCCGATCGGCGGTGTCGTTTGGTTGGGGTACGACAATCCCGCCACCACGCCCCACACACCTTTCTACTGCGGGATCACGCGGATGCCCGACTCTTACCTGGTCGACGGCCGGCGGGGATACCGACGGGATTGCGCCTGGTGGGCGTTCCGGAAGGTGAGTCAGCTTGCTTTTTTCCGTTGGCAAACGATGAGCCAGACCATTGCCAAAGTCTGGGGAGCCATTGAGGACAAGGCCTTCACCGACCAGGCCACAATCGAAGAAGAGGCCGCGCGTCTCTACAAAGAAAACCCGGCCAAGGCGAGGGAGTACCTGACCGACTACTGCATCAAGATAGCCGACGGCGCCGTCGCCGCCTATTTAAAGTTGGAAGAGGATCTCTGGGGGAGTTTCACCCAGTATTTCTGATAATAGGGAAGTCCCGATCTTCGGAGAGAAAAGCGGATGAGCCGGAAAACCAGCGATGTCATTTGGGTGGGCCTGGCCCTGTTCGCCATGTTCTTCGGCGCCGGGAACCTGATCTTTCCCCCCTTCCTGGGATTTCTGGCCGGCTCCAAGTGGTCGATTGCCCTGGTCGGCTTCTTGATCACCGGGATCGGGATGCCTCTCATGGGCATCATGGCCTCGGCCCGGGCGGGGGGATCGGTCGAGTATCTTGCCGACAGGGTCAGCCCCTGGTTCGGGCGTCTCCTGAGCCTGGTGATCATCCTGGCCATCGGGCCGCTGCTGGCCATCCCCCGGACCGCGGCGACGACCTTCGAGATGGGCGTCCGGCCGAACCTGCCCAGTGTCACCCCGGCCATATCCTCCCTTGTTTTTTTCGCCATCACCCTGTACTTCGCCCTGAACCGGAAAAAAGTCGTTGACAAGATCGGCAAGATACTCACTCCGTTTCTTCTCGTCACCCTGGCCCTGATCATCTTGAAAGGTATTTTCCGTCCCCTGGGGGATGCGGTCGGCGGAAGCCTGACCAATGCCTTCAGCAGCGGTTTCCGCGAGGGCTACCAGACGATGGACACTCTGGCCTCGGTCGTCTTCGCCGAGATCATCATTGCGACCATGATCTTCAAAGGCTATCGTCAGATCTCCGACCAGGTCAAGATGACCTCGCTTGCCGGAGTGATCGCGGCCGCGGGCCTGGGTCTTGTCTATGGAGGCTTGGCCTATCTGGGAGCGACCGCGGTGAATCTCTTACCCGGGGATGTCGAAAGGACGAACCTGCTCATCGGCATAGCCCAGAGCCTGCTCGGCAGCGGAGGCAAGGTTGCTCTCGGCCTGGCGGTCTCTCTGGCCTGTTTGACGACCTCGATCGGGCTCACGGCCACGGTCGGGGATTATTTCAGCAACCTGACTTGGGGAAAGCTCCGCTACAAGGCCGTCTGTGTCGCCACGTGCGTGTTCAGCGCCGTTTTCGCCACCGTCGGCGTCACGACCATCGTCAGGGTCGCTGTGCCCCTTCTGGTCACGGTCTATCCCATCGCCATCGTGCTGATCCTGCTGACGATGCTCGGGCGGCTGGTGAAACACCGGGCGATCTATGCCGGTGCCGTGGCCGGAGCGTTTTCGACCAGTCTTTTCGATGCCTTCACCTCGGCGGGATTGCCCATCGAAGCGGTGAATCGCTGGATTTCCTTCATCCCCTTTGCTAAGGCGGGTTTTCCGTGGATCCTGCCGGCCCTGGCGGGAGGGATCATCGGGTTGATTTTAGCCAAGGCGGGCGTCGGAGGGCAAGTCAGCGAAACGCCCGGCCTCTAACCTTGTTCTCTCCGGTCTGCGATTGCCGCTTCCCTTTCGGCGCGCTTTCTTTCCTTCTCGATCAATGGATCATGGGAGTCACGATCATCTTGTTTACAAATTTGTTGAGGGTTTTCCCCAAGGTGAAACGCTAAAGGAGTAGAGTGGGCCAAAAAAGGATACGGATGCCGTGAGGCAAAAAGGATATTCAATGAATTATCCGTTGCCAGGATAGGACGACCCGTCAATCGACGATGAAGACCTTGGCTCCCTTCTCGGTGTAGGCCAGGTGGGGATTGGCGTCGTCATCGCCGACCTGAAAGCTGGTGAGTTCCGGCATGATGAAGGAACGCCCGTCTTTGAGTTCGATGGCCAATTCTCCTTCAAGAACCAACAGGACGTGCCCGCGGGGGCACCAATGGTCCGACCTGAACCCGGGAGAGGAATTGACGATCCGGACACGCAGGTTTCCCTATCCAGTTTCACAGGATGCAGGTCTTCAGCTTCGGAAGCTCCGCCCCGATCGCTGATAACAAGACCCGGGACGGTGGGACCCAGAATAGACGCGTCGAGATCTTGGTCTATGAATAGGCCAGATAGCCAGATCGCCCTTCTGACGGGAAGACGCCCTCTCGATTCCGCCTGGCTCGAGCTCAAGATGTTCTGGCTGGGTGACAAGCCGGGCAAAAAATTCGCCTCCTCTTCGGTTGAGCGCCGGACAAAGAGCGGAAATATTGATCTAGCGCTGGACTTTTGGCTCTTTCATACTCCCCCCGCCTTTGGCGTATCTGTCTCGGTCCGCCTGCATCCGCTTCCGGTCTTCTTCCCGGCAGATTTTCAGCGCACGGTCCGCCGCGGCAAGGGCGTTTTCTGTTTCCCCGAGACGGTAGTAGAGTTCGGCCATGGTGAAGAGCGGCCAAGTATGGTCTTTGCCGATCTTTTGGAGAGAGTCCTGGCAGGCTTCAATCCCGGCCCGGGCCGCCTCCGGCGACAGATCGCGTCCCAGGTCGGCCAGTATCGCCGTCATATTCATCGTCGTCACCCAGTCGAGCTCTGGAAGACTCGCCATCATGAAACGGGTGGCCCTGTCCGGAGATAATTTGTGAAGCAGGAGGATTTCGAATTTGAAGATGTAGTCGTCCTGGGCGGTGGGATCGAGCTCGAGGAGGCCATCAACCCGCTGAAGCGCGCCCTCTGGATCCTTCGCTTTAAGGAGTTCACGGGCTTTCTTTCTTTCTCCCCGGGCAAAAGCCTCCCTGACCATTCTATTTCGATAATGTGCGGCCGCCTCAGCGAGGTCGTACGTTCCTGCTATCACTTCTTCAAGAGGTCCATCCAGTTCCAGCGGATCTCCGATCCAAGCGATCCGACCCTCCTGGTTGACGATGAATGCGGCCGGGATGCCGACAAAATCCCAACCCGAATCCACCATGTAGGCCTTGGACATCTGGCCTTTTTCGACGGATTCGCGTGAGCGCTCTTCCTCGTCGGGAGGGGTCAGGAATTCTACTTCATCCATGGCCACCGAGTAGCCCATCTTCTCGCCCCACTCTTTGACGAAAGGCTCAACGGCCTCCGGTCGCGGCTCCCAAACGCTGACACCCAGGATCCGCACTTTTTCACCATGCTTCTTCTGCAGCATGGTTAGGTGCGGGTACGACTCCTTACAAGGGACGCACCAGGTCGCCCAGAATTCGACGATGTAAACCCGGCCTTTCTGGAAGTCTCTGAAGGGTTCGCCTTTGATGAAGCGGCTGACCTGAACGGCTGGCGCGGTATCGCCCACCATCAGCGCATAGGGCCTTTCCAGTGAGGCACCTTGACCGGCAAACGCCGTTAGCACAAGCATAGCAAGGGTAATGATCATTATGCACCTCTTTTCCATCTTACCAGATTTGACCATATGTTTAGCTACAGATTGAGGAATGCGCCTGGCGGGCCACGAAGCCACCGGGACGCTTAGAAGCGCTGGAAATCAGGCGGACCTCTCCTCCCGGGCAAAGAGAGGGTCACGAAGAATATTCTGTGGAGGTCTCGACGGCTATCAGGAGTTCTTGATAAAGGACGTTGTCAAAAGAAATTTGGAGCGGGCTCAATCGACGATAAAAACCTTGGCCCCCTTCTCGGTGTAGGCGAGATGCGGGTTGCCCTCATCATCGCCGACCTGAAAGCTGGTGATCTCCGGCATGATGAAGGAACGCCCGTCTTTGAGTTCAATGACCAGCTCTCCTTCAAGAACCAGCAGGACGTGTCCACGTGCGCACCAGTGGTCCGACCTGAATCCGGGAGAATAATCGACGATCCGGACACGCAGGTTTCCCGCAGAAAATACCCGCCAATGAGAACTCCCGGTTTCTCCCGGGTGCTCCTCGGATTCCACCCGGTCCCATTCGGTCAGTGTAAAAGGAACGTTTTGGATATTCATCTTTCCTCCGTTTTCTTTTCTTCCTTTTCCCCAATCTTCTGGACATAGGACTCGAAGGCGGCCTGGCCCTCGTCCTTCCAGTACTGACGGAAATGCCGCCACCTCCGTCCGTTTCCCGGCACCGGCGCGTCCCCTTCGGCGGCTTCATCGGAGCGGACGAACCTCTTGAAGCGGTCCTTGAAATGATCTTCGAACCGCTCGTGGGGGTCCCTATGGGAGTGGCCGTGGCCGGAGCCGAAGAGGATCTTGGCCAGAAGCACGATGCCGAAGGCCTGCCAGAAGGTGATCTCACCCAGGCCGAAGATGGCCGGCATCAGCCAGTTCCAGAGGATCTTGACGACCAGGCCGAAGACCAGGGCGAAAAGAACCGCGAACGCGACGCCGGCTATGGTCAGGCCGGCGATCCGGAGGGCCTTGCTTCCGTGCCGGGAAGCGAAGCTTCCTTGGGGATGACCGATATGGTTTCTCATGTTGATACTCCTTTTTTGGGATTCGTCTGACCGGTCAAATGCATCCTTATTTTTTCCAGGGCGCGGCTCTTGCGCGCCAGAAGAGTCCCGATCGGGATACCCCAGTCCTCCGCCAGCTCCTTGAACGGTCGTCCTTCCATCTCGGTCGCCAGGACGACCGCCCGTTCCTCGATGGAGAGCCTTTCCATAGCCTCGAAAACGTCCTCGATCAATTCCTCTTTCTCGATCTCTAGGGATGGGTCCTGCCCCGACGCCAACCGGGCTTCTTGGAGCGTGGCCGTCTCCCGCTTCCTCCGGTAGAAATCGACGATCCGGTTGCGGAGCGCCCGGTAAATGTAAGCGGCCAGATTCTGGATCGGGATCGTGGGATCGGCCCGGTCGAAGAGATGGACGACTACGTCCTGGACGATGTCCTCGGCCTCATGGTCCGCGGCATCATCGATCCGACGCCGGACGTAGCCGACCAGGGCCTGGCGCTCCTGCCGGAGGAATTCAGCGAGTCGGCTCATGGAGGGGAGCATCCTTTCACGTTTCTCACACCGTTCAGACGTCCAAAATGCTCATTTATTGCCTGAAGGAGTTTTTTCCCCTGGTTGGCCTGTTCGGGACGCTCCTCCTGCGGGCCTGAAGCGGCCCTGACGGGAGCATATTATCAAAAATCTTGGTAGGATGACACCGCCATAGCTCAAGGCAATAAAGAGGCCGTCCCGAAGCGGCTATAATTTGTGCTTTTCCAGGAAATGATCGACCTGGCGGATATACTCTTTAAAATCAGATAGAGCCATTGGCAGAGCCTTATAGACTCTTTCATCGTCAATATCCAAGTATTCATGGACGAGGATATTCCTCATTCCGCCTGAGCCTTTTAGTCTATTCGCCAGCTCGGCTGTCAACATCCCCACCTCTGAAGCTCTGACGAAGGATGAAGCATAATCTTCAGGCGGTCGCTGACCTGTTTCCACAACAATATGATTGTTAATATCGGAAGCACAATCCACCATCAATTGAATCAACCTCTCGGCTGAAGTTTTCAAATAAAAATCAGAGAGATACTCTTCAAGGGTGTGCTCAGCGATAGGCCTTATTTTCTCAAGATACATGTTCAGGCGGGATAATTTCCTGCGGATTAAATCGGCCTCAATCACGACTTGCCCCCTTTTCAATAGCCTGTTTGATATAGAGTTTTTCCAGGGCCCTGAATTTTTTTGAGTCCATATACCTGGCCATGGCTTGCATCTTGAAACTGGCAAAAAGTCCCTTCTTTTTTTCGTACAGAGGCTTGCCCAGCAAGGCGACTCGGTAGCTGATCATGGGTTCTGCTCCGTTGAGAAAGACCGGATCAAATTTGTCGCCAAAAATGCCGCCAAAATCTTTCATGATATCAAGATATCTTTCTGAATCGATTTTCTCTGAGCTCAAGATGCCGATATCGATGTCACTCTGAGGGGTTTCGGTTCCTGTCGCCAGAGAGCCGTGCAATATGAGAAGGCTAATCCCGTGCTTCTCACAGAGCGTTTTGATCTTCTCCTTGTTCATTTTTAGACTCATTGCAGATTTTCCGTTGGGATTTTTATTATAACATATAATGACTCGCATCGGATTCTCAAACATTCCTTTTTTTCTTTTAGTTTATGAAAGATCCGCAGTTTTCGGACAGCTTGTATGGCAGGAGAATGGCCTCAAGAAACGGGCCAGGGCGAGGGAAGTGGGCCCGGCACCCTAGAAAACGGGAACGGGTTCCGGCCCGGAGGCCGGATGAGGCCAAAAAACGTCAACCGGAGTTGCCGCCCGGTGGACGGACAAGGCAAAGAAGAGACGGCGAGAAAAGAGCTGCAGTCCCGCTATGGTCTTGACGGGAGCATTCTATCAGAAGTAGGGTTGGGATGACACCGCCATAGTTCTAGGCAATAAGAACGCCGTGCCCTCGTCTATAGAACTGGAGGCAGAGATGAATGATTCAAATCGGAATGGTAAACGACATAAAGACAAACCGCACGGTTGCCCCGGTGAACATCCTTACGGAGACCGGGGACAGGTGATCATCTTTTTCGTCTTCCTTGTGGTCTGGGTGCTGGATTCTTTTGTATTGAAGTGGACGACAATTCTTGCGGCTTTCGTGCCGCTTCCTGTGCGCCTTGGCCTGGCCGTCCTGGTGCTCATCCTGGCCGTTTACTTCGTCCAGACCGGCCATCGGGTCATTTCCGACCCGTCCTTCAGCGACAAGGGGCTCAAAAAGGATGGGCCTTTCGCCCGCCTCAGGCACCCGCTCTACGGGGGGTCCGTATTGTTTTACCTGAGCCTGGTCATCTCGACTCTATCGCTGGCGGCCTTCGTGGTCTGGTGCGTTATCGTTGTCTTTTACAACTTCATCGCCGCCTACGAAGAAAGGTATCTCCTGAAGAAATATGGAGAGGAATACCAGGAATACCAGCGAAAGGTCCTCAGGTGGTTCCCCCGTCTGCGGCCCGCGCGGTTCAACTGAGGCTGGAAATTTCAGGGCGAACTCAGGTAACCTTATCCCCGGCGATACGTTTATTCAGATGGGAGGCATCTGATGAGCAGCTTCTTGTCGAGGGCAAAGCCATACCTTTTCTTCGGCCTGGCCTGGGCTTTCCCGGGATTGGGGCATTTCTTGCAGAAGAGGATATTCAAAGGACTCCTCTTCTGTTTCGGTATCCTGGCGCTCCTTCTTCTCGGTCTGCAGATGGGAGGGCAGATAGGCATGCTCTATGACTTTCAACCCTATACCATCATAAAATTCATAGGCGGGGTGGGAAGCGGTCTCTTCTTTGCCGCCGTCAAGCTCGCCGGGCTCGGGGCGGGGAATCCTCTCTCTCCCGCCTTTGATTTCGGAACCACCTACCTGGTCTCTGCCGGCCTGATCAATTTCCTGATCGCTTTCAACGCTTTCGAGGTCGCCCGGGCGGCGGACCGTGTTTGACAGCCTTTTTTTC
>JBAUIH010000419.1:0-3061 GCA_049682755.1 Candidatus Aminicenantales bacterium | reverse complement strand
AGAAAGTGGTTTCCCGCGCCGAGGGTCCCCAGCTGGGGGATCCCCCTTTCCAGGGCGCGCGACGAGACCTGGTCAGGGTCGGCGTCCCTCATCCGGCCGTATTCCTCGGTCATCAGCAGGTCGTCCCCGGTCCCGTAGCCGTTCTCGACGGCCCATGCGGCCCCTTTATTCAAAATGTCCTTGAGAACACTCCGGCTGAGCCGGGTAACCCCGCCCTTGCCCACTCCGGCCGGCACCTCCTTGAAGATTTCGGCCAGGAGTTCCTTCCGCTTCGGGACGATCTCTTTCTCCGAGAAATCAGTCCGCAGCAGCCTCACTCCGCAGTTGATGTCGTAACCGACCCCTCCCGGCGAGATGATTCCTTCGTCCAGGTCGAAGGCCGCCACCCCGCCGATCGGAAATCCGTAGCCCTGGTGGGCGTCTGGCATGACGTATGACATCCTCTGGATGCCCGGGAGGCAGGCGACGTTCCGGGCCTGCTGCAGGGTCTGGTCGTTCCTGACGCTATCCAGCAAGCGCGACGAGGCATAGATCGTCGCCGGGACCTTCATTCCTCCGTGGAGGGGAATTTCCCAAATGAGGTCGCTTTTTCTGATGAGATCCATGGCTTACCTCAGATATCCAACACCACCTGGACCGAGGCCGGGCGGCCGCGCTCGATCTTCATTTCGTTATAGGTCACAGCCTTGACATCGCCGAAGATCTCGTATCTCCCGGACCGGTCATCCCCCCCAAAATTGGCGCTGAGACGGAAGCCGTCGCCGCCGGGCTCGATGATGATATTCTCCGCGGCCGCCGTCAGGAAGGCCCGGGTTTCCCACAAATAGATGACCTCACCTAGAAATCGGACAAGCAGCTGTTCGAGGTCACGGCCTTGGGTGTTCACCGGATGGCGCACTTTTTTCTCGACCTTTTCCGGATCCCACATCAGGGAGACGGTGGCCAGCACGGCGTTGGCAAAGGCCTCCTCGAGGGTCCGGCCGAAGGCCTGGAACTTGGCGTCAGCCGTGTGGTTGAGGAACCTAAATTTCTCGTCCATCTCCGTCCTTGTGTTCTTCCCTTCTATTCTATCACGAATTCGGGATCTCAGGGACTCCGTCCAGGCCGCCGTTGACAACTTTCCCCGCATGATATACGATTCCGGGCCGCTCGGAGCGGTTGACCGATCCACCCATGGACCAATCCGGTTTTCCCGGGGCACTCGTTTTCAATCTGAAGAAAGAAAGCCCCTTTTCTTTCAAGTGCCAGGTCTGCAGCGCCTGCTGCTATAACAAGACCATCCGCGTGTCGCCCTACGAGGCCCTCCGTCTCGCCCGGCGTCTCGGCCTCACCACGACCGAGTTCTACCGGGCCTGCACCGAAGAAGGGGAAACAGTCCTGCGCAACAGGCCGGACGGGGGCTGCATTTTCCAGGGTCCCAGGGGCTGCGGGGTTTACCCCGACCGTCCGCTGGTCTGCCGCCTCTTCCCGCTCGGCCAGATCACCGACCGGGAGGGCCGGGAAAAATATGCGGCCATGCCGCTTCATCCCGATTGCCTCGGACTCTTCGGTGCGGACGAAACGGTCGAATCATACCTCGATTCTCAGGGTGCGAATCCTTATTTCCATTATGATGGGATTTATGCGGCGGTTTTCGATAAAATCCTGAAGAAGCTGGAAGCAAAGGGATTTTCAACCGAAGGGATCCACCTCCCGGGTGAAGATCAACCGTTCGGTCCAGGCAATTTGAGCCAGCAAGGTTTACTCTCGACTCGGTTCGATATCGACAAGACCGTCGCCGCGTTCTGCCGAAAACACGGCCGCAAGGAACCGGAGAGCCTTGAAGAGGCCGTCTCTCTCCATCTCGAGGCCATCGAGGAATGGCTGTCGGCGCTTAAAAAATCCCGGGGACGGGAGCCCCGCAATAGGGGCATTTCCCCTCTTTGACCTTGTTCTCGCCGACGGAAAAACCGCTGCGGCGGAGAAGCATCTTCCCACATCGGGGACAGTCTGTGTTCTCCGATTCCCCCCAAACGTTCCCGATGTAGATGTATATCAATCCCGCGTCCTTCCCGAGGCGGCGGGCCTTCCGGAGCGTCTCGAGCGGAGTCGCCGGCGCCTCCGTGTATTCGTAGTCGGGATGGAACCGGCTGATATGCCAGGGGATCTCCGGGCTGACGGAAGCGATGAAGCGCGCGATATCGCCGAGTTCTTTATCGCTGTCATTCAATGCAGGAACCACGAGGGTCGTCACCTCCACCCAGATGCCGAGCTCGCGCATCAGGCGGATCGAATCGAGCACGGGCTGAAGCCGCGCTCCGCAGATTTTCTTATAGGTCTCGTCCCGGAAGGCTTTGAGGTCCACGTTGGCCGCGTCGAGAAAGGGCTGAATCGCCCTCAGGGCCTCGCCCGTCATATACCCGTTGGTGACGAAGACATTGGCAAGCCCGGCGCTCCGGGCCAACCGGGCCGTGTCGTAAGCATATTCGAAGAAGATGGTCGGCTCGGTATAGGTATAAGAAATGCTGCGGCAGCCGCGAGTCCGGGCCAGCCGCACGGCCTCCTCGGGAGAGAGGGCCTGGCCATCGGCAAAACCCTTGTCTTTTTTTCTCACCTGGGAGATCTGCCAGTTCTGGCAGAATGGGCAGCGGAAATTGCAGCCGACCGTGGCAATGGAGAACGAGGTCGTCCCCGGCAGGAAATGGTAGAGGGGCTTTTTCTCGATCGGGTCGACGTGGGCGGCGATGACTTCCCCGTAAACATGGGTGATGAGCTTCCCCCCTTGGTTCTCGCGGACATTGCAGACGCCGAACTTTCCAGCCGCAACGAGGCATCGATGGGCGCAGAGGAAACATTCCACTTTGCCCCCCTCCAGTCCATGCCAGAGCATGGCCTCTCTGATCATCCGGATTGTTCTCTGCCCAAGAAAATTTTCCTCTCCTCATTATATTGACATCCCTTCCGGAAAGAAAGTCCCCTCCGCACAAGGCCGCGTTTTTAGAAAGAAAGGGACCGTACCTTGATTCCCGGCCCGAAAATGGAATATTTTTCACCCTGGATCGTCTTTTCTAATGACCACAGA
>JBAUIH010000418.1:0-5779 GCA_049682755.1 Candidatus Aminicenantales bacterium | reverse complement strand
CTTGAGTCCGTGATGACGGCCGTGGCCGAGCCGACCGAGCCGCGGCCGGTCTCGAGGTTCCGGATGATCAGCCGGCATTGGTACGTTCCCGGGGAAAGCGAGAACGCGGCGCCGAAGGAGAAGAGTTCCTCAGTGAGGGTATAGGTCTCTTTCTCGTTTCTGCTCAGGGCCGCAATGTCTCCCTTTCCGTCGAAAATGACCGCCACGAACTCCGCCTTCCCCGCCAGCACGTCCCGGATCTTCTCAACGGGGACTTTGGCTGAAATACAGAGGTTGCCCTTGTTCCCGGCGGGACACGGGACAACTTCCAGGGGGAAACGGACCGGCGTCTGGAAAAGCGGTTCCTCGCTCAACGCCAGGTCGACGAGATGGAGCATTTTTTCCAGATCGCTGCATTCCGGGAATGGCTTGGGATTGAAGTAGCCTTTTTGGGCGTGGACTCTAAGCCCGCGGCGGTTGACCTCGACCTTGACTTCATGGTAGGCACCATCCCACGTATCATCGACATAATAACCCAGAACGTAGTAGCATCCCGTCAGGTCCTGGATCTTCTCGATGTGCTGCTCGTAGAAATTGATGTTGCCGAAGTACTTTCCTCCCGTGGCGCCGGCCATTTTCTGCAAGGTGTAGCTTCCCCGCATCGAGGTGTCTCGATCGATCATCCCTCTGAGCTCTTGTGTGTCGAGCGGAAAGACGGAGCAATTGGCCGCGCTCAACTCCTTGAGCATGTCCTCATACTTGAAGCGCAATACGGGATTCCCCCAGTCACTCATGTCCGGGCGCCCGTAGGCCACTTGCACTCCATAGATGATGGAATAAGGCACCCCCGAGGAAAAAAAGACGATGTGTTTATGACCGGGTATGTAGCGAAGAGCTTTGGCGAGATCGGTCATCTTCTGGGCAAAATGGAGCGTCTGACTGCCGCTCTCTTCCCGGTCGCGGCGTAAACGCTCCGCTTCTTCTTTATTAGAACCAAAGACCCCTCCTGATTTGGAAGCATCGAGCGGGTTTTGGCCCGCGACCGCCTGCCAGTATTCGGCCTCGAAGTCGTTCACCCTGCCGGCTATCTGTTCCATTCGGAACCCTTTAACGACTTCGCGGACCTTGTGATGGTCGGTGGTCAGGAATTCATGCAGTTTCAGGCTTTTCATCGCTGAGTAGGAGAGTATGCCGACTTCATCCTGAGGCTGAACCTGGGTCTCGATGAAATGGAGCGCGGCCTTCCGGGCCTTTTCGATTCCGATTGCGTTGTTGAACGCGAAATCGAAGAACAATAAGAATTTCCGCGGCATGAGATCGCGGCCAGGGGGGACCTGGGTTTCGACGACCTCCGGAGGAATTTCCTCTTTCTCGCCGGGAAGCCTCAGCAAATGCCGTTCGAATTCCGTCAAACTCTGCTCTTGACCCTCATCATAAACAATGAAATCGTCCTTGGTAAGGTCGATAACCGGGTTCCCCTTCTTATCGGTCACGTAGACCTGGATGAGCTTCAAAGTAACCTTGACTTCATGGCGGAGCTGGGTTTGTTCCTGTTGGTCTCCCGGCAAAAAACCATCAAGCCCAAGGTAAGGACGCGACAGCACAAAAAAGAAGGCCAGAATGCCTAAGAGCGGCTTTTTCATTCCCCTTGCGACTCCATCCTATTTTAGCCCTGGTTCAGCGACCAGTCAAGACCGCCAGGAGATTGCGCAGTCTGTTCCGAGCAGAGCGAAGAATCATGTTCCTCGCCCTGAAGCATTCACAGGGTCACATGATTATCCAACCGCACCTGTCGACTCGGATAGGGTCAGATACACCACTGGATTCTGGCTCCAAAGCAAAATATCGGACTGTTTATTTTGACCACGCGCAAAAATCATTACTCGCCGTACATCTCAGTGATGAGTCTCCGGAGGGCAAGGGCCTCATCTTCGGAAAGAGAGCCCATCCTCGGTCCCAAGCGAGCCTTGCTGATCGTCCTGATCTGGTCGACCGCGATCTCCGAGTCCCGGCCCGCACAGCGAACGGGCAGGCGGCAGCGCCAGGCCGGATGAGTCTGGCTGGTTATCGGGCAGACCGTTACAGTCTGCAGCTTCGCGTTCAATTCATCCAGACTCACGATAACCGCAGGCCTTGTCTTGGCCATTTCTGGGCCCCGGGAAGGGTCCAGCTCCGCCCAGCGCACGTCGTACCGTTTTATGACTGTTTGGGGAGAGCGTGATTTTATCCCATACCAGGATTTCTTTTCCTTGACTCTATCCCCCTTCGACATTTCCCATGGGATGTCCTCCAGTCCATCCCCATCCACCGTATCCCAGATGCTCCAATCTTCGGCTGCGGCGGCCATCTCCCGGGCTGTTTCCTCCCAGGTGAGTTTCTCGACGGCGGGGCCCGCCGGGCGGAGAAGAATCCCTTCGCTTCTCTCTTCCATGATCATCACGGGTCCAATGCCATAACGTTTCAGGGACGAGGCCGGCAACCGGACACCCCGGGAATTTCCGATTCGGGCGATTTTCAGTTCTCTGGTTTTCATCAGAATTTCTCTTTACCCATCCTTTCATCAAATCCAATGTTATTACTGTAATTACATTTTAATCCTAAGTCAAGCCTTCGATCATTCTTTTTGGCTTTTTCATGAATTCTTAGGAATTCCCGTGTTACCTGCCACGGTTTGTGTTTACTGAGCAAACCCATGGGGAAGTCCGTTTATATGTACTCCCGTTATCTTTCCGTAGACATTTCCAGTCATTCGCACTAACCGATGAACCCTAGGGGGTTTTGTTTTGCAGCCTATGGGGGATTAGGGGACAAAAAATGTTCTAATATTGAGTACTATTGTACTCTATTTTAGAACATCAATGCTGCTGTTCCATGCTTTTCTGACCCATCTTGTCCCCGCAAAAGCACCCACGAATTAAATATACGAATTAAGGCAACAGATGCCTTAATTCCGAAGGGCGATGAATCTCGGTGAAAATTAAGGTAGGTGTCACCTTAATTTTTGCGGAGCCGGGAAAAATAGGTCTCCCAGTGCATATCACTCGCCCAGGATGACGGCGGTGGCGGAGGCGACGGCGCCCCGGCCCGTCTCCAGGTTCCGGATGACCAGCCGGCATTGATACTTACCCGGGGAAAGCGAGAACGCCGCGCCGAAGGTGAACAACTCTCCCGTGAGGGTATAGGTCCTTTTCTCGTTCCGGCTCAGCGTCACGATATTCTCTTTGTCGTCGAAAATGACCGCCACGAACTCCGACTTTCCCGCCAGTACTCCCCTGATCCTTTCGACCGGGATCCTGGCCGAAAGACAAAGGTTCCCCTTGCTTTCGGCAGGGCAGGGGACAACCTCCAGCGGAAAACGGACCGGCGTCTGGAAGAGCGGCTCCTCGCTCAACGCCAGGTCGACGAGATGAAGCATCCTTTCCACATGGCTATATTCTGAGAACGGCTTGGGATTGAAGTAGCCCTTCTGGGCATGGACCTCGAGGTCAGATCGGGTCACCTCGACCTTGATCTTATGGTAGGCCCCGTCCCACGTGTCATCGACATAGTATCCTAGGACATAATAGCTGCCCGTCAGGCCCTGGATCTTCTCGATGTGCTTCTCGTAGCTGCTGATGTTTCCGAAGTATTTCCCTCCCGTGGCGCTGCTCATCTGCTGGAGGGTGTAGGTCCCTCTTGTCGCCGGATTGCTGCCCAGGACGGTCGTGAGCTTAATGGTATCCAACGCGTAGATCGTACAATTCGCCGAGCTCAGCTCCTTGAGCATGTCTTCGTACTGGGAAATGAGATGAGCGGATTCGACCCTTTCCGGTTTGTCCGAATAATCCATTCCGCTGATCCTGGTGGATGATTCCGATGAAGACGCGTCTTTCGGCACAACGCCCCTAACCCGTGATGGGAAGGTTTCAGGGGCCGGCACGCCGGCGAAAACAGAATAGGGAACCCCCGAAGAAAAATAGAGCAGAGACTTATGCCCGGGAACATAACGCAATGCTTTGGCCAGATCCGTCATTTTCCGGATAAAATTGTAGGCCTGGAGCTTGGATTCCTCTCTCTGCCTTCTCACGACCTCCAATTCCTTGAATTGATGCCTTTCCGGGTCGAAGACATACCCCTCCAAGCTGGCGTCCACGGGATTCTGTTCTTTGAGCAGATTCCAGTACCTGGCCTCAAAATCCTCGGCCCGGCCCACGATCTCCTGGATTCCGAACGCCTTGATGATCTTGCGCACCGCGGCGTGGTCCGTGGTGAGGTACTCATGAAGCGTCAGGCTCCTGGTGGCGGAGTAGGAGAGCAATCCCACCTCGTCTGTCGGCTGAAGCTGCGTGTCGATGAAATGAAGCGCCGCCTCTTTCGTTTTGTCTATGCCCTTGGCGTTGTTGAAGGCAAAGTCCAGAAAGAAAAAGAATTTCCGCGGCATCAACTCCCGGGCAGGCGGGGCCGGGGTATCAACCACCTCAGCAGCGACCTTCTCTTTTTCGCCGGGAAGCCTCAGGATGTGCCTCTCGAACTCCGTCAGTGTTTGCTTTTGGCCTTCATCATAGACGAGGAAATCATCCTTGGAGAGATCGACAACCGGGTTCCCCTTCTTATCGGTCACGTAGATCTGGACGAGCTTCAACGTGACCTTGACTTCATGCTGGAGTTGGGCTTGTTCCTGTTGAATTTCTGGTACAGTCCCTCCATGTCCGTGGTATGATCCCGCCAGGATACAGAAAAAAGCCGCGAGGCCCAAAATCGGCTTTCTCATTCCCCTTACGACCCCATATTATTCTAGCCCTGATCCGCCGACCCGTCAAGACGGCACGTATCACTAGGAATCACAAGCATTTGTGTGAACATTGACTATTATTCTTCCTTCTGGGATTTCGCCGCGCATGTCCCTTTCCTAAGACGTCTGCAAGAGAAGTGAACTTTCCGGGGAGGAGTCAAGGCATTTGCGAGACGCACCGACGGCATGTTGCCTAACCATCGGGGTTTAACGAAGGTTGCGGAAGTATTCCTCCCTTGTCATGCAGGCCGAGCGCAGCAACCCCTTGATAATCGAAACCGGGACTTCAGGATAACTGGGAATCACAAGAGGGCGCGGGAGACTTTCTTTCTCCATCATGATATGGCTCGATTCCCGCCGGACCACGACAAAGCCCGCTTTCTCGAAAACCTTGATAAGGGTTTGATAATGGACAGGGGTCAGCTTTGGCATCGAACCAGTTGCTCATCGATGATGAACGGGAGCGGGACCGTGATTTCGTGCTCCCTTCGTTTTTTGGGGATCGGGCGAGTTCTTTTCGGGGAAAGAACAATACCGCAATCCTTAAGCACCTTGTCCAGAGTCCCTCTTCGAATGCAACTGGTTATGAAAAGGCCTACGGCCTCCTCCAGGTTTCTCAGCGCTTTTTCTTGCGTCTCCCCCTGTGAATAGACGTCCAAGGCGTAGCACCAGGAAACGAAGTGCTTCCCTTCTTTGCGTATCCGGCAAGGGAGAGATAAAGTCAATGTTCCCTGAGATTTAACTGCCATGCCCTGCTCGATCATTTTATACTCCATTCAAAATTCACTGTCAATTCGAGGGACGAACGAGGGCCATTGATATTCTCAGGGAGCCGAACTCAAGTGACAGTTGCCCTAATTCCAATCGGGATTCATTGCCAATATAAGTTCAGGGCTCTGCCGCTTGAGTCCGTGATGACGGCCGTGGCCGAGCCGACCGAGCCGCGGCCGGTCTCGAGGTTCCGGATGATCAGCCGGCATTGGTACGTTCCCGGGGAAAGCGAGAACGCGGCGCCGAAGGAGAAGAGTT
>JBAUIH010000417.1:0-3313 GCA_049682755.1 Candidatus Aminicenantales bacterium | reverse complement strand
TTCTGATAAAAGTGCCCATACCGGACCGCTCGGTCGCCGTGGCCGAGATTCCGGAACGATTGGTCGAGCTCGTCAAGAAGGAGATGCCAAAGCCCGCACCGGCGCGGAAGCCGGCGTCGAAAGAGTCGCCGGACGCTTCAAAACAGGCGAAGAAAGAACCCAAACCACGGCCCGATCAGCAGAAACCGGAACCGGTCGCCGCCGGCGGCGGCGGGTCGCCGGCAGCGAGTAAGAAGGCCGAAGCTGTCGGTGTTCTGAAGTTCAAGAACGCCTTTAAGGATTTGATGAAGGAAATTCCCGTTGCCAGGATCGGGACCGAAGCCCGTCTGAGCATGGATAGCCCGCAGGCGAAAGGACAGGCCGTGGCCCAGCGCTCGCTGGTGGCCATCCAGGCGGTGGGCGGCTCCAGCGGAGGGATCGGCGGTGCCGGCGTCAGCCGCAACGTCGGAAGCGGCAAAGGTCGCGGTAGCGGCTACGGGGCCGGAAGCGGTGGCGGCTACGGGACCGGCAGCGGTGGCGGCAACGGGGCTGGCAGCGGCGTGGGCTTTGTGCGGGTGGAAAGCTCCATAAAGGGTTTGGAAGAATCGTCGAGACCGACGATCGATGGACTTGGTTTGGGCCGGACTGACGAAGAAATCCAGATTGTATTCGATCGGTACAAGGCGGCGCTTTATCGGATCTACAACCAGGAACTGCGCAAGGACCCGACGCTGCGCGGGAAGATATTGATGCGAATCAGCATCGAACCGGACGGCGCGGTGTCCTTGTGCAAGGTGGAGTCCACCGAACTGGCTTCGCCCGAGCTGGTGGACAAGATTGTAGAGCGCATCAGAAGGTTCAACTTTGGCCCGAAGGAGGGTGTAAAGAAGATGACCATCCTGTACCCAATCGACTTCTTGCCCGCCGGGTAGAGAAGCGAAGGAGTCGGGACAGGCGCTAAGGATTCAGACAATTGGATCGTCAAATTTCCGAAGGAAAGCGAGGGGAGGCAAGACAATGATTGCATTTTTCCAGAAGGGTGGGTTGTTCATGTACCCGATTCTGTTCGTGTTCGTGGCCGGCATGGCCATTGCGGTCGAGCGATGGCTTGAGTTGAACCGCATCCGGGGCGTAAACCGCAAAATATGGGACAGGATTCATCCCGCACTGACCAAGGGTGAATTCGACAAAGCCCAGTCGATCATCGACAAGGACAAGTCCACCATCTCTCAAATGCTGGGGATGGGACTGGCGCGCATGGGTGCGGTCCGGCGGCGGGAAGACATCGAAATCGCCATGGAAGAGAGCATGATGGAGATCATCCCCCAGTTGGAGAAGCGCACGCCCTACGTGGCTCTGCTCGCCAATATCGCCACCCTGCTGGGGCTGCTTGGCACCATCATGGGGCTGATCGAGGCCTTCACCGCGGTTGCCAATGCGAACCCCGCCGAGAAGGCCGACCTCCTCTCGGCCAGCATCTCGGTGGCCATGAACACCACCGCCTTTGGGCTGATGTCGGCGATCCCGCTTCTGCTGTTCCATGCCAAGCTGACGTCGACCACGGGCCATATCGTGGACAGCCTGGAGATGGCATCGGTAAAGGCGCTCAATACCATCTCCAATTATTCCAAGCGCCGATTCGACGGGAGTTGATCATGACCAGCCGATATCATCACAGAAGGGCAAGGGAAGAATCATCCGGTCTGGATGTCACGACCTTCATGAACCTGATGGTGGTGCTCATCCCCTTTCTGCTCGTCAGTGCCGTCTTTTCGCGCGTGACGATCCTGGATCTGAACGTGCCGACCAGCGCAAGCGCATCGAATTTGAGAACGCCGAATTTCGCCATCGAGGTGATTGTCCGAAAAGGAGGATTGGAGATCGCCAACGGATCGTCCGTGGAGGCCGCGTTCCCGAAAAAAGACGATCACTACGATTTGCGGATGCTACACGAAATGCTCACGCGCCTGAAGGATAGATTTCCGGAGAAGCAAGACGCGACGGTCTTGATGGAACCGGACATAGAGTACGACTATCTGATTCAGATCATGGATGCGGTTCGTGGCGCCGAAGTACATACGGAAGGGAGCGCAGAGGTCAAGAAAATAGTTCTCTTTCCAAACATATCGATAGGAGACGCTCCATGAGGGATAGCAGACGCATGAAACGGATGGGGCGTAGCAGGGGGAAGATTGCGGGTCTGAACCTGACGCCGCTGATGGATGTTTTCACCATTCTGGTGTTCTTCCTGCTTTTTCATTCAGCCGGCGGTGACGTACTGGATGTGCCCAAACAGATCAAGCTGCCCGATTCCGTCGTCGAGTCCAAGCCAAGGGAAACAATTGTGATCATGGTCAGCCCCGAAACAATAGTGGTCCAGGGCGAAGCCGTGATCGGCACCCCCGAACTCCTTGATGACAGGATTCAGTCGGTTGCCGGAATAACAGAGCGGTTGACGCAGCTTGAACGCAATGTCATCGGGATTAGCACCAAGACGGTTGCCGGAAGCAAAGAAATCACTATCCTTGCGGATAAAACGATTCCGTTCAAGGTGCTGAAAAAAATAATGTCAACCTGCACAGCTTCTGGATACGGGAGGATTTCCCTCGCCGTCATTCAGAAGCCCACTCAGGGCTAGCGAGGATGCCGTGGATACATCCATGTTAGCACAGGAATTGGCGACACTGGACGCGCAAATCGGGCGGGTCCGGCAAAGACAGGAAGTCCTTGAAGGCGAGTTGCGCGCTGTCGAGGCGGAGCTCGAAACGTTTTCCGCCGAGAGACAGCGGATCGATGCCTTACGGGACGTCTGCAAGGCGTTCGACAAGCTGGGGGACCTGAAAGCGGATGACCTCCTGTGGGAAGGAGGCGCGGAGGCCCAGGACGCCGCCGGACACGTGGAACGGGCGAGGAGCCGGGTTGCCCGCTTCGAGGGGGAGATCGGCGGGATTCTGGAAAAACAGGCATCTCTCCAGGTGCAGATCGACCAATGCCTCGACGAATTGAACCTCCTCTATGAAGAAGTACGTGATGCGTACGACCGTGAAGAGCGGCGAAAACAAGAGTTCATCGTAGAGCGGGAGGTCTCGTCCGTTCCCTATCGCGAGATGATCATGCCCTGGGCCAGTGAGGCCGAGAGCGAAAGACGCTTCCGCCGCACCGTTCTCGTGGCGCTATTCCTATGCTTTGTTCTCGGCGCACCCATTCTTCTGATAAAAGTGCCCATACCGGACCGCTCGGTCGCCGTGGCCGAGATTCCGGAACGATTGGTCGAGCTCGTCAAGAAGGAGATGCCAAAGCCCGCACCGGCGCGGAAGCCGGCGTCGAAAGAGTC
>JBAUIH010000416.1:0-9181 GCA_049682755.1 Candidatus Aminicenantales bacterium | reverse complement strand
GACTCTTTGAGTGATTGGGTTTCTTGTTCCGAGATCTGTTTGTGCGAGGTTTCCTAGTTGGCCGTCGAGGTTTGCGAGCTGGCCGTATATGTTATCAATTAGCTCGTCGATTTTGTCTAGGCTTGTTCCGGTGGTGCTGGCCATTAAATTATTTTAGCGTGGAAAAAGTATATTGTCATCCTTAGTATTTCGGCGAGTATTTCTATTTTGTTCTCAACGGTGGCTAGGTTTTCTATGCGGTTGATTTCTAGGAGTCTTATTGCTTGGTCGTCTCTATCGAGGGGTAGAGGTTGGGGGGTCGGTTCGGTTGGTATTTCTTCGGCTGGTGGTAGTTCTTCCGGGGGTGGTAGTTCTTCCGGGGGTGGTATGGGTTCCGGTGTTGGTATGGGTTCCGGTGTTGGGGTCGGGGTGGGTGTTGGTGTTGGTGTTGGTATTGGTGTTGGTTCGGTGGGTAGTATGATTTCGAATATTGGTAGTCGTGTTATTGTTGGGGGTTCTGTTCGTAGTCGGATTTCTCGTCTTGCTATTTGGTTGTAGCGCCCAGCTATGTCTAGCTGGGCGCGCTCTTTTCTGTGCCTGTCTCTAATTCTCACCTGGTTTTGGTAGGTGTCAGGTTTTTCGTAGTGCTTCGATGACTAGCTGTTTGATCGCGTCTTTGAAGGTGTCGTCCTGGGTTAAAGACTTGGCGATTTCGTCGATATTGACTGTGCGGTCGAACATGATGTCTTTTTCTGAGAGTATTCCGCGGGCCTGATGTTTGCTGAGTTCAATATGCGAAGCGAGTCTGTCTTCGGCGTAGGCGTTGACTCTAGTGTTCGCCTTGATGGTTTCCATTGCAAGGACGTTCCACAGAAAGCCTTGCTGTCCTTTTTTGGTGTCTAGGTTTTCCTCGAAAGAAGAGATTAGGCTTTTGAGGTTTTCAGCATAGGCTTTGTCTATGCTGTCGTACATGGCTCCTTGGTTTTCTGACATTTTCTTTTCCTCCTATGGGTTAGTTTTGCGAATTTTTTGTCTTCCAGATTCGCTCGACAATAGTTTCTAGTCGAGTGAACCTGTTTTCGATGTTTATACTCCAGGTCCATACTTTGAGCAATATCCCTGCTCCCCAAAAGAGATTGAATGCTGTGATGAGATATAAGGTTGTTTGGCTGTGCTCTGGCATTTTGTTTAGTTATTTATTCCTCATTTCCCCAAGCGTTTGCTGCTATGTCTCTTCCGGCTGCGCCCTGGTGTCTGATGTTTAGGACGTTATCTGCGGTTGTGCTGATGTATCCGTTCGCATCGAGTTCTAGCTGTGTTTGAAATCCGGTTGTAGTTGGTCTGAAGTTGAGTATGACTGTCGCTCCGTCGAGTACCTCTACTAGCTCTCCTGCGAGTAGGTCTTCTGATGATATTTCTATTCCTCGGAGTCTGAATTTTTTCCCGGCTGCTGGTGTCCAGAGTGCTTGGGGTGTGTTGGTTGCAAGGGCTGCTGCGTTGACTGTTTTTAGGGTGTTGATCTCTCGGTGGCGTGTCCATACTGTGCCATTGTATAGTAGTGTCCTTGAAGTGATGAGTAATCCGAGGCTGGTTGCGGATTCGTTGTCGACGTTGGCTGCTGCAAGGGCTGCGTAGACGTCGGAGGAACCATTTCCAATAATGGTTTTTAGTCGTCCGAAGGCGTCTTTAGCTGCCATTTGTTGGTCTCCTTTCCTGTATGATTGCGATGATCAGGTAATCGTGGGTGGCGCCTGAGTTGTTGATCGCTTCGGCTTTGAGTCTATATTGTGGCTGGGTTATGTTTAGTTGCGGTCTGAGTCGTATGGGTGTGTCGGGGTAGCGTTGGTTTTCTTTGGAGCTTTTTTGAGACGGTATATCTCGGAATGTGGGGTCGCTCGCGATCGCTTCTGTACCGCTTTTTGATATTCCTATTCGTAGGGTGAAATTTGTTTGGAGTGATGCGGTTGAGTGTATTTCTAGTTCTTCGAGGGTGAAAGGGTATTGGATGCGTGCTGATGTTCTTGTGTCTGTGCCTCCGGTTGCTACGGTTGCGCTTAGTTCGATTATTTCGCGTTGGAGGAAGTTATATTTTTCGACGTTCACGTTAAACCTGCATCCATTCGATAGGCATGGCGCGTATGGCGTCGTTTACTCCTTCGGCATTGATGCGTAGGTTGACTCGGCTTTTCCCTGCGGTCTCTAGCATATAGGTGTCGTCCATAAGTGGGTCGAAGTCTAGGTATGCGTATTGATTTCGGCCTATTATTCCTAGTAGTTGCTGGCCGGTTACTGTGTCGGTGTTAGCATCCTGGGCGTGTGTGTGGCGGTCTATGTTTAGCATCATGGGGGCGCGCATCATGGCTTCTGAGTGGAAGCTCTCCCAGTTTGATTTTGCGTACATCATCTCTTTGTTGTCGACGAGAAGGCGTAGCTCCCCGATGCTTCGGTTTGTACTTGCCCCTGTGGGGACAGTTGTGGCAAATAGTCCGACGCCTACGATTGGGTTTCCGATGGGTAGTTCGAGGTCGAAATCCCCGGCTGCGCTGGGGGTGACTGAGAGTGTTGTTGTTTTTAGAAATCGTGCGGGGGTTGCCTCTGGAAGTTCCACTGTTTCGATTATTACGGCGGGTGTATCTACTGTTCCTACTGCAGCAGCGTATGTGATTTGGAGCTGGAGTTGTCCCCTTGCGGTCGCGGGGAAGCACTCTCCCCGATTGTATGGTTTTCGGCCAAAGGGAATTAACCAGGTCAGGTAATGGCGTTCTGTGGCTCCGTTTACTACGTTTATCATGTGTGGCGCCATTTTGGTGATAAGTTGACCCATGTAAAAGGAGTCTTCGCCGTTTAGTGAATATATTGAAGACCCTCTTAGTAGTACCTCGATGCGGTCAATAAAGCTGAGTAGGTCGGCTATCGGGTTTCCTGCGTTCCCGAGTACTGCCCCATCTTGCCATCTGAAGGTTAGCAATATGTGTGATAGGGGGAGTACTGGTAGGTCGTAGGTGACTATGGTTGAAGCGGTGATTGCTTCTTCCTGTGCTAGTACGCTTCTAAGAAACATTTCTCCCATTGTTTATTCCTCCGTTTCTGTTTTTTTAGGTTGGGGTCGTTTCTTGGCCTGTTCGCATTTCAGTATGATGTCGTATGCTGATAGTATGAGGTCGACGTTGTATCCTTCGGTATCTTGTGGGTTGTCTTCTAGGTGTTTTTTGAGTTCGGTCTTTGTCATGGTTTAAGTTGTCCTTACTCCGAGGAGTTCTAGTTTCTTTCTGTGCTGTGCGTTGGCGACGGCTTCTACTCTTCGGACGTTTCGTGGGTCTCCGGTCGGGAATCGTTCTGGTAGAATGGTCGATTTTACGGTTGCATGGTAGGGTGCGTAGCCCGCTTGGTGGTCTGCTTCTGCTACTTGTACTCCCTCTCGAAAGCGTCCGGGCCCAAGTTGCGAAGCTCGGCTTTTCCATTTTTCCTCGCCTACGCGTTTCACTCCCTTTGAGAATCGGTCTTGGTCTGCTGCCTGTTTGACGGCGGTTTTGTATGTTTCGTTTGCTGCTGCTGCTGCTGTACTCCAGGCTCGTTTGGGGTTTTCTACTCCTACTTTGTAAAATTCGTCTCGCTGGGGTGTGACTTGGCTCCACTTCCTAGAAATTGCTGCAAGGTCTTTTATTTCTGCCATGTAGAAGCCTCCTGGTACGGTTTTGTGTATAGTATATTTTTTTGGAAGTGGAGTTGTCAAGAGTTTTTGTGTATAGTTTGGTGTTTTTTGAAAATCGGGTGTCTGTCATTAATGAGGGCGTAGGTTGGTAATGTATAGAAAGCGTCAGAGCGCAAGCGATCAAAGGCTTCAAAAACTTCGTACTAATAAGGTTAAGCGGAATTGGTATCTAGGTCAGGAGCAGATTTTATATATTGAGATTTACGCGAAGCGGTTTGGGTTGTCGAGGGCGGAGGTGCTTCGGAGGTTTGTTCGTATTCTTATGTCTTTGCCGGAGGATTTTATTGACTCGCGGGTCGGTAAGCTTTGAAGAGTTAGAGGTTGCGAGGCTTGTTCCTCTTCCTCGTTTGCTTCGTCAGTCGGTTGATGATGATTCTATTCGTGAGCTGGCACTTTCCATAAAGAATCAGGGGCTTATTAATCCTATAACGGTTCGGCCTTATGGTGATTATTACCAGATCGTAGCGGGTTTTTGTCGTTGGGTGGCTCATAAATGGCTGGGTCGTGAAAAGATTTTGTGCAAGGTGGTTGATATGTCTGATCGCGATTCTGATTGGGTGTCGGGTATTGAAAATTTGCATCGTCTTGCGTTGAATCCAGTTGAGGAAGCGTTGTATATTAAGAAGCTTCATGTTGAGGATGGGGTTTCTGTGGTTGAGATTGGCGATATGCTTAGCAAGAGTTCGTCTTGGGTGCGGTCTCGGTTAGATGTTTTGGGGTGGCCGTCTAATTTTATTGATGCGTTGGGCGATAGGGTTCTTCCTTTTTCTGCGTTGAGTGAGTTGGTGCGTGTTGGCGACGAACAGTATAGAGATCATCTGCTTGAGGTTGCGGTTTCGAATGGGGTCACGGCTTTAGTTTGTCAGGGGTGGCGTCTGGCTTGGGAGCAAACACAAGCGCAAATGCCGGATGATGTATTAAAAGATTTTCGGGCCCATGTTGATCGCCCCGAGGCTAGAATAATGTTGGTTTGTTGGGGTTGCTCTTCGGAATATGTTCCGGGTGATCTGAGCTATAAACCTTTATGCGGTGCTTGTGTGGCTAAGGTGGAGTAAGTTTAGAAGTGGTTTGTTTTTAGTGAGAGGCGTCTAAGCCATCCGTGGTATTTTTCTTTTTCCTCGTCGTTTTCCCATAGTTTCAGGTAGTAGCATCCCTGGTTAATTTGCAGCAGGAAGAGGATTGTTTTTATCGAGACGGTGGGTATTGCTTGGTTGAGTGCGTAGAGTGTTTGGGGGCCAATGATTCCGTCTTCGTTGATGTTTTTGTATAGTTTTTGATTTTTGTTAAGCTGGTTGAGGGTTCGTTGGAATAGTTTTATTGCGGTTGTTTTGCCCATGTGTACGGTCATTTCGAATACTTCAAAATCTATGTTTGCGGCTACGTTGGCTAGTTTTTGGATGTGTGCTGGTTCCCAGTATTTTTCGAGGTAGAAGAGGTCTGTTTGTATCATTAGTTGGGTGTTGAGTCTTAGGTTCTTTGGGAAGTCGGGGTCGGTTAGTTTTTGTTGGTCTATTATTTCCCATCCTTCAAAGTCCGGGTGCCATTTTCGTACTATGCCTAACCAGGTCTCGCCTTCAGGGTAGAGTATGGGGGGGGCGTATTCTCCCTCTAGGTCTTGGAGTCGGTTCATTGACTCGGTGAATTGGATTGATATTTTGGGGGTTTGTGTGGTCATGCTAATTATGTCTATCATTATTTTGTTTGGTTGTCAAGCGGTTTTGTGTTAGGGTATGTGGGGTTAGGGCTTCGGTTGTGCGTTTCGTGTCCCAGCTCTCAGGGGTGCCGTTGGCACGCAAATTGCTATTCACTGCCTAATTGATGGGGGCTGGGGTAAGTATCTGTGTTTGATAGATATTTAGAAAGTTGTCCACAGGTTATCCACAGGTTATCCACAATTTCTAGAATTTACTTTAAGTTTTATTTTTGAGTGTGTTCGGGGAGTTGGGGGCGTACCTTTAAAGTTGTTTTGAGTAATTGTGGATAAGTCCGGGGGGCCTACTACTATAATAAGTATTTCTTCTTTTCTTTTTCTTAGGGGATGGGGGGGGGTCGGCGTTGCTCTTTAGCTGCAGAAGTTAAGTAGATCGCTTAGTTTTTTTTTGTGGCGGAAATTAAGTTGCGTACTTAAGTTGGAGCTCGCTCGAGAGGGTGTTTTTTAAGTGGGGGGGTTAGTTTTGGTTTTTTTGGGTTTGTTGTGTGTGTTTGGAGAGCCCCTTGAATAGACTTGGGTAGTGTGTTATAGCGCCCGACAAGTCGTTTTCGGTGCGGGGTTAGGCTACCGTTGCCGGTTCCCTTGAGCTCGTAGGAGCTCAACCGGGGGTATTCCCTGGGAAGGGATAAGGCGTGTTTAGGTAGCCGAACCCCGCGCCGAATTTTGTCGGGCGCTCCTTTTAGATACTTGAAGTGGGTATTGAGTCGGTCTATTCAAGGGGCATATATGGGAGCTGGGCTTGAGTATGTGTTTGTGGCTGTTTGTTTTTTGGTGTTGGTTGGTTTAGTTGCGCGGATCCTCGGTCATTTTTTTTTCTGTATGTTTTGGGGTGGTTGTGTGGGTTTTGGGTGTGCGATCTGTTTTAGTCATTTTTGGAGCTTGTTTTCGGTTGGGGGTGTTTCGGGGTTTGTTTGTTGTTGGTTTTATGTGCTTGGGGACTCCAGGGGAACTCCGGGTTGCATTATTTTGGGTTAAGGCTAGGGTAGGAATAGGGGGATGTTCATTTCTTCAACTACGATGAGTTTATCGTGTATCGGGTCGGGCTTTCCCTTGGTTGGCTGTAAGAAGTCGAATTGGTCGGCCTGGATGTGTAGCATGGGTTGGTCGGTAATCATGTATTCCTTTTGGGATGCTGTCGCAAATTTGACGTAATCGTCCTTGGTGGGCCACCGGCCGTTTTCTTTTTGAAAACGCTCGATTGCGTTCCGGAGCAGGCTCCAGTCTTCGGTGTTATCGAGTAAATAGGGGCTGATACCTTCCTCGGTTTGTCTTAGCATGATGGAGGTTTCGAGGGTTGGTTGTAGTATTAGGTCGGTGGGTTCTCCGTTGGCCATAGCCCAGAAGTCTCTAGCGATCTGAACCATTATTCCACCCAGGAACCAGTCAGTCTGCATTGTGGGTTGTTCTTTGATCTTGTTCTGCCATTTGAAGCTGATTAGGCTTGGGTGTTCGATAGTCAGGTCGGGTACTTTCATTTTAGAGGCTGGTCGTCTGATTGGCCATTTCCACGCTTGCTTGGGGTCGTATCCGTTGTCTTGGAGAACCTTTGCTGTGATGGGGTTCCTTACTGGTCGCGGGGTGATTTCGAGTCCGAGATGTGTTTCGGTTTTCTCGATGTCGGCTACCTCATAAAACCATCTTAGTATGGAGTAGGCGTAGGATGTGGCGACGGCGTAATGTAGGAATTCTTCGGCGTCGAGTTCGTCTATTGCTGGGTACATTCCAATACTGCCTATGAGTAGGAGCATTGATTCGATGACGGGGTCTGTTTGGACGTAGTTTTCCCAAAGTGTTTGTCCTTGGTGGATGATTCCAAATAGCACGTCTTCGAATGCGCCTATTAGTGGGCCGAATGATATTCCGATTCCGAAGAGGTTGTCGGTGGTTTGTAGTATTTCGAGCCATTCCCCTATTACTGGCACTCGTCGTATTAGGCGGGCTTGTCTTCTTGATCTGGCTATGGTTCCAAATGGGTTGAGCTCCTTGAGTTTCCATTGTTCGGTTTTTCCTAGTGTTTTTGATGGCATAACCAGGCGCCATACTTGGAATAGGTTAATGATGTCTGCTAATAGGAAAACCAGGCCGACGTAAGGTAAAAACTTGGGGGCTATTTTGGGGATGATGAATCGGAGAAGTGTTCCACAGGTAACTAGAAAGTCTTCGATGTCGTCGAACCAGTTCATGACCGCGCCTATTTGTTGTACTATTTCGGGGGTGGGTGACCGTTCTAGTCGTCTGAGTCTTCTGAGTTTTCGGGCGGTCTGTTCTTCTTTTGGGAGGTAGGATTCCGGGTATATGTGTACGACGTCGTACCAATCGAAGAGCGGTATTTCTCCTGGGAATGGGTTTCGCTTTTCAGGTTGTGGTTTGGGTGCGAAGTATAGTTCGAGCTCGAGTTCTGCCATTTGTCATGGTTGCCTTGGTTGGAATGTTTGAAAGAGTGCGACGTTATAGCGTTTAAGGACGTGTTCCATGTCCTGTGATAGTTGGTCGGTGATGATGGCGGGTCGGGATGGTCGGATATCTTCTAGTTCAAATAGTGCGTGGGTGGTTAGTGCGTTTCCAAGGGACCCGGGACCGGCGTGTGGTCGTATTTCTGCGATGTATAGGATGGGGTCATTGGTAAGTTTTACAACGACGTCGATGCGTCGCTGCGTGTTCATGGTGAACATGCGGGCCATGTTTTCGGGGGTTCCTGGGGCTGCTGGCTGTCCTTTTCCGACGCGCACGTCGTAGTAGAGCCACTCAAGCTCTAGGTGCCATATTTGGAGGAACACGTTTAGTATTTCTCCGTCCTGGGGGCTTATGTGTGGGGGTTTTCCCTTGAAGTTTGGTTTTCTTGGGGTTCCTAAGTCGATCATTGTATTGAGATGGTTTCGGCGTCGGGTATTAATTGCTCTATTAAAAAAACTACTGACATGAAGTTGAAGACGGCGGTGCCGTTTCCTGTGAGTGTGTGTATTGAGTAGCCGGCGTCTGGTAGTATCCAGTTTGGTTTTAGGTGGAGGGTTGAGCCTGAGGGTACGGCGATTGAGTTTTGATTGCCGACGTGTGTTATGAAGGACGCTGCGTTTTGGTTGGGGATGTCTGTTCCTGTTTGGAGGGTTTTTCCGTATCCGATTTTGACGGTGGTTCGGCCTCCTGCGGTTGTGCATCCATTGACCCATACGTCTCGTATGACGAAGGGGTATGTGATTATGGGGCTGGTGCGATAGATTTGTTGTTGTATGCTTCCGGCGTCGCTGTGGTTGAGTGTTCTTCTTAGTCCTGTTGGTGTGAATCCGGGGAATTCTTTTATGATGGTTTGGTTGGCCTGTCGTGTGATGGCGTCTTGTAGTGTGTTTAGGATAGCTAGGAGTAGTTCGTTTTCCTGTTGGGTGAGCAGAAGCTGGTCGGCGGTGTAGGCGAGGTTGAGTTGTGTTGTTATTGCGGGGTCAAGTGTAACGCCTGGGGGTGGTTGTAGTGGTTCTCCGGTTAGTAGTGGTTCTTCCGTTGCGATGGCTTGGCGTACTTGTTGGAGTTGGTTTTGTGTTTCGGGGGATAATTGGAATGTACCTATTATTGGTACGAAGGGGGTTGTGGTTGTGGTGGGGGCTAGTTGGGTATATTCGGGGGAAAGTCGGTAGATGTCTTGGGAACCTACTCTCATATTGACTCTTTGAGTGATTGGGTTTCTTGTTCCGAGATCTGTTTGTGCGAGGTTTCCTAGTTGGCCGTCGAGGTTTGCGAGCTGGCCGTATATGTTATCAATTAGCTCGTCGATTTTGTCTAGGCTTGTT
>JBAUIH010000415.1:0-4134 GCA_049682755.1 Candidatus Aminicenantales bacterium | reverse complement strand
CTGATTTTTAAAAAATGAGGTAAGGAGAGAAGCGATGGCTTATTCCGATAACGTCAGGGAACTCTACAAGAAACAACTGGAGGGGATTCAGGCGGCCGGTATCTTCAAGCAGGAACGCACCATTTATTCGCCCCAGGCGGCCGACATCGAAGTGGAATTCCCGGCAGGAGCGCCCCTGAAAAAAGTCGTCAACATGTGCTCCAACAATTACCTGGGCCTTTCCAGTCACCCGGATGTCGTCAAAGCGGCCCACGATGGCCTTGGATCTCGCGGCTATGGGATGTCCTCGGTCCGGTTCATCTGCGGCACCCAGGACATCCACCGCGAGCTCGAGAGCCGGATGACCCAGTTCCTGGGGACAGAAGACACGCTCCTTTTCTCCTCCTGCATGGACGCCAACGCGGGCGTTTTCGAGGCCGTCCTGACGAAAGAGGACGTCATGATCTCGGACCGGCTGGTTCATGCATCGCTCATCGACGGCATCCGCCTCTGTAGCGCCATGACAGATACCTTTAAACATTCGGATATGGCGCATCTCGAGGAAAAGCTCAAGCTCCATGCCGACAAGCGTCTCAAGCTGGTCATCACAGATGGCGTCTTCTCGATGGACGGCGACACGGCCAAGCTCGACGAGATGGTCGCTCTTGGCGATAAATACGACGCCATGATCCTGGTCGATGACTCGCACGCCTCCGGTTTCATCGGCAAGACGGGGCGGGGGACGCACGAAAAGTGCGGCGTCATGGGCAAGATCGACATCATCACGACAACCTTTGGCAAGGCCCTCGGAGGGGCTTCCGGGGGATGCGTCTCCGGGCGCTGGGAGCTGGTCGAGATGTGCCGGCAGAGGGCACGGCCCTATCTTTTTTCCAACACCATCGCGCCGGTCGTCGTCTCCGGGGTGCTCAAGGTCATGGAGATCTTGAGCGCCAGCACCGAACGGCGGGACAAGTTGGAGAAAAACGCCGCCTACTGGCGGAAAGGGCTGACCGAGGCGGGCTTTGTCCTGAAAGAGGGAGATACACCCATCGTTCCCGTGATGCTGTTCAACGCCAAGCTGTCGCAGGATTTTTCCAAGGCGCTCTATGACGAAGGGATCTATGCCATCGGGTTCTTCTTCCCGGTCGTCCCCCAGGGCCAGGCCCGGATCCGGACGCAGATCTCGGCCGGCCACGAGATCCATCATCTCGACCAGGCCCTGGAGGCCTTTATCAAAGTGGGGAAGAGGTTCGATGTTCTCGGCAAGACAAAACAAGAGATCGTCCAGACATACGGAATGTGACGAGTGGGAAGGCTCCTGCGGATAACGAGATCAAGACGCCCTGCCTCGCTTGGATCGGGGCAGTACTTTTTTTATGATGTGAGGGAAAAATGAAAAGATATTTGGTCACGCTGATGATCGTCTTTGTTTTCGGAGCGGTTGCCGGCCCGGCCCAGGATCTGGCGCTCAAGGGGGGCACGATCCTGACGATCAGCCACGGCGCCGTCGAAAACGGGACTGTGCTCATCCAAAAGGGCAAGATCACGGCCTGCGGAAGGGATGTGCCGATTCCTTCCGGCATCGAAGTCATAGATGTCACCGGGATGTATGTCATGCCGGGCGTCATCGACAGCCATTCCCATATCGGCTTTGATATGGAAGACGTCAACGAGGCGACCGACCCGGTGACGCCGCAGGTGTGGATGAAAGACGCCCTCGATCCTTATTCGGATTCGATCCTCAAAACCCTGGCTGGAGGCGTGACGACGGTAAAAACCATGCACGGGAGCGCCAACGTCATCGGCGGCGTGAACGTGACGATCAAGCTCAAGTACGGGAGCGCGGTGGAGGAGATGATCGTCCCGGTCCGCCAGCAGCTCAAGCTCGCCTTGGGAGAGAACCCCAAGAGATTCTATGGCGGGAAAGGAGTCCTTCCTTCAACCCGGATGGGTAGCGCCCATATCCTCCGCAAGGCCTTCACTGAGGCGAAAGAATACAAAGAGCGTTGGGATCGATACGAAAAGGAGAAAGCTGCAGGAAATGCCAAAGCCATGGCTCCCAAGAAGGACCTCGCCATGGAAACCTTGACAATGGTCCTGGACAAGACGCTCACGGCCGACTGCCACGCCTACCGGGCCGATGAGATCGTCTGGCTCATCAAATTCTGTCAAGAATTCGGGATCGACCTCAAACAGATCAGCCATTGTATCGACGGTTATAAGGTTGCCGACATCATGGCCCGGGCTGGCGTTACTTTCGGCGGCTGGGTGGACTGGTGGGGTTTTAAAGAAGAGGCCTACGACGGCTGCCCCTTCGGATTCAAGATCATGCATGACGCCGGCGTCAATATCGTCATCAATTCGGACAGCGCCGACGAGGGCCGCTACCTCTTTCGCAATGCGGCAAAAGTCCTGAAATATAACGATCTCGGGGAAGAGGACGTTCTCAAGATGATCACCTTGAACCCGGCCAAGTCCCTGGAGATGGAAGACCGGGCGGGTACGATCGACATCGGAAAGGACGGGGACCTGGCCGTCTTCGACAAGCATCCCCTGGATTCCACGGCCAAGTGCCGGCTGACGATCATCGAGGGAAAGGTCTTTTATGACTACGCCAGGGACAGCGTCACCGCAAAAGGAGACATCCATGAATAAGCGGAGCCGATATCTTGTCATCCTTGTTGCGATATTGCTGATCGGCGGCTTTGGGCGGGGGGCCGAGACGATCTTTATCCGTAACGCCAGGATCGTGCCCATTGTCGGCCCGGCGATTGAAAACGGCTGCCTGCTCATCCAGAACGGGAAGATCTCCATGATCGGGTCGAGCCTCACGCCTCCCGCTGACGCGGAGATGATCGACGCCCAGGGCCTCTCGGTCTATCCCGGGATGGTGGCGGTCATGACCGCCGTGGGCATCACCGGCTATCCGGGCGCCGGGGATGACGTCGACGAGATCGGCGTTTCGACACCGCATATGGACCCTTTTGATGCGCTCAATCCCGAGGATGAGTGCATCGAGGTCGCCCGGATCGGCGGCGTGACCACGGTGATGACCGCGGCCGGAACCAGGAACGTCATCAACGGAAAGGCGATCGTCCTCAACCTCGAGGGGAACCTGGCCGAGGACATGGTCATCAAGCGAGATGCCGCCCAGATCTTCAACCTGGGCGCCAGGCAGCAGGGCAAATATCCGGTGACTCTTCCCGGCGTCATGGCTTTTATCCGCGATAAATTGAACCAGACCAGGCGATACCTGGAGCGGCAAGACCTCAGGGAAAAAGGCGGCGGGACGAAAGAGGAATACCCGGGAAGCCAGATGATGAGAGAGGGGTTTCTTACGGCCAGTCCCGAGCTCGAAGCCCTCATCCCCGTCATCAAAAGGGAGATCCCGGCTCTCTTTATGACCTCCAACGAAGTGATGATCCGGGATGCCCTTCTTCTCATCAAGGAATTCAACCTTAAGGGAATTCTCTATGCGACAGGGGATATCCTCAAGTTCGCCGGCCGGCTGAAGCAGGAGAAAATCCCGATCATCTGGGCGGGCACGGCGCGCATCCCGGAGCGATGGGAGCCGTTCGACCTTAACTATCACACCGCCTGTATGCTGTCTTCAAAAGGCCTGGCCTTTGCCTTTGATCAAATGGGCTGGGGCCTGGGGAATAGGAATGTCCGCAACCTTCCCGTCCCGGCAAGCATTTCGGTAGCTCACGGCCTCTCTGAGGAAGAGGCGATCCGGGCGATGACCATTCACCCGGCGAATCTATTAGGAATCGGGGATCAGGTCGGTTCTCTAGAAGTCGGGAAAACCGCCAACCTCGTCCTCTGGCGGGGATCCCCCGTTCAACTGAGCTCGCGAGTAGAGGGACTGATCATCAACGGCCGGATCATCCCCCTGGAGAGCGTTCAGACCAGGCTTCGGGACAAGTTTGAAAAAATCGTCAACGAACGGAAGGCAAAGACCCGTTTGAAGCCCTAAAAAAAAGGAGGTTATATAACAGAACAATATTGGAAGTCTGGTCGGTCTCCTGCTGAATGCTTTCCGCCTCGGCCGGGTTAAATAGGGTCTGCTGAAAAAAAGCATTTTGCTTTTTTCGACTGAAGACCCGTTCTCATTTCCTTCTACAATATCTTAATCTCGGCCCCGGCCGAATTCGT
>JBAUIH010000414.1:0-2215 GCA_049682755.1 Candidatus Aminicenantales bacterium | reverse complement strand
GTTGTATTCAACGACATGCTCTTGAGTCGGCGGTCGGTCGTGATAACCGGCAGCCTCAGTCGGCCGCCGACGCCGAGCGGAACCAGCGTGAGGTTGAGGATCGTCCGCATGAAGGCGGGCGCTTCTTCTTCCAGACGCTTCAACAGGATCGTCTTCGGAATCTCTTCGACGAGTTCCGGGACATAGATCACCATGATCCGCGTGTCGCCGGGAAACACCGGGCAGTTCTTCTGGCTGTTCGCACAGTGAACCCAATGCGTCCAGTTCGGCACCTGATAGGTGTCGGTTCGCATTTTGCGGATCGACAGCGACTTGGCCGTGAGGATGTCCTTGATTCGGTTGTACGCCTGCGGGATCACCGAGATGTCTTTCTCTTCGATGTAGCACAGGATCGCGCCTTCAAGCTCGCGGTTGAATTCCGCTGACGTGATTGCCTTGTCCGCTTTGACGACCGCTTTGTCTTCGGGCGTCAAAAGCAGTTTGATGGCTTCATGGAAGATCGACTTGCCGCTGTTCTGCGGGCCGTACAGGAACAGGTACGGCAGTTGTTCCAGCGGTTCACGCAACATGCAAGCGATCCAGTGCAGCAAGTATTCACGACCTCTGACGATGTTCGCCTTCTGGCACCAATCAAGCGTCTTGATAGTCGTCGTCAGATCGTTGCCGATATGGTCGAGAATCTTGTCCCAATGCGGGTGAGCGTCGGAGTCGTCGTATTCTTGATTGGCCGGCTTGAAGCGGTATTGGACAGCACACTTGTTCCACTTTCGTCCGCCCGGATATTCGGGCTGGAAGGGCAGACTCACGATCATCCACGGATTGATTGCGCAGAGGCCGAGAATTTGTTCGGCTTCCGGTTTGCCTTGCCCCATCGCCAGTAGGATCGAGCGGCAGTCGTCCTTCGGGCATCGCACCCATTCGCCCTCGCGATGCGTCGAACGATGAATCCAGCCGTCGCGTTCTCCGTTCGGCGTGATGACAGCGCGGATGACCTTGTCGAACTTGTCGAAGTCAATTTGCTTTTCGTCAGCTTCGACCTGAACGTTGACCAGCCGTCTCCACCATCCGGGTTTCGTGCCGTCCCAGCCGGGGATGTTTTCAGGATCAGCCTTCTTCTCCCGTTTGATCTCGACAATCAGACGGCCATCCTTGTTGGCTCGCAGGATCGTGTTGCGATGCTTGATCGCATCGGGCATTACGACTGACTGCCCAAGAGCCTCGATGACCTTGGCGGCTTCGTCAGCATTTGCGAAGGAATATCCCCGCCCCTCTGGTGCTTCGACACCGCCGAGAGCACTGGCGGCCGTGGCCAGATCGGGCACGCGATTGAAGTCACACCAAGTGTAGCTCGACCCGTCTTGACGCCAAGTGGGAGTCTCAGCACTGCCCTTCCAGAACTTGTAGACTCGGAAGGCACCGCCGGCGAGCGGGAACATGAAGCAGTTCGGCGTGCCGTCGCCCTGGCTCTCGCTGACGGTGGTGAAGAATCCCTTGAGCTTCAGGAACTCCCGCTCTCGCTCCAGCAATGTCACGAGCGCGTGCGTGTGCGTCTGCACAAGGTGATGGTCTGGCACCCATACGCACGAGTAGCCGTGTTCGGCGATCTTCGACATAATCGCCTTGTGCGTCTCGTCGAGCGGCACGAATGTGCGCCCCGACGTGAGACTTTCGAAGGCGTCGATCTCGGATTCCGGGATACCCGTGACTCGAATCTTGGCCCGCTTGCGGGTGACGACATCAACATGGTCGCGCCAGTTGGACGGCAAATCGGCGTCCGTGAGCGGACGTTCGGCCGGCTTGATGAGTACGAGTCCCTGATTGGCATACGTCATCTTGCGATGCCAAATCCACATATTGCCGCCGCAGGCATCGACCTGGCTGGCGAAGTCGAAGTTACACTCCGTACTCATCAAGGCCAGGATGCAGCGGGCGAGTGCGGCGTGAACTGTGTGGTTCTCGGTCGGAATCGCGAGGCCGGGCACGTAGAGATGGATGCCGTTGCCGCCGGTGGATCGGCGGACCTCGACCCACGGCAGAGACATCGCCGCTTGCTTCACCTTGGCAAGCTGTTCGTCAGCAATACCGACGCCGGCGGCGTGCCCCGTGATCGAGTCGAAGTCGAAGCCGCACGAGCGCGAGATTCGGTTGACGAAGTCCCAGCCCGTCATGCCAATCCCTTCGACGTAGGGATCGAGCGGCCAAGACATCGGATAGT
>JBAUIH010000413.1:0-8500 GCA_049682755.1 Candidatus Aminicenantales bacterium | reverse complement strand
CTACAGAACGGGCGTCCCCGGACTCATCGAGGCGGCCTCGCCCGACATGAAGTCCAAGTTCCAGGCCGAATGGGCCAAAATCATCCCCGCCCTGGAAGACTATCAATCGTATCTCCAGAGCCAGCTCCTGCCCAAGTCCACGGGCAACTTCCGGTTGGGAGACCAGGCCCATTCGCGGCTCCTCACCCTCACCGGCGAGTTCAGCATCCCGGGAGCGGAGCTGACGGCGCGGGCAAAGGCAGACTACAACAACATCCGGAACGCCATGGGGCTTGTTTGTCTTCCCTACTACAAAATCATGTACCCCAACATCAACGCCGATCAGTTGGCCGCGCAGATAGGTGCCGATCAAGCATTGAATACGGTCATCCAGGGCGTCCTGGACAAGCTCAAGACCGACCATCCAGCGAAGGAAGGCTTTTTCGAAGAATCGAAAAAAACCGCCGAAGCCGTCAAGAGTTTCATCTCGGAGAAGAAACTTGTCGATCTTCCTCCAGTCGACATCGACATCGTTCCCATGCCCGCTGGCGAGCGGGGCCTGTCGATGACCGCGCTCGTTGGGCCCGGCCCGTACGAGACCGGTGGAGCCTACAGGATGCAGGTAGCGCCGCTTCCGGATGAATGGACTCCGGAACAGGGGACGTCCTTCCTGGAAGAGTACAATCGTTTTTATTTTCCGTTTTGGACCGTGCAAAATATATACCCAGGCTCGTTCGTTCCGCTTTTCTATACAGACCGGTCAGGCAGTCTGATGCGCAGGCTCTATCCCAACAGACCGCTTATTAACGGCTGGCCCGTCTGCCTGGAGGATATGCTTGTCTACGAGGGGTACGGCAATTACGGCCTCCGCTTCCGGCTCAATCAACTCAAATCGCAACTCAAGATGGTCATTGATTTTCAGCTCGAACTCAACATCCACCAGGGCGGGATGACCAAGGAACAGGCGATTCCATACATGACTCGCGGAGGCTTTCAAACTCAGGCCGAAGCGGAATGGAAGTGGAACCGGATCCTGCTCGCGCCCTGCGAATCCGCCTATCCCTACATCGGCTACCAGGAAATCCTGGACATGGAAAAAGATTACCGGAAAACGAAGGGCGACGCTTTCAGCAAGAAGGAATTCCTGCAGGAGCTGCTCAACCACGGCGCGATGCCGATCCGCTTCCTCAAGGCCAAACTCGCCGCCCAATAAAAAGAGCGCCTGGAATCGCCCGAGAGCCGGAATCGCTCCGGACGGAAGGGCCTTGCCCCGATGGACATCGTCGACTCCCATGCGCACTTGGACATGCAGGAGTTTGACGGGGACAGGGATGCGGTCATCCGGCGGGCCCGGGACGGAGGCGTCAAAGCCGTCCTTTGTCCTATCGAGCTCTCGGATCCCCGGAGCCGGCCGCTCGTCCTCGAACTCTGTCAAGCTCATCCCTGGATCACGGCGGCGGCAGGCGTCCATCCTCACCGGGCGGACGCTTTTCTCTCATCCCACCTGCAGGCGGTTCGGGAATTGGCCCAAGCCGGAAAGATAGCGGCCATCGGCGAAATCGGCATCGATCATCACTATGATTGCTCCCCGGCCCCGCTCCAGGCCGAGGTCTTTCGAACCCAGCTTCTCCTCGCCCAGAAACTGGCCTTGCCCGTCATCGTTCACAGCCGGAACGCGGGACAAGAGGTCGTCGCCGCGGTCGAAGAGGCCCGGTTTACCCGCGGCGGCATCCTCCATTGTTTCACCGAAGACCGCGCCACCGCCGAGCGGATGATCGACCTGGGCTTCTTGATCTCGTTCTCGGGCATCCTGACCTACCGGAACGCTTCGCCGCTGCGGCAGATCGCCGCTTCTCTCCCCCTCGAAAAACTCCTCGTCGAAACCGACTCTCCCTACCTCGTCCCCCAAACGCTGCGGGACAGGACGAAACGGAACGAACCCCTTTTCGTTATTGAAACGGCCAAGGTCCTGGCCGAGATCAAGACAGTGGCCCTGGAAGAAGTTGCTGCGGTGACGGAGCGCAATTATCGCGCGCTGATTTTCAAGGACGGGACTACCGGCTGAGGATATTCAGACCCGGGGAACGTGAAGAAATGGACGCGTCTCCCTTCTTCAGGAACCTCTTCAAGGCAGTCCGGGCAGGGCGGCTATCCCGTTGGCTTTGGCGCAGGCCGTCATGACTTTCGTGAGAGCGTTCCGGAGACGGTCGTCCGCAAGCGCGGGCGGATTGGAGCGGAGGAGCTTTTCGACCTCTTCCGCAGCCCTCTCGGCGATCGTTTTCTTCCCCAGGGCGACCCAGGCGTCATAGGTATCCCTGTCCGCGATCACGGGATAGGAATGCTCCTTCCTGTACCATTTCTTGGTATGGGGCAGGGTGAGGAACTGCATCTCCGGAGTGAAGCCGATGAATTTGTCAGCGGCGATGGGCTCCTCGCGCTGGGCGATGCCGGCCACGAGACGATAGGCCATTCCGCAGATCTCGTCGTCGATGACCAGTTTCTCCAGGCTCTGGCAGCTCTCAAAATCGAGCATCCCGGCTCCGCTGACGACATTGACGCCGGCCAGAGCGCCCAGCACCGCCCCAAGCCCGGTCTCCGTCCCCGCCTGCGCGTCGATGGTCTTGGCGTCGCTCAGGCCCATGTAAGCGTGGGTCGGCAGGTTCAGATATTTCCCGATCTGGCTGTAACCGACGTCGATCATCATTGTCTCGATCGCTCCCATCGGAGTCGTCCCGCGCCTCATATCGAAGCTCGAGGGAGAGCCGCCGAAGATGACCGGCGCGCCCGGCTTGGCAAGCTGGACGATGGCGACGCCGCAGAGATTCTCGGCAACATGCTGGACGAGCGTACCGGCGATCGTCACCAGGGAGGTGGCCCCCGTCATCCCCATCGAGATGAGTTCGGAGGGGATCCCGGCCCGGGCCGCGTCGATCAGGCTCTGGGTGGTCAGATTGCTCCATTTGAGAGGAGGAGAAGGACAGGCATCGAAAATGGCCAGGGGTTTCCCGGCCAGCTCCTTCTCGCTTCCGCGGACGGCGGCCAGGAGATCCTTCATCGGCTGGAAGGATTCCACCCGGAAAGTGCCGGTGACAAAGGGCTTGTTGGAATAGAGCAGTCCGAGGTAGAGCCGGTAGATGTCCGCGATCGCAGGGGGGACATCGGCACTGATCAGGCCGGTGCTCTGGAAATGGATATTCTCCAGGCATTCGGTCAGCCTGTAGAAGCGGACCAGGTCGCCCGTATCCGGCTTCCTCTGCTCCCCTGTTTTATGGTCGAGGATGGTGACGGCCGCCGAGCCCGGGTCGAAATGGACCTCGTCGCCGCCGACCGTGTATTCCGTCTTTCCGGCACGGTCGTAGAGCCGGACGCCGGACGGAGCCGTGGCCAGGCATTTCTCCACCAGCCGCCGCTTCAGATGGACGCGCTGGGATTTTTTGTCGATCTTCATCCCCGCCTGCTCGAAAAGCTTCAGCGCGTTTTTGTTCTCGACGAAGATCCCCGTCTTCTCCAGGACCTCATAAGCCTCGTCGATGATTTTTTCGATGAACCTGCGGCTCAGCAATTCCAGCTTCGGCCGGATTGTCTTGATCATCTGCCTTTCTTCCTTTCCCGCCTGACGTCGGTTCGCCGGACGGCCTCAAGAAGCCATCATTCGCCCGGCCACCTTGACCGCCAGCATGGCATTCTCCGCATAGCCGTCTGCCCCGATGTCTTCGGCCCATTTTTGGCTGGCCGGGGCTCCGCCGACCAGGACCTTGTATTTCCCGTAGAGGTTTTTTCCCTTGAGCATCTCGACGACCTTTTTCTGTCCGAGCATCGTGGTCGTCAACAGAGCCGAGAGGCAGATGAAATCGGCCTCTATCTCCTCGGCCTTCTGGATGAACCTCTCCAGTTTCACGTCCGCACCCAGGTCAAAAACCTCGAATCCGTTGGCCGAAAGCATCGAGGCGACCAGGTTCTTGCCGATGTCATGGATGTCTCCTTCGATCGTGCCGATCACGACCTTCCCCTTGGACCTGGCCTTTATTTTGGCCTTGTCCAGCTCAGGCTGGAGGACGGCCATGGCGGCCTTCATGCATTCGGCGCTGGTGATCAGCTCGGGCAAAAAGTAATCGCCCTTTTCCCAGAGGTCCCCGACCCTCTGGATGCCCGGCACATAGCCTTTTTCGATGACCTCGTTGAGATCGAGCTTGGCCTTGATCGCCTCGCGGGCCAGGGCTTCCGCTTCGGCCTTCTCGCCCTCGATGATCGCCCGGCCCATCCGGCCCAACAATTCCTCTTTTTTCACGGGCACTCCTTTCAGCTCTCTATTTGACGACGGCCGCCATCCGGCGGATATATTCAGGGTTGGTCCCGCAACAGCCGCCGATGATATCCGCCCCGTTCTCGATCATCCGGGGGATGTGCCGGAGATAGTCTTCCAATCCCTGCGAGTATGAAACCTTCCCCTGCGCGGAGAGAGAGGGCTTTCCGGCGTTCGCCTGGGCGATCAAGGGGAGGCTGGTTTTTTCCTTCATGATCCTGACGAGATCGGCCATGTCCTGGCTGTCGAGCGTGCAATTTGCTCCCAGGGCGAGGGCGCCTTCCCTTTCGAGCTCTTCGAGGCATTGGGCGACACTGTTCCCCATCATCGTGAAAAAGCCCCGCGGAGTCCGATTGTAGGTCATGGTCACGAAGACCGGGAGTTCCGTGACCCGGCAGGCGGCCCGCACGGCGCAAAGCGCCTCTCTGAGATCGTATTGCGTCTCGATCAACAGGAAATCGACCCGGCCGTCGGCCAGGCCCCTCGCCTGCTCGGCGTAAGCGTCCTCGAACTGCCCGGGGGCAAATTCGCCCTGGGGATGGAGGAACTTCCCCGTCGGGCCGAGGCTTCCGCCGACGAAACATCCCGCGGGCTTGACCTCGTTGGCAATGGTCGCCGCCGCCTTGTTCAGTTCATAGCATCTCTTGTCCTCGCCGTGAGCGGCCAGCTTGATGACGCTTCCTCCGAAGCTGTTGGTCAGGACGGCGTCGGAGCCGGCGTCAAAATAGCTTGTGTGGATCTCCCGGACGACATCAGGCCTCTCCACATTCCAGGTCTCGGGACAGGCCCCCTGGGGCAAGCCGCGCCGGATGAGCTCGGTCCCGAAGCCGCCGTCGAGGAGAACCCGTCGTTTCCGGATCAATTCCAGGATGGCTGCGGTCATGCCGTTCCTCCTTGCAACGATCTCGGCCTGATATTCTACCAGAATGAAGCCTAGGAAAACCATAGGCCAGCGGCAAAAAAAGGCGGTTTGAAAAAATGGTCCTTCAATGCTAAGATAGTGCCCCATGAGCAGGGACCGTTCCTTCGACGAAATGACCGCCTCCCTCAAAGCGTGGGATCCCAGCTTCGATTTGGAATTCGCCGACGGCCGATGAGTCCAACCATCCCTCAGAAAGCACGGACTATGCTCGCCGAGAGGCGCGACCTCAGCGACCTCTACAACCATATCCGAGAGGAGCTCGACCGGGTCGAGGAGAGCCTCAAGATCCTCTCCTCCTCGCCCAACCCCCTGATCTCCGAGATCAACCGCTACCTCTTCCAAAAGAAGGGCAAACGCATCCGTCCCGCCCTGCTCATTCTCTGCTCCAAGCTGCTCCGCTACCGGGGCGACGACCATATCTTCATGGCCGCGCTGATCGAATTCATTCACACGGCCAGCCTGATCCATGACGACATCATCGACAACGCCGACCGCAGAAGAGGGAGAGATTCCGTCCACGCCCGCTGGGGCCCGAACATATCCGTCCTGCTGGGCGATTATCTCTACATCAAGACCATCGGTCTTTCCCTCGAGAGTGACTATCCCGGGGTCGTCCGCATCCTGACCGACGTCTCGACGCGGATGATCGACGGCGAGCTGACCGAATACGCCCTGAGCGGCCATCTGGACACGGAAGAGCCGGATTACCTCGAAGTCATCAACCAGAAAACGGCCTCCCTTTTCGCTGCGGCCTGTCAGGTCGGCGCTGTCCTGGGCGAGGCGACGCCGGAGCAGGAGCGCCTGCTCGTTGACTACGGCCGGAGCCTGGGCCTGACCTTTCAGGTGATCGACGACCTGCTCGACTTCCAGGGGGACGAGGACGAGCTGGGCAAACCCGTCCTCTCCGACCTGAGCGAAGGCCGTATCACCCTGCCGCTCATCTACACGCTCCGCAATGATCGTCCGGCCAACCGCCGCCGGTTACGGACATTGATGCAAAAAAAGACCCAGAGCCGGGAATCCAGAAAAGAGATTCTGGATATCATCAAAGGCAACGGCGCTTTAGACTATACTTACCGCAAAGCCGAAGAATTCTCCCTCCAGGCCCGCGGGTTTATCTCCCTATTCCCGGACTCGGCTCATCGGGAAGCGCTGAGCCTCCTGGCCGAGTTCGTCCTGAACAGGACCAAATAGAGGCGGATCCGCCTTGGTCGAGATCGAAGTCAAAGTCCGGGTGAGCGACGCCGCGGCCATGCGGCAGGCCATTCTCCAATCCGGCGGGACGCTCGAGAAGGACCGCTATCCCGAGGAGAACACCCTTTTCGACCTTCGTTCGGGCGCTTTGACCAAGAAGGGATGCGCTCTTCGGGTGCGCCGGGCGGGCCGCAAGGTGTTCTTGACCTTCAAGGGTCCGGCCCAGAAATCACGGCGGTTCAAGGTCCGTGAGGAACACGAAACCGAAGTCCGGGATGAAAAACAGATTCGGCGGATTCTGCGCGCCCAGGGATACGTGACCGTCTTCCGCTATCAGAAGTTCAGGACGACCTTCCGGCGGGGCCGCGTCCGGATCATGCTCGACGAGACGGCGGCGGGTTGCTTTCTGGAATTTGAAGGCGAGCGGAGCGATATCATCAGATACGCCCGCATTCTGGGATTCTCCTCCGGGGATCTGATCAAGCAGGATTACATTCAGATATTGAAAGCGCAGGCGAAAAAGGCCTAATCCTCTCCCTTGGCGTCTTCCCCTTCTTCCTCATCTTCTTCAGTCGAGTCCTCGGAAGAATCCGCCTTTTCCTCTTCTTCTTCCTCTGCACCCTCTTCCTCAGTTTCCTCGCCGGCCTCTGCTTCTTCCTCGAAGATTTCCGTCCCGGCATCGGCGTCCCCTTCGTCTTCTGTCGCGACGGCGATCTCCTCACCGAGCAAGACGGGTTCCTCCTGATCCGAGGCATCCTCTGCCTTGCCCTTCAAGATCTCGAAATCGACGAGGCCCATTTCGACTTCCTGCTGGGCGATGCGGACGAGGTTTTTGAACCTGGATTTGATTCGGGTCTTGGCTCCTTTGAGAAGCTCTTTCGCCCGTTTTGAGGCGATGATAACGAATCGATACTTGCTGTCGATTTGATCGAAGTCTGTCAACGAAGCACGTGCCTCCTCTTTTGATCCAGAGATGACGGCATGTAGGATAGCAGAAACAGCGCCGGAATTCAATTTTTCGCCCGTGAATATTCACTTCCCAGGGTGGCTGTGCTAGAATGAAAACTCACTTTCGCGCGAAGAGTGATCGATTCTCATGTCCAAAGATATAAGCCGTCCCCGGGTCATCTGGGCGATCGGCGGCGGCAAGGGAGGAACGGGGAAGACGTTCCTCTCGGCCAATCTGGCCATCGCCCTCGGCATCGACCGGGGGGATGTCATCGCCATCGACGCCGACCTGGGAGGGCCCAACCTGCATACTCTTCTCGGCGTCCGGGAAAACGGGCGGGACCTGGGGGATTTCATCAGGAACGAGGTGGACCGCCTCGAGGACATCGCCATGCCGACCTCCTACCCCGGACTGCGACTGATCCGGGGAAGCGAGAGCACGCTTTTCCTGGCCAACCTCAACCACTACAAAAAGTTGAAGCTGATCCGGCAGATCAAGAGCCTGCCGGCGAAAAGGGTGATCATCGACCTGGGGACGGGAAGCGCCTACAACACCCTCGACCTGTTCGTCATCGCCCGTCCCGGAATCCTCGTAGTCACGCCCGAGCCGACCTCGATCGAGAACACCTATCTGTTCCTGAGGACGTACGCCTTCAGGATCCTCAACGCCTACGCCCGCTATTTCGAGATCGCGGACTTCGGCCGGAGGATCCAGGAGGGATTTGAATCCCACTCCACCTCCCTGAGATCATTCCTGGAGAGTCTGGCGGTGAGCGACGGATCGGCCGGCCAGGTCCTAACCGCCGCCCTGAGAGGTCTCAAGCTTTACCTGCTGGTCAACAAGGCCCGGGATAAAAAAGACGCGCTTATCGGCCGTTCGATCGTCGACCTGGTCCGCAAATACTTCCTCATCAACCTGGAACTCCTCGGCACGATCCCCTACGACGAGCGCGTCCATTGGAGTTTGAAGAAGTTCTCCCCCTTCATCTTCGAGTTTCCCGAGAGCGCCGTTTCCCAGGCGATCCGGGCGATGGCGGAACGCCTCTCCCAGGAGGAGCCGGCCGTCAAGGAAGAAGAGAGATCTTCGCTCCGGACATGAGTGATGATCAAGAAGATCGAGGATTTGGACTATTACGAGATCCTGAACCTGCAGA
>JBAUIH010000412.1:0-4526 GCA_049682755.1 Candidatus Aminicenantales bacterium | reverse complement strand
TGAAGAGATCCGGGTCAAGAAGGCAGCGCAGCACAACCTCAAGCGCCTCGACGTCGACCTGCCCCGCAACAAGCTGATCGTGGTCACCGGCCCGAGCGGGTCGGGGAAAAGCTCGCTGGCCTTCGATACCCTTTACGCCGAGGGACAGCGCCGCTATATCGGGTGTCTTTCCGCCTATGCCCGCCAATACATCGAGCAAATGGAGAAGCCGGAGGTCGAATCGATCGAAGGGCTCTCGCCGTCCATCTCCATCGACCAGAAAACCATCTCCTCCAATCCCCGGTCCACTGTCGGGACAGTGACTGAGATTCATGACCTGCTGCGCCTTCTCTTTGCCAGGGTCGGGACGCCGCACTGTCCAAGTTGCGGCCGGCTGGTCAGCTCCCAGACGCCCCGGCAGATCGTCCGTCGTATCCGGGAGTCATCAGCCGGGCTAAAGCTGACCATCCTGGCGTCGGTCGTCAGAGGCCGGAAGGGGGAATATTCCCGTCTTTTCGAGAAATTCCAGAAAAAAGGCTTTCTTCGGTTCCGCCTGGACGGCAACTTCAGGGAACTGGGGGAGCCGGTCCGGCTGGAAAGGACGAAAAAGCACAACATCGAGGTCCTGGTGGACGAAATCCCGGTCTCCAGGGAAACCGCCCCCCGTCTTGAGGAGGCCGTGGAGAAAGCTCTGGAAATTTCGGGCGGAGACCTGCTTGTCATCCGGCCGGACGGGGAGGAGGTTTTCTTTTCGCTCAGGCTCCTCTGTCCATTCTGCGAGGTCAGCCTGCCCGAGCTCGAGCCGCGGAGCTTCTCCTTCAACAGCCCCTACGGAGCCTGCCCCCGCTGCCACGGGCTGGGATTCCAGACGATCCTCAACGAGTGGGGCGATGTCGAGCTGACTGCGGATGTCTGTCCCCAGTGTCGTGGAGCAAGGCTGAAGAAGGAAAGCCTGGCCGTCAAGATCGCGGGGAAGAACATCCATGAATTGGCCGATCTGCCCGTCGACAAACTCATCAATGCGATCAAATCCTTCCGGTTCTCCGGGGGCGCGGCGGTCGTCGCCTCGAAAATCCAGAAGGAAATACTCTCCCGCCTTGAAATCATGGTCGAGCTGGGAATGCCCTATCTCCAGCTGAGCCGGACGACGGGATCGCTGTCGGGTGGGGAAGCGCAGCGCGTCCGTTTGGCCGCCCAGGTGGGAGCGCGGCTCCGCGGTGTCCTCTATGTACTGGACGAGCCGACCGTCGGGCTCCACCAGCGGGACAACGGCCGGCTGATCGGACTCCTCCGCAGCATCCGTGACGAGGGAAACTCCGTCATCGTCGTCGAGCATGACGAGCAGACTATCCGGGCGGCCGATCATATCTTGGATCTGGGACCGGGCGCCGGGGAAGATGGGGGCTACAAGGTTACGGAAGGGGATCTCCCTAAGATCCTCAAAGCATCCGATTCTTTGACCTCTCAGTATCTTCGGGGCGAGAGGATGATCCCTGTGCCCGAAGAGAGGAGAGTGCCCAAAGGATGGCTGACGATTGTCAAGGCGAAAGAGCACAACCTCAAGGGTTTGGATGTGCGGATCCCGCTCGGGACGATGACGGCGGTGACGGGTGTTTCGGGATCAGGCAAGAGCACATTGGTCCACGACATCCTCTACAAAAGTCTGCTCAATCTTTTCTATAACGCCAGGCAAAAAGCCGGCGCTCACGAGGCTATCCTTGGGATCGATGAGATCGACAGGGTCATCGCCGTCGACCAGAAGCCGATCGGCCGGACACCGCGTTCCAACCCTGCGACCTACACCGGATTGCTGACGCCGCTGCGGGAGCTTTTTTCCCGGACGCCGGAAGCCCGGATGAGGGGCTACCCGCCCAGCCGCTTCAGCTTCAACCTGGCCGGGGGCCGCTGCGAGGAATGCGAGGGAGCGGGAGCGAAGAAGGTCGAAATGCATTTCCTTCCCGATGTCCTGGTGACTTGTGACCGCTGCGGCGGCACCCGCTACAACAAGGAGACCCTAGCCGTCCTTTACAAAAATCGGAGCATCGCCGATTTCTTGGCCATGACCGTGGATGAGGCCTTTGAGTATCTGCGGGCACATCCGCTCCTGAAAAGAAAATTGGCCACTCTCCGGTCGGTCGGCCTAGGCTACATCCGCCTCGGTCAGCCGGCCCCGACATTGTCGGGTGGAGAGGCCCAGCGCATCAAACTGACCAAAGAACTGGGCAGGAAGAATACGGGCCGGACGCTCTTTCTCCTCGACGAGCCCACCACCGGGCTTCATTTCGATGACGTGCGCAAGCTCCTCGAGCTGTTGTCGGAACTCGTCAACCGCGGCAATACGGTGGTCGTCATCGAGCACAACCTCGAGGTCATTAAATACTGCGACCATATCATCGACCTGGGGCCGGAGGGGGGAGAGGAAGGAGGATGGATCGTCGCCCAGGGCACGCCGGAAGACGTCGCTGCCGAGGACGGGTCGCATACCGGACGGTACTTGAAAAGAATTTTCCGGCTCAAGGAGGGAACAAGTGGGCTTTGACGCCGTCCTGGGCAACAGCCGGGTGAAGAAGGTCCTGCGGTTGGCCCTGCAAAGAGGGCGCGTTCCCAACTCGCTCCTTTTCACCGGCCCGGAAGGGGTCGGCAAGAGAAGCCTGGCCCTCGTCCTGGCCAAGGCCATCAATTGCCTGAGACGCCATAATGACCCCTGCGACGAGTGCCCGGCATGCCGGGCCATTTCAGCGGGGCGGTTCCCCGATGTCCAGGAGATCAAACCCGAAGGACAGTTCATCAAAGTGGAGCGCGTCCGGGAGATGCGTCAGCTGGCTTATCTGCGGCCGATGGCCGGGAAAAAAAGGGTCTTCATCATCACGGAGGCGGAAAAGCTCAACGACGAGTCGGCCAACACCCTGCTCAAAATCCTGGAAGAGCCGCCCTTTTTCTCTCAGCTCATTCTGATCACTCCCAATCCTCACCTCATCCTATCGACGATCAAGTCGCGCTGTCAGACCCTTCCTTTCGTCCCGATCGGCAAGGCGGAGATCGCCAGGGCTCTCGAGGAAAAAGGCTATCCGGAGGACCAGGCGCGCATCATCTCGCTTTACGTCGGGGGAAATTTCGGGGAGGCGCTGGAGCTGGATTGGGAGGAAACCCAGGACAAACGCCGGGAAGCCTGGACTCTTTTTCGATCCTTCCTGAAAAATGAAAAGCCCGCTTCATTCCTGAGAAACTACGGGTTCGTCCAACGGAACATCATCCGCGACGACCTGGAAAAAATCCTGAAGATCATGGCCTCCTTTTGCCGGGATCTCATCCTCATCAAAGAAAAAGGCGACCCCGGCCTCCTCCTCAATCCCGATTTCGCCGAGGATATCCGGACGCTGGAAAATGAATGGAGCCTGGAACAGTGCTGGCGGTGCCTTCGGCGAATCGACGCCGCGATATCCGGGCTCGCCCGGTATCTGAACATGAGCCTGATCATCAGCGCTTTTTATTCGTTATTGGGAGAAGATAATTATGACCGATATCATCAGTCTCGTTTCTGAGAGCACGGGCAAAATCCTTCGGGCGAAAAGGGGCGGTTGGAATGTCCAAAGAGGGGATCTCTTGCTGATCGAAACCGATCTGGGCGGAGATCTGGCCAAGGTCGTCGACATATCCTCTGCAGTCTGCCGCCTGCCCAAGGCCGGGCAGGGGGCCGTCAGGATCATCCACCGGGCGACCGAAAACGATATTGGGAAGTTCCGCTGGCTCCGCGACAAGGAGCGCCTCGCCTTCGCTTTCTGCCTTCAAAGGATCAGGAGCCACGGCCTGCCGATGAAACTGGTGGGGGTTAAATATTTCTTCAATGAGAAGAAGGGGATCTTTTACTATACGGCCGACGGCCGGATCGATTTCCGCCAGCTCGTCAAGGACTTGGCCAAGGAGTTGAGGATGCGCATCGAGATGCGCCAAATCGGCGTCCGCGACGAAGCCAAGATGATCGGTGGAATGGGCGTCTGCGGTCGCTCCCTCTGTTGCGCGAGTTTTATGAAAACCTTTGAGCCGGTGACCATCCAGAAAGCCAGAAAACAACAGATCGTCATCAACCCGACCAAGATATCCGGCTTATGCGGCCGGCTGATGTGCTGCCTGGCCTTTGAGGAGGACAGCCGGGGACGGTTGTACAGCGAGGATGAGAATCAAATCGAGGAGTAGGCCGGCGGACGAGTTACTGCCCGAGTGAAACCTGGAACTGGACCATGCTCGAGACGGCGATCAGCGCTCCCTTGGCTGAAAAGGCCTTGACCTGCCAGGAGTATTTCTGGCCGGCGACCATCTGCTGCTTGACCTCCTCAGGGACGGCGATCCGGGTGTCCTTGGTGGAGGCGGACCAAAGCAGGTCGCTGTTATAGACAAAAATCTTGTATTCGACGTCCTCCCCGAGCTGCCGCCACTCGAAGAAGGAGGGAACAGACTTGACGTCGATCACGGGCGAGATCAGGGTCAGAGATTTTCCCCGGACGATCTCGTTGTCGCTCAGGACGAACTGGGGAGATTGACCCTGAAAC
>JBAUIH010000411.1:0-2816 GCA_049682755.1 Candidatus Aminicenantales bacterium | reverse complement strand
GGTTTCATCGACTTATTAGAAGAAGGCGAGAACAATTATAATGATTTGTGCGAAGTATCTAAGCAAATCACGGAAGACCTGAATACCCTGGGCGCGAAGATAAACTTACGAGCACAAGAAATCAATGAGGCAAAAGAAAGAGGTGAATCGGGACCCAGAGAACTCAAACACTTTATTAATCTTGCAGCTGCTGACATGGATTGCTTTAGTGAAAGCATGAACCAAAAGCTTCAGAAATTTGATGAACTGCACACCAGGGGAGCAGACGCATTTATTAAATCAATTAATTTATTGAACGATTTTAGTCCTAAAGAAGAAGATACCAGATCCGTTCTAGAGACGCTCAAGGGGCTTGAGCAGGTTTTTACGGAGGCGGCAGATAGCATAAAAAGCCTGCATGAAATAGTTAGGGCTACCCCTCGGGTTACCACAAACTATAATAGGGCAAAGCGTCAGACGCTGTCTGTTTTGGAAATATTCCTCATTAAAATTCACAAAGCTATCGATCTCACCAAGGATATAGAAAAAGCCATAGAAAACGTCCTCTCTAATACCGTGCAATAGGTTAACTCGTTCAATCGATTTGAGGCGTGCGGAGGCCGGACCTAAGTCCGGGCCTCCCACGTTTATATAGGACGTCTTGCCACGGATGTTTGCCTCATTTGAATAGACGCTGCGCTCTGCCAGTTATTCTCAAAGAACCAGATTTAGGTAGATTCTTTTACACCGGGTTTACAGGGGGGAGAAGTCAAGTTTCATAGACTTGACATTTCGCCAACACAAAACATATTATTCATAATTGGGGGATAGGGCAAAAGTGGTGTCTTATACATCAGCAAGAATTGTCACGTTTCTTTATGCTCCAAAACTCCAATCTTGGCATTTGGAGGTCTAGAATGAATGCTTTCAAATTGACCACCCGTTTATGTGATTTCGCAAGAATTCTTTGCCTGGTCATCTCAATTATTGCGGCAACAGGTGCGTTCGCTGTGCTCATAGATTCTAGAGAGTCAGGGGAAGAGGAAATGCTGGTTGTTTCTCCACTTAACCAGGAATTCTTTAATCTGCAAAGAAACCCCACCCTTATCCAACTGATGAAATACTCTGACGATGGGCATCCTCTGGGGCTCCTGCCAAGCCCCCACGATTTTTCGCATTTGATAAATAAAGCGGACCATGCTTTACCTCATCCGCCAAATCTCTTTGACATCCTCAATGAAGAAGCCAATGTGAACCAAGAATCGATTGAAGGTGTTCCGCCAACTTATGATTTGCGCGCCCATCATAAGCTTACTGCTATTAGAAATCAGGGCAACTGTGGCTCCTGTTGGGCATTTGCCGCTTATGGCTCACTCGAATCCTTTCTGATGCCCGCCGAAGCCTGGGATTTTTCAGAGCAGAATATGATTGATGAGCACGGATATGATTGGGCCCCATGTGGAGGAGGCAACATCATTATTGCATCTGCTTACCTCTCAAGCTGGGCAGGTCCGCTTGCAGAAACTGATGATCCCTATATCTACACGTCTGCGCTAAAATCAAAGGCTAAGAAACTCGTCCAAGAGGTTATTTATTTAGGAGCCAGATCTAGCGCTATATCCAATAATCCAATCAAACGATCTGTTATGGCCAATGGAGCAGTTTATATGTATATTCCGGTTGAAAGCGGACAGTGATTCCGTTTCAATCCGGCCACCTGTTCCGGTTCAAAGCGGCCACCGATTCCGGTTGATTCCGGCCGCTTTTTCGAGGTATCCGGAATCGGACGCGGCGCTGGATAACTTTGTGAAAATGGGCCAAGATGCCTCCTTTGAAAGGAGGAACGAATGGCCCGAACGAGGCTATCCATGCGGAAGATACGAGAAGCCCTGAGGCTGAAGGCCTCGGGGTTGAGCTATCGGGCGATCGCCCGGGCTTGTTTGATCGGGAAAGAGACGGTGCGGGAATATCTGGGACGAGCGGCGGAGGCGGGCTTGAGCTGGCCGCTACCCGAAGGGCTGAGCGAAGAGGACCTGGAGCGGCGGCTTTTTCCGAACGAGCCGGTCTCGGTGCGCAAGGAGTCGGAGCCGGACTGGGCGCTGGTCCATCGGGAGCTGCGCAAGAAGGGCGTCACGCGGCAGGTTCTGTGGGAGGAATATCGGGCTCATGCTCCCCGGGGTTATCATTATTCACAGTTCTGCGAGCGGTATCGGCGCTGGACGAAAGTGTTGACTCCGGTCCTGCGGATCCCGCATAAGGCGGGCGAGAAGATGTACGTCGACTACGCGGGGATGACCGTTCCCTACACAGAGCGAGAGACGGGAGAAACGCGGCCGGCGGCGGTGTTCGTGGCGGCGCTCGGCGCCAGCTCGCTGACGTATGCCGAAGCCCAGGCCAGCCAGGAGCTTCCCAACTGGATCTCGGGCCACGTCCACGCCTTCGAATATTTTGACGGTGTGGTCGAGGCGCTGGTGCCCGACAACACGAAAACGGGCGTGACCTCGGCCTGTTTTTATGAGCCCGAGCTCAACCCGACCTACCAAGCGCTGGCCGAATATTACGGTGCGGCCGTCCTGCCCACCCGGGTCCGAGCTCCGAAATATAAAGCGAAAGTCGAGACCGCTGTGAAAATCGTAGAGATGTTGCTGGCCCGGTTGCGGAAGCGCCAGTTTTTCAGCCTCGAGGAGATCAACGACGCTCTCCGGCCGCTTGTGGACGCGCTGAATGATCGGGCGATGGAGCATCTTGGGAAAAGTCGTCGTCAGCTCTATGAGGAGCTCGATCGGCCGGCCTTGCGGCCGTTGCCGGCCGAGCCGTTCGAGATGGCCGAATGGAGC
>JBAUIH010000410.1:0-9520 GCA_049682755.1 Candidatus Aminicenantales bacterium | reverse complement strand
CGGGGGGAACCGACGGGACTGGTTCCCCGGGGCGCGGGGGCTATGGGCGGCTTCCTGCCCCCAATGAATCACGGAAAAAAGATGAATACAAATTCAAAACTCGAGTTGACATTTCTTCAGTCTGTTTCTATTTTAGACAATCATGAAGGTCGTCCTCGCCGGGTACAATGTGGATAAAGAGGTCATCGATGACCTGAAGCGCCATTCCCTTCCGCGAAACGACGTGACGCCCGAAACTCTATCGGCTGCCTACGCCCGCATTTCCCGCGACCCCCGTCCGGCCGATGAGCTCCGGGCCGTCGCCCGCCGCGAGGTGGAGCGGGCCCGTCGCTCCAACCAGACCATCATCTTCAAGATGGGGCACCACTCGGTGGCCGAACATGCCGTCTTCAATTTCGACATCATCGGCGTCAGCCGCCTGGCCCTGGAGGAGATCGAGAGGTTCAGACTCTGCTCCTACACCGAGAAATCGCAGCGTTACATCTTGCTGGGCGATGATTTTGTCATCCCGGAGGAGGTCCGCAAAGCGCGGCTGCAGAGAATCTTCCTGAAGACCATCCGGGCGCAGAATGTCCTCTACCACTCGCTTTACGCCAGATTGAAGCCATACCTATTTATTAAATATAACGACCTCGCTCAGAACCCTCAAAACCATCCGGTCCTGGAGGGTTGGGCCAAGGAGGACGCCCGTTATGTGGTCAGTCTGGCGACCGAGGGCCAGGTCGGCCTGACCATCAACGCCCGTAACCTCGAGCTCCTCATCCGCCGGTTTGCCGCCCGGAAGTCAGCCGAGCTCCGGGAACTGAACCATAGGATCTACCGGCTGGCCAAGGAAGTCGCCCCCTCCATCATCCTTTTCACCGAGGCCTCGGATTTTGACGCCCGGACGTATGGGGCGCTGGAAGATGCGGCCCGGACCCTTCTGGAGAGGACCAAAGGCCGGCCGAGGAAAGAGCTCCCCGACGTTCAGAGCGGCGAGGAGTCTGTATCCCTGGCGGATGCGACACCGGAGGGAGACGACCGGATCCTGGCAGCCATCCTCCATACGGCCAGCTCGATGCCATACGCACAGGGCCTGAGGAGAGTCCGGCGGATGACACCGGCCGAGAAGAAGGAGCTCGTCAAGACAGCCTTCCGCCGCCAGGAGTTCTACGATTTCCCCCTCCGCGAATTCGAATTAGCCGACTTGACCTTCTCGCTGGTCGTCTCGGCGTCCTGCTTTGCCCAGCTCAAACGCCACCGCATGGCCACGTTGATCTGCCAGCAATATGACCCTGCGCTCGGGGTCACCGTGCCGCCGACGGTCGGGGAGGTGGGCGCCGAACCCGAGTTCCGGCGGATGGTCGGCCAGACGGAGGAAACGCACGCGCTGCTTCAAAAAAAGACCGGACCGGAGGTTGCCGCTTACGTGCTGATGAATGCGCACCGCCGCCGCGTCCTGTTCAAGGTCAATGTCCGGGAACTCTATCACATCTCCCGGCTGCGCGAAGACCCCACGGCGCAATGGGAGATCAGGCAGGCCGTCGGCCGGATGGCCGCCCTGGCCCGCCAGGAGATGCCCTTTAGCTGTCTGCTCCTTGGCGGGAAAGAGCAATATCCCTCGGTCTACCGGAAAGTATTCGGAACAAGCCCCATCTTGTGCCCGCCCAAGCTTCTCAAGTGAGTCTTATCCCGGGAGTCGGCTGTGGGGTTCCTCTTGGCCGGAGTTCTATTCGACGATGAACTTGACGAACCTTTTCTTGCCGACCTTCAGGACGTGTTCCTTTGTTCCGCTGATGTCCAGAGTGTAGCCGATATCATCGATTCTCCGGCCGTCCAAATAAACACCGCCCTGCTGGATGACTCTTTTCGCTTCTCCCCGGGAGGGAAAGATGGCCAATTCCATCATGATATTCAGGAGCGTTTTTTTGGTTTTGAGCGGGCCGGATATGTCGGCAGTAGCCACCACCCTCACCTCAAGATTCGTCGGGACTTCCTTTCGCTTATGGATGCGGTCGAATTCCTCAGCCGCCCTCTCGGCCTCCTCCGGCCCCCAAAAATCCGCGGCGATCATCTTGGCCAGCCGGGTCTTGAGATCCCGGGGATTCACCCGGCCCGCTTCCGCCTCTTTTTTCCAGCCCTCGATCTGAGGCATGGCGATATCCGTCAGGAGCTCGTAATACCTGTACATGAGCGGATCGGAGACCGACATGATCTTGCCGAATATGTCCTTGGCCGGCTCGGTGATGCCGATGGTATTGCCCAGCGATTTGCTCATCTTCTCGATCCCGTCGAGGCCCTCGAGAAGCGGCATGGTCAGAACCACTTGAGGCTCCTGTCCGTACTCCCGCTGGAGGTCGCGGCCGACCAGAAGATTGAACTTCTGGTCGGTCCCGCCGAGCTCGACGTCGGCCTTGAGCGCCACGGAATCATATGCCTGCATCAAAGGATAGAGGATCTCGTGGACGGAAATAGGGATGCCCTTGCGGAGACGCTTGGTGAAGTCGTCCCTCTCCAGGAGCCGCGCGACAGTGTACTTGGCCGTCAAATGGATGATGTCGAAACTCGAGAGCGCTCCCAACCAGCGGGAGTTGAAATCGATGATGGTCTTCTCGCGGCTGAGGATCTTGTAGATCTGGGCTTTGTAGGTCTCGGCGTTCTTGAGGATTTCTTCCTTTGTCATGGCCGGCCGGGTCGCCGACCGTCCCGAAGGATCGCCGATGAGACCGGTGAAGTCGCCGACGAGGAAGATGACGTCGTGGCCGAGATCCTGGAAGTGTTTCATCTTTCGGAGAAGGACGGTGTGACCGAGATGGATGTCCGGAGCCGTGGGGTCAAAGCCGACTTTCACCCGGAGTGGCTTGTTGTCTCGGAGGCAGCGGGTGATCTTGGAGCGGAGTTCATCCTCCTGGATGATTTCGACGGCCCCCTTTCGCAGGTAGGCGAGCTGTTCCTCGACAGATTGACTCATGCGTCCTTAATGAAAACCCGTCTTCCCCGGACCTCGACCCGGCCCTCAAAAAACAGCTGGACCGCCCGGGGATAGATCTTGTGTTCCTCGACCAGGATCCGGGCGGCCAGCGTCTCTTCGTTATCGTCCTGAAGGACGGGGACCACGGCTTGGAGGATGATCGGTCCCATGTCCACCTCTTCGGCGACGAAATGCACGGTCGCTCCGGAAAAGCGGACTCCCCAGTCGATGGCCTTCTGTTGGACTTGTAGCCCCGGGAACGAAGGGAGAAGCGCCGGGTGGATGTTCATGCAGCGGTTCTTGAACTCGCGGCAGAAATACGGGGACAGGATCCTCATGTATCCGGCCAGGCAAACCAGGTCGACATCGCGCTTCCGGACTTCGCGGATTGCTTGCTTGTCGTATTCCTCCCGGCTGGAAAACAGCTTGGGATTCAGGTAGAGCGCCTCCAGCCCGGACTCACGGGCGGTCAGGAGACCCGGCGCCGTCTCGACATTGCTGAAGACGAGCGAGATCGAAGCATTGATCCAGCCCGCCGTCACGGCCTCGTGGATGGCCCGGAAATTGGACCCGCGGCCGGACAGAAAGACGGCGATCCGGCCTCTCTTCTTGGGGCTGACGAAAGTCTCTTCGGCCATAGATCGATCCTTTCTCCAGAGCGAGTTCAGAATTTCAGGAATAGGCCTATTTTAATCAAATAGCCGCTGAAATCAACCGTCGCCTGCCGGACGTCGCGGACGCCCTCGCCGCCCGGCTCTTCAGGATGGATGGCCATTCGGGGTTGCCAGATATCGCTGTTGCTCTCGTACTCCTCATAGCTATAGAGACGGCCGCTCACCCCTTCGCTGTCCTCGCCCTTGAAACCGGAAACCTCGGCCCAGCGCTGATCAATCTCAGCGAAAAAACCCACTGATCTATCAAACGCGTAGCTCAGGCCGAGCCCTCCCAGGTAGCCCACCCGGCTGGCGCTGGCGTTATCATAAACGGTGTAGCCAAAACGGCCGGCCTCCGCTCTCTTGCTGGCCTCGCGGACGACGTATCTCGCGAATATAGCCCCTAGACCGGCGCGGAGATAGGCCTTGAATTTCTGGCCGAGGGGCAGAGAAGCATACGCGGACAAAAAAACGGGATAAGCGCTGATTTTGGTCGGCCTAGCGTATTCGAAGAGACCCGCGGCCCGATGGATGGAAAGAAGCGTCTTTTTCTCATCAAGCGACGCAAAGGCATACCCGGCGCCGATACCCAAAGCCAACCATCGTGAGAAGGACAATAAGAGCTCGGCTTCGAAATCGACCCCGAGATGGAGCGATCCGGTCGTTTCGCTTTCCAGGCTCAGGTTCGGATTCATCTCCACTTGGCTCCTCCACCCTTCCCTCCAACCGGAGAGGGCGCGGTTGATTTCGTCCGCCTGCAGCCAGCCGAGCCCCGACGATAGCCTGAGCGAAAGGTCCATCGCACCGGAAAAAGAGGGAATGAGAACGGAAACGGCGGTAAGAACGGCGATGGCCTTGATCCTGTTCATCTTCGGTCCTCTCCCCACGGGTTAACCCTTAGAGCCTCCGGGATGGCCCTTTTCCAGGCTTCATAAAGTTGCTCCACAGGCAAACCGATGATCTCCCGGCCGTCCTGCCGGATGACGAGTTGCTTTCCTCCGATCTGACCGATCGCTTTTGCCGGGATGCTTCTTTCCTCGGCCAACTTTAAAAGCCGATCAAGATCCCGGGCGGCGACGCTGACCAGGAACCTCGACTGGCTTTCCGAAAAGAGCCAGGCGTCCGGGCGGATTCCGTCATCGAGCTCGATAACACAGCCGACTCTCCGGCTGTTCAGCAGACAGCATTCGGCGGCACACACGGCCAACCCGCCCTCGGAGAGGTCATGGGCCGATCGGATCAATCCCTTTTCGATGGCTTCCCGGCAGAGATCCTGGACAGCCTTTTCCTTTTTGAGGTCAATGCCGGGAGGCCGGCCTTTCTCCAGGCCGTAAATCGTGCGGAGATACTCCGACCCTCCGACCTCCTCTTTGGTCTCACCAAAGAGAACGACGGTATCGCCGTCTTCCTGGAAGCCCGGGCCGACCAGCTTGGCGAGGTCGTCGATCAGTCCGACGACACCCAAAACCGGCGTCGGATAGATGGAGATGCCCTCGGTATCATTATAGAAACTGACGTTTCCTCCTGTGACCGGGATCTCGAAAGTCCGGCAGGCCTCGGCCAGACCCTCGACGACTTTTTTGAACTGCCACATGACCTCGGGCTTTTCGGGATTGCCGAAATTCAGACAATTGGTGACACCGAGGGGGGCCGCTCCGACACAGGCTAGGTTGCGGCAGGCCTCGGCCACGGCAATGGCTCCGCCGGCCCAGGGATCAAGGTAACAGTAGAGCGCGTTCCCGTCGAGGGTCATGGCCAATCCCTTTTTTTGGCCCTTGATTCGCAACACGGCCGCGTCGGCTCCCGGAAGAAGCACCGTGTTCGTTTGGACCATGTGGTCGTATTGACGAAAGACCCATTCTTTATCGGCGATGGTCGGGGAGGCCATCAACTTGAGGAGGACGGAAGGAAGGTTCTCGGGCGGGAGAGGGAGAGTGAGTGACTGCTCCGATCGCAGGGAAGCCGGCTTCCGGGCGGGCCGCCGGTAAATGGGACACAGGTTGACGACGGCGTCCACCGGGACGTCGACGACCGTCTCGCCCCGGAAGGACGCTTTCAAGTTCCGCTCGGCGGTGACTTCGCCGATGGGGACCGCGTCCAGATCCCAATTGGCGAAGACTTTCTGGACCTCGGCCACGTTCTCCCTCCTGGCCACGATCAGCATCCTTTCCTGGGATTCGGAGAGCATGATCTCGTCAGGAGTCATGCCTTCTTCCCTCTGGGGAACGAGGTCGAGGCTGATGGATATGCCCGTTCCCGATTTGGTCGGCATCTCGGTCGTCGCGCAGGTCAGTCCGGCGGCCCCCATGTCCTGGATGCCTACGATCAACCCTTTCTCCATCACCTCGAGGCAGGCCTCCAGAAGGAGCTTCTCTTTGAAGGGATCTCCCACCTGGACATTGGGTCGCTTCTGTTCGGTCTCTTTCCCGAACTCGGCCGAAGCCATGGTGGCACCGTGGATGCCGTCCCGGCCCGTCTTCGACCCGACGTAGAGGACCACGTTGCCGGGCCCTTCGGCCCTGGCATAGAAAATCTTTTCTTTTTCCACCAGGCCCAGGCAAAAGACGTTGACCAAGGGATTCTTGGAATAGACCTCATTAAAATAGACTTCGCCCCCGACTGTGGGGACGCCGATGGAATTCCCGTAGGAAGAGATCCCGCCGACGACCCCGTCCATAATGGCCCTGTTTCTGGGATCGGAGAGCGGCCCGAAACGCAGTGAATCCAGCAGGGCGATCGGCCTAGCCCCCATGGTGAAGATATCCCGCAGGATCCCGCCGACGCCGGTGGCGGCCCCCTGGAAGGGCTCGATAAAGGAAGGATGGTTGTGGGATTCGATCTTGAAAGCGACGGCCAGCCCGGAGCCGATGTCGATGATGCCCGCGTTCTCGCCGGGCCCCTGGATGACGCGCTTACCCCGGGTAGGGAGCTTTTTGAGAAAAGCCTTGGAGCTTTTGTAGCTGCAGTGTTCCGACCACATCAAGGAGAAAATCCCGAGTTCGGTCAGGTTCGGCTCCCGTCCGAGGAGGGCCGTGATCCTGTTGTATTCATCGAGAGTCAGGTTATGGTCGGCGAGAACTTGCGGAGCGATCATGATCGGATCAAGGATTCGAAGATCAGCCGGCCGTCCCGGCTGCCGAGGAGCACTTCCGAGGCCCTCTCCGGATGGGGCATCATGCCCATGACGTTGCCGCGCCGGTTGCTCAGCCCGGCAATCGCGGCCGCCGAGCCGTTGACGTTTGCCGCTTCGGTCATCTCCCCCTGCTCATTGACATAACGGAGGAGGATTTGACCCCGCTCCTCCAACTCGCCCAGAACTCCGGCGGAGGCGTAATAGTTGCCGTCGAAATGGGCGATGGGGATGCGGAGGACCTGGCCTCGCCTGGCCAGCCGCGTGAATGGGGTCTCCGGATTGTCGATCCGGAGGTGGACGAACTGGCAGAGAAACTTGAGATTCTTGTTCCTCAGCATCGCTCCTTCGAGCAGCCCCAATTCGAGGAGCACCTGAAATCCATTGCAGATTCCCAGGACCAGGCCGCCGCGCTCGGCGAATTCGCCCACTTCCTTCATCAACGGAGAGAAACGGGCGATAGCGCCCGATCGCAGATAATCCCCGTAGGAGAAACCGCCGGGCAGGACGACACAATCGACTTTCCGGAGATCGTGGTCCTTGTGCCAGAGAAAAACGGTCTCCTGACCAAGAACCTCCCTGAGAACATAGAAAGCATCGTCATCGCAGTTTGAGCCGGGGAAGACGACGACGCCAAATTTCAAGGGATTAAACCTATCTATCCTTTCCCAGGATCTCCCAGGTGAACTTCTCGATGATCGGATTGGCCAGAACCCTGTCCGCGATCTCCGGGACGACGCGACGGACTTCCTCCTCCGGGATGCCGTGGAAGACGATCTCGAACACCTTGCCTTGACGGACGTCCTTGACCGAGTCGTAACCGAGGGTGAGGAGGGCGTTCTTGACCGTCAGCCCCTGGGGGTCGAGGACGCTTTCCTTGAAGGAAACGAGGATTCTAACTCTCACGCCCGAAGACCCTTTCGAAGATATCATCGATCCTGGCGAGATAGGGATCGAGCGTGAAGCAGGCTTCGATCTCCTGAGGCGTCAGGAGAGCCAGAACATCTTTATCCGCCAACAGCAGCTCCTTGAAGTTGAGGCCCTCCTGCCAGACGCGCAAGCTCGACCGTTGGACGAGTTCATAGGCTTGAGGCCTGGGGATATTCTTCTCGGCGAGGGCGAGGAGAACCCGCTGGCTGAAAATGAGCCCTTTGGTCGCCTCGATATTCGCCTTCATCCGGTCTTCGTGGACGACCCAGTTCCGGATGATATCGGCAGTTTCCGCGAGCAGGTAGTCGGCCAGGATGAAGGAGTCGGGTAAAATGATCCGTTCGGCCGAGGAGTGGGAGATGTCGCGTTCGTGCCAGAGGGGGATGTTCTCAAGGGCCACCAGGAGATGGCCGCGCAGGATCCGGGAGAGACCGGTGATTCTCTCGGCGCGGACGGGATTCTTCTTGTGGGGCATCGAGGACGACCCTTTTTGATCCTTGGTGAAGGGCTCTTCGAGTTCCAGGACCTCGGTCTTCTGGAGATGACGCAGTTCAGTTGCGAATTTGTCCAAACTCGCGCCCAGCAGGGCCAGGGCGGAAAGCACTTCGGCGTGCCTGTCACGCTGCAGCACCTGGGTGGACACTTTGGCCGGGCCAAGTCCGAGCCGGCGAAGGGCCAGCTCTTCCACCCGGGGATCGAGATGGATATAGGTGCCGACGGAACCGGAGATGCGGCCGACGCTGATTGTTTCCTGCGCCCGATGGAGCCTGACTTCGTGCCGGCCGATTTCCTCATGCCAGACCAGAAGCTTCACTCCGAAGGTGATCGGCTCGGCATGGACACCGTGGGTCCGGCCGATCAGCACCGTCTTTTTATGCCGGAGAGCCTCTTCCTTGACGGTTTCTCGAAGAGAGATGAGGTCGCGGATCACCTTGTCGAGCGCATCCTTGAGGAGCAGAGAGAGGGCTGTGTCGACAACATCATAGGAGGTCAGACCCAGGTGGATGTAATGGGCGTCCCCGCCGACGGTTTCGCCGACCGACTCGAGGAAGGCGATGACGTCGTGTTTGACCACCCGCTCGATCTCTTCGATCCGGGCGGGGGAGAAAGCCGCCCTCTCCTTGATTCTCTGCAGGGCCGCCACCGGGATCCGGCCGAGCTCGGCCCAGGCCTCGCAGACGGCCAGCTCGACGTCCAGCCATTTGCGGTATCTGTTTTCGTCCGACCAGACAGCCCCCATTTCAGGGCGGGTGTACCTCGCGATCATCCGGAATTCCTTGAAAACAGGTCAAATCATAACAAGGAGAGGGGGGCTTGTCAATTTCACTTTGGCCGGGGAGCCGCCGTCGCGAGAAAAAGTTATGCTTTCTCTCTTGACAAAAAAGGGGGTTTCATCTAATATTATGGCCGTATTTATTTAATTTCTGCTTATCAAAAAACTGTAATCTTTTTGAGCCGGTAAAGAGAAAGTATATTTAAACTTGGCGGATGGCCTTCTCTTCTCCTCCGGGCTGGAAGCGCCGCGTTGATGCATTTTCGGAATGTCATATACGCCAGCGTAGCTCAGTTGGTAGAGCGGCTGATTTGTAATCAGCGGGTCGGGGGTTCGAATCCCTTCGCTGGCTTTGGCTCGGGAATGAGCCCGCTGAAGACCCCGCTCGTCCGGTTGGGACGATGGTCGAGCGAATCTCTATACGGGCAGGTACCAAAGTGGCCAAATGGGGCGGGCTGTAAACCCGCTGCGGAGACGCTTCGGAGGTTCGAATCCTTCCCTGCCCACTTGTGCGGGAATAGCTCAGTGGTAGAGCATCGGCCTTCCAAGCCGTTGGTCGCGGGTTCGAATCCCGTTTCCCGCTC
>JBAUIH010000409.1:0-10124 GCA_049682755.1 Candidatus Aminicenantales bacterium | reverse complement strand
TTTCTGACGAGCTCCAGCTCCGAAGATAACCAAGCAGAGCGCCGGAGGAAAGCCGCCCTCTTCAAGAACTGGCGGGACTGGCCGCTTCTCCTGAACCTGGCCGAAAGCCCCCTGGAGAGAAGGATCTTCGGTTTCCTCAGCGAGCATCCCGAAGACTTCGTCCGGGCCCTCCAATCGATCCCCGAAGAAGAGGTGGCGATGCTCTACGCCGCCTTCCAATCCCATCTCTGGAACGAGTCCCTGCGGAGACTGATCCGGAAGAAGGTCCCAGTTTACACCGAGGTTTCCGGTCGAGAAGGTGATTATTTCTTTTGGCCTGGCCTCGACGCCGAAACCTTCTCCTACCTTGTTGCGCTCGAAATCCCGACGGCTTCTCCGAAAATGGAATTCGCCGACGACCTCAGCCGCTCGATTTTTGATGAGATCCTGAAGGAAAGAGGCCTTTCCCCGGGATCATTCCGGACCCGAGCGCTCCGCCGGGTCTACTTTCGCTCGTTCCAGCGGAAGGCCCTGGTCATTCCCGGGGAGCTCGACGTCCTCTCCAGCGGTATGGACGAGCTCCATCCCGGGAAGAAGAAATGGACCTTCTCGTTTCTCCTTCCCCGCGGCTCCTACGGGACCATGCTGATCAAGAGGCTGAGCTTGAAGCCGGCCGGGTGATGGGTTAAGATGGATGGCCACGGAAATAGATGCCGACGATTAAGCGATCGACCGCCGAGAAGACCTTTGACTTGCGGATCCGGCGGTTGACCTCGTTCGAAGACTTTCGCAAGCTCCCGGATATCCAGCGGCGCGTCTGGCGGCACGGCGAGACGGACCTGACGCCTACGCACCAGTTCTGCATCTCGGCCATCATGGGGGCGATCATCCTGGGAGCTTATGTCAAGAAAGACATGGCGGGCTTTGTCTACTCCTTCCCGGCCGTTCACGATGGTGAGCTCAGCCAACACTCCCATCTTCTCGCCGTTCTTCCCCAATACCAGGGATACGGGATCGGTAAGCGGCTCAAATGGGCGCAGCGGCACTGGGCCGTGAAGCTGGGATTCAAGCGCATCACCTGGACGGTCGATCCGCTCCAGGCCAGAAACGCCAACCTCAATATCCACACCCTGGGCGCTGTCACCTCGACCTACATGCGCAACTTCTACGGCCTGGACTCGAAGCTCAACCTGGGACCGGGGATTCCCACCGACCGCTTTCTGATGGAGTGGCCGATCCGGACAAAGAGGGTTGCCGAGCGGCGGCGCGGCCGCTTCGAACATTTCAATGAAGACTCCTTGCCCAGGGCGCTGGAAAGGAGAGCGGGCAAGGCTGAATTTCTGCCGGGAAGAACCCGACTCGGCCTGACGGATAAGGTCATCCTGGCAGAAGTTCCCCGCGACATCAACGCCTGGAGGGGTAAGCACGAGCCGGTCGCCTCCTGGCAGAAAGCGCTCCGCCGCGTCCTCGAGTATTATTTCAACCGGGGCTATGCGGCCGTCGATTTTCTCTTCGGAGCCCGCTGCTACTATGTTCTAGAAAGACGCCGCTCCCTCTGACAAGAACCACTCCCTCAATTTTTTACGGATGCAAGGATATAGTCTGATAACAATCTGTCGGTCTGTTCGTGCATTCCCGAGGAGTTAAAATTCGCAGTGGTGATCACGACCACGCTCCCGGTGAGCCAGCCGTCTTGCCTGGTCTGGGGAACAGACATGCCTTTCGTATTTTGACTCCACCAGCAAGGAACAAGTGCCATCGCCAAAAGAAACACAGCAAGCAGCCTCATCTTCGAACCTCCCTGTCTGTCAGATTGCGGCCGTCGCAATTCATGATTCTTTTGCCCATTGGACGAGTCCGTCCACAGGCTGTCATGTCAGCACATAGAAATCCTACCACAGAAGACCTGCCCATGTGTCGTGAGGTTTATCAAGGCGCCCGGTGAAACCAATGGGACGGGACAAACATCCCAGCCCGGGATCAGCACGGCCATCCAGACCTTCAGAGACCGGATAGATTTCCTCCCCTATCTGCATTTTCCCGTTCTCCCCCTTTGATTCTCCTCACCGGCCATGCTAAATTGAGCGCGGACCGGAGATGAAACGAAAAACCTGGAAAGATAACGTTCATTTCATCCTCGTTGGACCCACTGAGCCGGGGAATATCGGGGCGGCCGCCCGGGCGATCAAGAACATGGGATTCCACCGGCTTGAGCTGGTCGCCCCCATCCTCTATCTCACAGGCGAATCCAGGTCGATGGCCTGCCGCGCCAAAGACGTGTTGGAAGCAGCAAAGGCCTATAAGACCCTGCGCCGGGCGATCGCCGGAAAGTCGCTGGTCGTCGGAACGACCCGGCGGCTGGGCAGCAGAAGGGGGCTCATCCTGGATGTCCAGACGGCCGCTTCTCGGATCAGGAAAACGGCGGCGGCGAACCGGGTCGCTATCCTCTTTGGGAACGAGCACACCGGATTGACCAATCGAGAGCTCGAACAATGCGGCCTAGTGTTGAGAATCCCGTCCTCTCCCGCCTTCCCTTCTCTTAATCTTGCCCAGAGCGTCTTGATCGTGGCCTACGAATTGAGCCGATCCAAGACCGGTACAATCACTCCGTTGTTGGTCGAGAACAAGGAGCTTCAGGAGCTCTATCGCCGGTTGCTGGAAACGCTCCAGCTCTTAGGTTATGGCCGGAAGGGAGACAAGGACCTAAAGGCCGAAATTGCCCGCAACTTGAGACGTCTCATCGGGCGGGCCGGGTTGACCGAATGGGAGCTGAACATGCTCCTTGGCCTGTGTACTCGGATTGAACGGGAGCTTCGGCGAAAAAAATAATTGCTATTTCTGCTCCTGTCCGGCCTGGCCGGCGGGCATAAGAAACTTATTATACCAAGCCAAGCGCCTCTCCAGCCGATCCCGCATATAGCTGGGCGTCGTTATGCCGTGGAACTGTCCCGGGTAGACAATGAACCGGGTCTCTATGCCCCGGCTCTTGAGCGCCTGGTACATCTGCTCGCTGCCGGCGATGGGCACATTGAAGTCTTTCTCACCGCACATAAAGAGGGTTGGAGTCTGGATGCGGCCGACCCGCAGGAAAGCGGCCGAGACCTTGATCCAGGGATCCAGGTTTTTCCAGGGCAATCCAATCTCCTGCTCGTACTGAAGGATGTATTGGTCGGTCCCGTACAAGGAGAGATGCAGGGCTGAACCCGCCCCGCTCACCGCCGCCTTAAACCTCTGGTCGACGGCGATAGTCGAGTCGGTTAGGATGCCCCCATAGCTCCAGCCTCCGATTCCCAGCCTCTCCGGGTCGGCGATGCCGCGGCGGATGGCTTCATCCACGGCGCCGACGAGATCGACGACCTCCTTATGGCCCCATTCCGCATAGATGTCCTTCTGGAAGGCCGAGCCCCGCCCGGAACTTCCCCGGTAATTCACGTTCAGAACCGCATAGCCCTGAGCGGCAAAGAACTGGTTATCGAAATCAAAGACGTGTTCGTCCTGGCCGTTCGGGCCGCCGTGGATGAGGAGAAGGAGGGGATACTTCTGACCGTCCTTGAAACCCGCCGGCTTGATCAGGAGACTGTTGACGACCGTTCCGTCCTTGCTTTTCGAGGTGAAATCCTCGGTTACGGCAAGCTCGACCTCGGATAGCCAGGCGTCGTTCTGCCGGCTGAGGCGCCGGAATGTGCCCTGCTCGAGGGCATGAACCTCGGGTAGCTCGGCCGCCGTCGCCGTCAGGAGCGCGGGATTCCCGTCGGGGCCAAGGGAAAGTGATGAAACGACCCGGCGACCGCCCGTTAATTTCTCGACGGTCCCTCCGGAGGCAGCCGTCCGGGCGACATAGCTCGCGCGGTCATCATCGACGATGAACAGGAGATTCCGGCTGTCAGCCGTCCATTCCACAGGACCTTCCACCCCCCGGTCAAGGGAAGCAGTCAGTACCCGGACTTCCCCGCCGGCCGCCGGAACGATGGCAAGCGTGTTCAAATTGTAGGCAGAGAAGCGTGGCTCATCGCCCTGAAAGTAGGCGATCCACTGCCCGTCGGGGCTCCAGACGGGACGGCCGCCGTCCGGACCGGGAAAGACAGTCAGCGCCCGGGGCTCCACGCCCGCTCGGGCTTCCATGACATAGATGTTGCTGTCGGCCGACCGGTCGGGGTCGGGGGCGCGATTGCTGACGAAAGCGATCGACTTTCCGTCCGGCGACCAGGCCGGGGCCCGCTCGTCAAACGGCCCTGATATGATCGCCTCTCCTTTGCGCGTCTCCAGGTCGAATATCCAGAGGTGCTGATGGAGGTGGCGAAGGTACCCGGCCCGGTCCTGCTTAAAATGATAGCGGTCGATGACCAACGGCGGTTTGGCCTTCCGTTTCCAGCCCTCTTTTTTCTCCGGCTCATCGTCAGGGTCCGGGTCGTTGACGACAAGGATAAGACGCTTCCCGTCGGGAGCCCAGGCGTAGTCGGAGATTCCGCCTTTGACGTCTGTGAGTCGCTGAGCCTCTCCACCCCGGCGGTCGAGCAACCAAATCTGGGTCCCCAGTTTTTTCTCGTCCTCTTCTCCCCGCGCGGCCAGGAAAGCGAGATAGCGGTTGTCCGGGCTCCAGCGCGGCTGGCTTTCGCTCTCGGGACTCGAGGTCAGGCGGACCTCTTCACCCCCCTGCCAATTCACCATCCAGATATCGGTATTCCTTTTGTCCTTTTCGAGATCAATCGTGCTGACCGTATAGGCCACCCATTGGCCGTCAGGAGATCGTTGCGGATCCCGGACGGTCTTCAGGCGGGCGAAATCGTCGAGTTGGACCGGCCGCTTAGCCAGTTCGACCGCGCCCGCGAGAGCCGTTCCCGTCAGGACCAAGCATCCGATTAAGACAATTACGGGGCGCCATATCCTCATAGCCATACCTCCTGGATAAAAGATGTTCGTTCGATCAGTCATCCGTCAGGCGAGGGAAAAGCATAGCGCCTCGAGGAGAGAGAAGTCAATGGAGATCGCTTTATCCCAAGAAAATGGGAACGCCCTGAGGCCTCCTTCCAGATAGAATGCCTGGATAAGGGGAATTGTTCGGCTGCTCGGCCAAGTCTGCCGAATCTGGGCTGCGCGTCAGACCCGGGCGGCCCGCTCCAGCCGCTTCATGATGGAGAAGATGAAGGCCGCGGACAGGAGACACGCTCCGACGAGAATCGCCCACACCGCCCAGAGGGGCACCCGCATCCAGAACCAGGCTACGACCCCGACGAGGGAGTTGCCGACCGCCGTCGCGGCGAACCAGCCGCCCTGCATCAATCCCTTGTACTTGGGGGGAGCGACGCGCGAGACGAAGGAGATGCCGATCGGGCTGAGGAAGAGCTCGGCGATCGTCAGCCCCAAATAGGTCGAGATGAGCCAGTAGACGGAGACCTGGGAGTCTGCCGGGGCGACGAGGCCGCCGAGGGCCCGCGGGCTCGCGAGGCCGAACGAGGCCACCACGAGGATTGTATACGCTGCGGCCGTGATGAGCATGCCGACGCCGATCTTCCGCGGGGCCGAGGGCTCCTTGCCCTTGCGGTTGAGCCAGGCGAAGAGGGCGATGACGATGGGCGTCAGGACGACGATGAAGAACGGATTGAAGTGCTGGAACATCTGGGGCTGGAACGGATTTGTCGCGTCGTAGCCGCTGTAGCGGAGGTAGGCCAGGACGCCGAAGCCAGCAAAAGAGGCCGCGCCGAGGATGCGGGCCAGCGGGCCCGACGATTTCTTCAGGAGGAAGACCAGCCCGACCAAGGCCAGGAAGATGGGGAGGAGCCCCGTCATATCGAACCAGAGGTTGGTCGCCTTGCCCACGCTCGGGACGGTGTAGTCCCTGGCGAAATAGGTCAGGGTGACGGCACTCTGATGGAAGGCCATCCAGAAGAAGATGACGACGCCGAAGACGAGGCCGAGGGCGATGAGCCGCTGGCGCGTCTGTTCGCGTGTCAGCTCGACAACCTGGGACTTGAGGGCCTCGGACTTGGCCTTCTGGCGCTCCGTGTAGTCGGCCGTTCTGTAATGCTTGCGAAAGGCCAGGAAGATGGCCATGGACAGGACCAAGCTGAAACAGGCGATCCCGAACCCGAAATGGTAGGACTTGCTCAGGGCATTGATATAGCTTTCCGAGAATTGTCTCAATCCCTCCAGAGTGACCCCGGGGTCCTGGAGTCGAGCGATCGAAAGATACTCCGCTGCATCGGCCAGTCTCCCTTTCAAGAGATCATTGGCCAGAGCCGGAATCCGGGCGTCATAAAAATAGTCCGAAGCCTTGAGGATCCAATTGCTCACCTTCTCCGAGGCGGTCGGGGCAAACATGGCGCCGATGTTGATTCCCATGTAAAAAATATTGAAGGCCCTATCCCGGAGAGCGCCGTATTTGGGGTCGTCATAGAGGCTGCCGACCAGGGCCTGGAGGTTGCCCTTGAACAGGCCCGTGCCCAGCGAGATGACGGCCAGGGCCGCGACAACCAGGGCAAAGCCCGTGTTCATGGCCGTCGGCAGGGTCAGCATGGCGTAGCCGATGAACATGACGACGATGCCGAGGCTGATCGTCCGGCCGTAGCCGATGAACCTGTCGGCGAGAAAGCCGCCGAGGAGCGGGAAAATATAGACTCCAACCATGAATGTCGAGTACATGAAGCCCGCCGTGCCCGCGGACAGGCCATACTTCGCTTGCATAAACAGGACGAAAATGCTGATCATCGTGTAGAAGCCGAATCGTTCGCCCATATTGGCGAAAAAGGCAACAAAGAGACCCTTGGGATGTCCTTTGAACATGGCCTACCCTCCCACTCTTGGATTTCGCACCGTGCTTATCGGACCCGTTGACACGCGGCCTAATATAGTTTTATGTCGAGCGCCTGTCAAATAACCCTGAAGGATCGGGAGCGTTTCAAGATTTACCATTTTCATGATCGGCGTTGGCTGAACGGAAATGGTTGGCGATGGGTTTTCAATCCCGACGAATTGCTCTAGAATAGGGAATCTCAAGCCTTTGCCATGATCCGTCTCCGCCTGACCGAAACGCTCCTGCGGCTCCCCGAAAATGCCCGTTCCCTCATCCAAACGGCCGTCTTCGGCATGGCCGCGGCCCTCTCTGCGGTCGCTTTTCTTTTCTTGACGAACCTGCTCTTCTCCCGGACCTTCTTGGAATTCGCCGGCGGTTCAGAGTCCTCTTTCGCGATCGGCAGCTTCGCCGTCATCATGGGATCGTCCGTCATCGTCAGCGCGCTGCTCTTCTTTACGGCCCCTGAAGCGGCCGGGAGCGGCGTCCCCCAGGCCAAAACGGCCTTTTGGAAAGAAATGGGTTATATGTCTCCCCGCACGACTCTGGTCAAATTCGTCACGGGAGTCCTGAGCATCGGCGGAGGAAACAGCCTGGGCCGGGAGGGTCCTTCTATCTATGTGGGAAGCGGAGTCGCCTCCAACGCAGCCGGGTTGTTCGGCTTCGGACGGAGAGAGCGCCGCAGCGCTGAGGTGGTCGGTGCGGCCGCCGGGCTGGCCGCCGCCTTCAACACTCCCCTGGCGGCCATTACCTTCGTCATCGAGGAGATCATCGGCGATTTCAACAGCCGCTACCTGGGACGGGTGATCCTCTCTTCGGTCGTCGGAGCGTTCATCGTCCATGCCCTGATCGGCCGGCAGCCGGCGTTCTCGCTGCCCCCTGTCACCCGCGTAACCTGGGCACACTACCTGATTGTCCCCTTCGCGGCCGCCCTGGCTGCCCTGGCCGGGATGGTCTTCCAGAGGATGACTATAGCCTGGAGAAAGTACCTTCGGCGGCGCCGTCTCCCTTCCTGGATTCTTCCGATCATAGGAGCGTTTTTGACCTGGGTGATCGGCACCTCCGTGTTTCTGGCCACCGGAAAGATCGGCATATTCGGACTGGGGTATCAGGACCTTTCGGCCGCTCTGGCCAACGATTTCCCTTGGAAGGTCGCCGGAGTGATGGTCATCTTCAAGCTCATCGCCACCGCGGCCGGCTACAGTTGCGGCGGCTCCGGCGGCATCTTCGCGCCGTCCCTTTTCATCGGCGGCATGGCCGGGTTCTTCACCGCCGGATTGGCCGGCCTCTGGGTTCCTCTTTCCTCCGCCGACCATGTTGTTCTGGCCGCCGTCGGAATGAGCGCCTGCTTCGGAGCGATCGTTCGCGCCCCCCTGACTTCGCTCCTGATCGTCTTCGAGATGACCCACCAGTTCGAACTGATCCCGGGATTGATGATCGGATTGGTCATCAGCCAGGCCGTCGCCAGGGGTGCCGGGCGATTGAACTTTTATGACGCCCTGCTGGTCCAGGACGGCCACGAACTCCACAAGATCCGCCCTCCCCTGGACCTTCAGAGCTGGCAAAATCTCCCTGTCTCGGCCATCGCCAACCCCAAGCCCGTCGCCGTCCAAAAACTGGAAGTGAAAACCTTGAAAGAGCTCATCGACCGCTATCCCTATGCCTGTTTCCCGGTCCTCCTGGATGGACGGCTCGAGGGGATCCTCACCCGGCAGGAAATCCAAAGGGCGGTGCTCGCCGGCACGCCCCCGGAAATCCAGCCGGCCGTCACCTGCTTCCCGGACCAGCCGGTCCGGAAGATCGGGGACAAGTTCATCGCCTCGCCTGTTTCGGCTCTCATCGTCGTGGAAAGGGACGGCGCCGTCGTCGGGATCATCACCCTTCATGATCTCATCCGGGCCCAAGCGTCTTTTCAACAATAAGCGGTCGGACGGTTTATCCGGAGTTGTCTTTCTCGATGAGGTCGCGGAGCCGGTCGAGGAAATCGGGGATGGCCGAGATCACCCGGTTCCAGTTCGGGATGAGTGGGGAATAGAGCGGGTCTTCAAAGAACGCGTTCCCGGCGATTTGGAGGGCGCGGCTGAAGGCTTCCACGATGATCGACTCCTGGTGGGAATCGAAAAAGAGTCCGTTGATGGCGGCGTCATCGCGGTAGCGCTTGATGGCATCCTTGGCCGTGCGCTGGTAATTGATGAGGAGGGTGCCGAGGGCGCTCCGGCTGAGGATGATCCCCTCGACGGCCAAGTTCCTGAAGATGGACTTGGCGATATCGACGGACATTTTCATCAGGCCCGTCTTCGGGTCATCGGCCGAGAGCGGCTGATGTTTGTGCTCATAGGTTTCGCAGAGTTCGGCCTGACAGATGCTTCGCAGCGAGTAATTGCGGTAGACCTCCGCCAGGGTTTCGACCTCGAGCCCCCAATCGTTCGGGATCCGGTTGATCCGGGCCAGGTCGGTCAGCATGGAAAATTCTCCGGCCAGAGGATAGCGGAAACTGTCCAGATAAACGAGAAAGGGCAGGCAGCCGAGAAGCTTTTCCAGGCTGCGGATTAGAGGGGTGACGAATAACCGGGTCACCCGGCCGTGCATACGGTCGGTGACCCGGGCGTAATAGCCTTTACAAAAAGCATAGTCTATGCTCGGAGACGTCACCGGATAGCAGAGCCGACCGACCAACTCCCGCGAGTGGTTAACGATATCGCAATCATGGAGGGCGATCACCTTGCTGTCTTCGCGCGACAGGATGTAGCCATAGGCGATCCAGGCCGAACGTCCCTTTCCGTCACCGCCGACGGGCAGATCGTTCTGGGCGAGGAGTTCGTAGAGTTCGGCGAGGGAAGGACCCGACGCCCAGATGATTCGCTGCCTTTGGGGCAGGGAAGAAAAAAACTCCTTGGCCTGAAGAAAATGGGCTTTCTCGGCGGCCCGTCCGAGGGTGACAACGATCTCGTTGAGGTAGGGGATCTCTTTGAGGTTCTTCATGATCCCCTGGATGGCGGGAGAGTCGAGCTCGGCGGGAGTGATGGGCAGGACGAGCGCGATGGGACGATGCCTGTTGAATTCGACGAGCTCCCGCTCCATCCGTTCGAGGTCGGTCGGCCCGAGCCGGTGGAATGTCGTGATGACTCCGGTCTGATAAAAGTCCGCCATGGTCACCTCCTTGAATAGAGAAATCAGCCGCTGAGGCGTCCGACGAGTTCGAGGACCGCGGCGCCCCAGCCTTCCGGCCCCTCTCCCCCGGCCCGGAAGAGACCGCTCAGCCAGATGGATGGATCATAGCGGCCTCCCGGCTTCTGGACGAGGACGGGGAAATCGACGTTCTCTAAGAGAGGAAGATCGTTGGGGCTGTCCCCAAGGC
>JBAUIH010000408.1:0-8576 GCA_049682755.1 Candidatus Aminicenantales bacterium | reverse complement strand
ATTTCATAGCGTCCCCTAACGTTATCTCCTATGCCGTGGAAAAGGGGTGGTATGATCCCAAAAGCGATCAGCCGTTCAACTGGAAAAAGACCTATTCTCCCTGGATCAAAACTTATGAAAATCATCGTCTCTGGCGCGCTTTCGATTTGCTGGCTCCTTCTTTGAATCTCGATCCCAAAACACCCAATGACGAATTCCCGTTTTCGGTCAAACCGGATAAGAAGGTGACGGTCGCCGATATCATGAGAATTCACCGTGATCATTATGAAGGCACGATCTATGACTGTACCAATAAACTTGTGTCCGGTCCTTATAACAATCCCATTTCGAATAATCCTTACGTCTTTGAGCTGGACGGCAAAACATACGGTTTCAACCGTCCCATTGCCTTGGGCCACTGCGAATACACCACCATCACTCAATCCCGCGCGGGCATGCCGGACGGCATAGGGGGATTGGTATGGGTCGCATTGGGTGTGACTCCCACCTCCTGTTTCGTTCCCTTTTATGCCGGCATCACTGAAATACCTCACTCCTTTACCATTGGAGACCACTGGAGCTTTAACCGTGATTCCGCACGCTGGGCTTTCATATATGTTGATTTTAATTGCATTCCCAAGTACGGCTATGCTATTGAGGACGTAAAAAAGGCTCAAGCGAAGTGGGAGGGGGAGGCTTTGGCGCGTCAGGCAGAAATCGAAGAAAAAGCCATGGCTCTTCATGAGGAAAGCCCGGATAAAGCGGCTGAGTTTCTGACCGGCTACTGCCTGGATAATGCCGATAAAGTCATTGATGCTTGGTGGAAGCTGGGGGATGATCTGCTGGTGAAACACCATCAGGGTTATCTCTACACCGAAGACCGGAAGCAGATACAGGTGGGGTATCCCGAGAAATGGCTCCGTTTGTTTGTGGAACACGACCATATGGAACCGCTTCCTGAGAGGAAATAGCATCGCCCACTATTCTGCTTGATTTTAGGTTCAGAAATATTCGAAGTTTAACCTTCGATAATCGATTTCGATCTATTATTTTGGATCGCGGCAATGTTGAATAGCCATGACGAAACGTTCCCTAAGGAGAAGCCCATGCGAAAGATATCATCGGCGTTTGTGATCATTTTCAGCTTTGCCCTGATCCCGCAGGGGGCAGAGGCTGCCCCCACCCGGCTGCTGGACACAGCGACCTATCTGGAGATGGAAGATATCGGCAACCCTCAGATCTCGCCCGGCGGAAGCCACATCCTTTTCGTCCGCAGAAGTGTCGACAAAATGAATGACCGGACACGAAGTCATCTCTGGATCGCGGATGTGAAGGGCCACCGCCTGCGGGAATTGACTCACGGCCGTTGGTCTGATTTCTCCCCGGTGTGGTCCCCGGACGGAAAAAGGATCGCCTTTCTTTCCGACCGGGACGGGACCGTTCAGGTTTACGTGCTGTGGCCGGATTCGCATGAGGTGGCCCGGTTAACGCATGTGGAGCACACCCCGGTGGGGCTTCGCTGGTCTCCGGACGGCGAAACCCTGGCTTTCGGCATGTATCTTCCCGTGACGCAATCGCCGCTTCCGGTCACACTGCCTGAATTTCCCAAGGGAGCGAAGCTGGCCGAACCCGCCAAGGTCATCGACCGCATTATCTGGGCTTATGACGGCATGGGTGACATCCCCAAAGGTTTTATGCATATCTTTACCGTGGACGCAAAAACAGGGGGAACGCCCCGGCAGATCACCTCCGGAGATTACACCTATCATGACCCGCGGCATTTCTGGTCCTGCGACCCGCAATGGGGGCATGACGGCCGAACGATCTTTTTCGCCTCTCTTCTCAAGCCGTGGGATGAAGTGGAAATGGAGATCAATGAGTGTGAGATCTATGCCCTGGACTTGGAATCAGGAGACATAAAACAACTGACCGAACGGGACGGCCCCGACCGGGGAATGCGGATCTCCCATGACGGGCGCTGGATTGTTTATACGGGCTTTGACGACCGGAATTATGCCGACGGGAATATCTCCAGCCTGTATCTCATGGATATCCAGGGGAATAAAAAACGTTTGCTGGCCGGCGGCCTCCCCAGTTCGCCCGCAGACGTCACCTGGGCTCCGGACAGCAGCGGCGTGTATTATCTCATGGCGGAAAGAGGTCTTTCCAATCTTTATTTTGTTTCCATGGACGGGAATATCCGCAAAATCACAAAGGGGGAACATGATCTCTCTTCCTTCACTTTGGCTGATAACGGACAGGCCGCCGCGATCTGTTCCACCCCTCACCGGCCGGGATACCTGGTCACTTTTACGCTGGGGCAGCCTGAAACCCTGACCACGGTCGTCGATGTCAACAGCGATGTTCTGAAGGATGTGAAGCTGGGAGAAGTTGAAGAAATGTGGTTCCAATCGCCGGACGGCCTGAATCTGCAGGGATGGCTGATCAAACCGGCTGAATTCGAGGAAGGGAAAAAATATCCCCTGGTGCTTTGGATCCACGGCGGCCCCTATGCCATGTACTCGGTGAGATGGAACTGGGCCTGGCAGAATTTCGCGGCCGAGGGATATGCGGTTCTGTATATGAACCCAAGAGGCAGCACAGGATACGGCCAGGATTTTGTCGACGGCATCCAATACAGTTATCCCGGAAAGGACTATGATGATTTGATGGCGGGCGTGGATGCGGCGGTGGCGAAGGGGTTCATTGATACGGAAAACATGTTTGTGTGCGGAGGAAGCGGCGGCGGCATCCTGACCTCTTATATCGTCGGGCAGACAGACCGCTTTCGGGCGGCCTGCGCCATGCGGCCGATCGTCAATTATATATCAGCCGCCGGAGCCGCCGATGACCCGACGGATAAGTACAGCTGGTTTAAACGACCGCATTGGGTCAATCCCCTGGATTGGTACCAACGCTCGCCCATCGCTTCCGTCGGCAATGTGACCACACCGCTCTTGCTCATGACCGGTGAACTCGATCTCAGGACGCCCATGGGACAAAGCGAAGAATTCTTCAGGGCGTTGAAAATGCAGCGTAAAGATACGCTGTTGATCCGCATGCCGAACGAATACCACGGGTGGAGACGGCCTTCCCACCAGATATTGAACCAGCTTTATTTAAGGGCCTGGTTTGAAAAATACCGGACCCGCTGACTTTCCCGTCCGGACACCCGGACGGTTTTTGAAACATTTTGGTGACCTGTCGGCATGAAAGAAATATAATCGGTTCAAAGGAGATCATATGAATCACCGTGATCGATGTTTCAAAGGGAAGGTGTTTGGTTTCCTGATGTTGTCCGCCGCCCTGTTGTTCAGTCTCTCCTGCAGTGCGGACGGCGGCAAAGAGGCCGGCCCGCTTCGGTTTGAGATTTCTTTTTCCGGAAACCTTGCCCAGGAAGCCCAGGATGGAAGGGTCCTGCTGATGCTGGGGGAGAATCCGGACAGTGAGCCCCGCTTTCAATTCTGCCCCATGTTCGGCATCGACGTCGACGGGCTGGCCCCGGATGAATCCGCCGTCATTGACGGAACGGTTTTCGGCTTTCCCGCCGACAGCCTGGCGGATGTCCCTGCCGGAGAGTATTATGTGCAGGCGCTTTTCAACCGCTATGAAACTTTCCACCGCGCCGACGGGCACAGCGTGAAACTGCCTCCGGACAAAGGCGAAGGGCAGCAGTGGAACCGCAAACCCGGGAATTTCTTCAGCCCGCCGCAAATGATGACCATCGATCCCTCCCAAAAAAAGACCGTTCAAATCGTCATGGACCGGCAAATCCCCGGTTTTCCCGAAAGAGAAGACAACAAATACATCAAGCATATCCGAATCCAAAGCGACCGGCTCACCGAGTTCTGGGGGCGTCCCATGTTTCTGGAGGCCATCATCATGCTGCCGGAAGGGTTCGAGGAACATCCCGAAGCCCGCTACCCCCTGATGATCTATCACGGCCATCATCACCGTTATTTTTATACCCCCACTCTCTTCCGGGACACACCGCCCGATCCGGGACAATCGAGCACCGACCGGAGCGACAGGGCCGGTTACGAGCTTCTCAATCAGGAAATAGCCTACAAATTCTTCAAAGCCTGGACCGGCCCGGATTTTCCCCGTATGATCATCGTCACCATCCAGCGCGCCAATCCCTACTATGATGATTCCTACGCCGTGAATTCCGCGAATATCGGGCCTTACGGAGACGCGATCACCTATGAGCTCATCCCCTATATTGAAGAACAATACCGGGGTATCGGGGAAGGATGGGCCCGCTGCCTGTACGGAGGATCCACCGGCGGATGGGAAGTCCTCGCCGTCCAGATCTTCTATCCCGATGAATACAACGGATGCTGGTCTTTTTGTCCCGATCCCATCGACTTCCGGCAATACACCATCGTGAACATATACGAGCATGAGAACGCTTACTACGCCAACAACAAATGGAAGCTCGCTCCGCGCCCCGGCGCGCGTAACTATCTGGGGGAGGTCCGGGAGACCCTGGAAGAGGCCAATCACCGGGAACTGGTGATCGCCACGAAGGGACGGTCCGGCGGCCAATGGGACGTCTGGCAGGCCGTGTTCAGCCCTGTGGGTGACGACGGCTGTCCCAAACCGATATGGGACAAAATGACCGGTGAGATCGATCATGAAGTGGCCGCATACTGGCGTGAGAACTATGACCTGCGCTATATTCTGGAACGCGACTGGAAAATCCTCGGGCCGAAATCAAAAGGCAAAATCCATATCTATGTCGGGGACATGGATAATTTTTATTTGAACAACGCCGTTTACCTGATGGAGGATTTCCTGGAAAGCACCACCGATCCCTATTACGACGGGGAAATCGATTACGGAGACCGGTTCGAACATTGCTGGAGCGGAGATCATGACAATCCGAATTCCCTGTCGCGGTTGACCATCAACCTGCGGGTGGCGCCCAAAATGATGGAGCGCATTCTGAAATCCGCTCCGGCGGGCGCCGACCTGACAAGCTGGCGCTACTGAAGCGGAAATGAGAACCCGAAAGCGCGGGGAATTTCTTTACGGCTTAGGTTTTATCCTGATTGTGGCCGGTATATAATTGAAATAACATTCATATTGACCAAGGAGGGAGACAATGTTTCGACGCTTGACTCGATGCCCGCTCATCGTCATATTGACGGCGACCGTAGCCGGGGCCGCGGCCCAGGACCGGCAACCGGTAACCGAGTGGCAGTCTCCACCCGAGGCGATACGGAAGGTTCTTCACGCGCCTCAGCTGCCCAGCGTCTGGACTTCGCCCACGGGTGAATACCTTTTGCTTGCAGATCCTGTCATCTATCCCCCCCTCGCCGAGCTGGCGGCGCCGATGCACAAGTTAGCCGGCATGCGGGTTGATCCCGTGGTCAATTTTTTCTACGGGTTGCACGGGGCCACTTCTCCGCGATTGATCAAGGTCGCAAATTGCGCCGAGACATCCCTCGATCTGCCAAAGGAGGCCGAGGTTTTCGACGTCGCCTGGACGGTCGACGGCCAACGCTTCGCCCTGACCGTCAAGCATGCCGGCCACATCGGTTTGTGGGTCGGCGCAGTGAATGGCGACCTGGCCAAAATCGACGATTTGGCTATCAATCACCTTCTCGGTACCGGGGTCGAGTGGCTGCCTGACCAAAAGCACCTCCTGGTCCGCCGCATCCCAAAACGCGGCGCCCCACCCGAGCCGCCCGCCATCCCGGCGGGACCAAAAATACTCGAGGGGGAAGGAGCGAGCGCGCGTTCCACCTACGAGGCCCGCAACCTGCTCGAAACCGCCACCGATGACGCTCTCTTCGAATACTATACAACCAGTGAACTGATCGTCCTGGACCCGGCCAAGAATGAGCTTAAAGTACTGGGTAAGCCTGATGTTTACGCCTCCGCCGATTTCTCACCGGACGGCCAATTCTTTTTGGTGGAACGACTGGTCGGTCCCTGGTCTCATGAGGTCGCTTGGTATCGTTTCGCCAGAGAGATCGAAGTGTGGGATGCTCATGGCAAGCGAATCGCGACCGTTGCCACTTTGCCCCTGGCCGACCAGGTTCCCACTCACGGCGTACCCCTGGGTCCGCGCGCGACATCGTGGCGGGCCACGGCCCCCCACACATTATTCTGGGTCGAAGCGCTGGACGGCGGCAATCCCGTCGCCGAGGTTCCGTATCGCGACCGGCTCATGCGCTTGGAAGCGCCCTTCACCGGAGAGCCGGAAGAGATCTTCCGGGCTGAACACCGCATCGGGAACTGGCAAGGCGGCTGGGGCGCCGAAGGGGGCACGCTCATGTTGACCCAGCGGGAGCGGATGCGTCGTTGGCTCTACACCTGGCTGCTGGACGTGGATACGGGCACGTCACGCCTGTGGTTCGATCATAACGAAGATGACAGCTATGCTTCGCCGGGGTACCCCGTGCATCATTTCCTCCCCAACGGCCGTCTGGTGCTGCACCAGAAGGGAAATGCGGTTTACTTCAGCGGCAGCGGCGCCACCAATAAGGGCGACCGACCCTTTCTGGACTTACGCGACATGGAGACCGGAGAAGTCCAGCGTCTCTTCCGCTGCCAGCCTGAACGCTACGAGTACTTCGTCGCTTTCGCCGGAGACGAGGAACACTTCGTGATGAGGTCCGAGTCGGCCGCCGATGTGCCCAACTACTACCTGGCCACCCTGGGCGATCCGATCGAAGCCCCCGCGGGCGAGGCCACCCGCGCCTACACCCGCGCCCACATCACCCGCTTCGAAGACCCGATGCCTGAACTGCGCGGGATCGAGAAGCGGATCGTTCGCTACGAACGTGAGGACGGCGTTCCGCTCAGCTTCCAATTGCACCTGCCGCCCGGTTACCGGGAGGGCACACCTCTCCCCACGGTCGTTTACGCCTACCCGCTGGAATACGCCGATCCTGCCACCGCCGGACAGGTGCGCGGTTCGGCCCAGCGCTTCAGCCGAATTTACGGTGCCTCCCCGCTCTTTTTCTTGCTCCAGGGCTATGCGCTGCTCGACAACACCACCATGCCCATGATCGGCGATCCGGAGACCACCTACGATACTTTTATACCCCAGTTGGTGGCGGACGCGGAGGCGGCGGTGGCCAAAGCCGTAGAAATCGGTGTGGCCGATCCCAAACGCATCGGCATCATCGGTCACAGTCACGGCGGGTTGATGGTGGCCAATCTCCTGGCGCACACCGACCTGTTTGCCGCCGGGATTGCCCGGAGCGGCTCGTATAACAAAACCAACCAACCCTTCGGCTTCCAGTCCGAGCGGCGCTCGCTGTTCGAAGCCCGCGACGTTTACATCCAAGTCTCCCCCACTTTCTTTGCCGACAAGGTCAATGAACCCATCCTGATCATTCACGGTGACGCTGATTCCAACCCGGGTACCCTCACCTTCCAGTCGGAAGTCTTCTTCGAAGCCGTGCGCGGTTCCGGCGGCACAGCGCGGCTGGTGCTGCTGCCTTTCGAGGATCACGGCTACCGGGCGCGGGAGAGTGTGGAACACGTTTTATGGGAGCAACTCCGGTGGTTCGATGAGTATGTCAAAGGCGCCGGGGCCAGGGAATAGTATCCCCGCTCGGGAATGCCAACTCGATAATGCCTGCTTATGAGTTGACCTCGCCTTTCTCACCGACTATGCCGTGGTCGACCGCATCATCAATCACCTCAAACTGACATCTATCGCCGAGAGACCCCCTCCTCCCCATATCGCCTATCAGGAGCATCTGATGGCCGCCGAGGCCTCATTTGAGTATTCTTCATGATTCTCTCCTTTCCCAGGGCCCGGAGGTCCGGCTGATTTCCGGCTCTTTGGCTCACAGGAGCGGCTTGTCGATATCATCCGCACGGCCAAGCTGCGCTTTACATCTTTGTCGGTCATCTTTTATGCTTCCTCACGATGGTTGGAGGGGATAATAATGGCCAAAATGCGACCGCTGCCAGCCGACCCCCAAAACCAAATTACTATACATACATAGGCCTTCGAGCAGGTCATTTTTGCGCTTGGACGCATCATGAGTAGACGATCTCGTCCCCGATGACCGTTATCTCCAATTCGATCTTCCAGATATCCTCAGCCGGGATGGTCATGTCATCGACGCTTGGCATCGGCGACAGCGGCGATGTCGGGGTCGGCGTCTTTCCAGAGCTCGAGGAAGCGCCGGTAGGACTTCGCCGCCGCTTCCTTGTCGCCCTTCGCCTCGTCCCCACGTTCCTCGTACAGCCGCCCAAGCTCCTGATGGGCCAGGATCCAGAGCTCTTGGGCCTCGTACCCCAGGACGTCCTTCCGCAGGAACTCCTCGTATCTCTCGATGGCCTTGTCGATGTCGCCGCTCTTCTGATAGGCGAGGGCCAGGGAATCCTCGACCATCAGGTCGCGCAGGTTGCCGGCCATCGTGAACGACGCCACGGCCTCCTCGTATCTCCCTCGCGCCAGCTCGATCTCGCCCTTGAGCCGGTGGTAAGCCGCCTGGTCGCTCTGCGAGCTCCGGCCCACCCCCGAAGCGGCCAGCACATCGCCCGTCACGGCCCGGACCGCCTCGAGAACCCGCTCGGCTTCCCGCACCCGCCCCGATCTCGCGTAGAACGTCCCGAACTTGGTC
>JBAUIH010000407.1:0-11175 GCA_049682755.1 Candidatus Aminicenantales bacterium | reverse complement strand
TGCATGTTGTTCTTCACCCGGTGGTGGATCTCCTTGAGAAGGACGTCCTTTTCCCGGAGGGACGCCTTGATTTGATCCTCGGCCCGCTTGCGGTAGACAGCCATGGCCACCTGGTCGGAGACAAACTTGAGGATGTTTTTCTCTTCTTCTCCGTAGCGGACTCCCTCGGTGTAGGTCTGGACGACCAGCACGCCGATCGTGTTGCCGTCGATATTGAGCGGGACGCCCAGCCAGTCAATGGACGGGGCGCCGATGGACTCGACCTCGCCCCGCTCGACCAGTTGGACGAAAACCTCGGGCGAGGCGAGAAGCGGTTTCCCCGTGCGCAGGACGAACTCGGTCAAGCCCCGTCCGGGCTTCTTCGGCTGGGGCGGCGGGTCGAACTCGTCGACAAAGTAGGGGAAGCTGAGGATATCAGTGTCCGGATCGTAAAGGGCGATATAGAAGTTTTGGGCGGGCATCAGGTCGGAGATGACCCGGTGGATGGATTGGAACAATTCCTCCAGGCTTTCCGACGAGATGGCCGACTCGGAGATCCGGAAGATCGAATCCTTGAGTTTTTCCGTGCGTTTCCTGACCGTGAAATCCCGGGCGATGACCAGGGCGGCCGGTTTGTTCCGGTAAGAGATGAGGCTGGTGTTGACCTCGACGAAGAAGCGGTCCCCGTTCTTTTTGTGGAGGACCAACTCATACTTGGCCGGAACGTTCCGCCCGGCCATCCGGAGATCATAGAGTTTTTTGATCTGCGGGGTTTCTTCGAGAAAAAGGAAATCCTCGTAAGGTCGCCCGATGACCTCCTCGGCCGCATAGCCCGACAGCGCCGACAGGCGGGGGTTGATGAACTGGATAAGCCCGTCTTGGACGATGACGATCCCGTCGTTGGCGCTGTTGACCACAGTGCGGTATTTTTCCTCGCTTTCCCGAAGAGCCTGTTCGGTCAGGCGATGCTCACGCTCTTTTTCTTCGAGCTCGACGAGCTGCCGGCGCAATGGCTCGAGGCTTATCGCTGATTTCCTCTTTTTCTGCGCCCCAGGTGTCTTGTTTTTTTGCTTGGATAGTCGTTTGGCCAATACTCTTGCCTCCGGGTTATATGGTGAGGCCAGGGGAAGGAAAAGGGAATCGCCGTATGGTATGAATCGGGGGGTGATTTTTCGGCCGAAAATATCACCCGCAAAGGGGATGACAGGATATGGGCGGTGCAGGGTTCGAACCTGCGACCCCCGGCTTGTAAGACCGATGCTCTGCCGCTGAGCTAACCGCCCGTCCCGTTTCGTCCTTATTAAGTAGTAAAAGGAGAGCGGTTGTCAAGCAACGGCGGTAGCTTAAGCCCGAGCCGAATTTGACAGAAATGACTCTGTATGTTAAATTTAGGGCCTATTTTTGTCTGTAAGGAAGTCCTATGTTCGCAATCATCAAGACCGGCGGCAAGCAGTACAGGGTTCAGGAAGGAGAAGTCCTTAGTGTGGAGAGGCTCCCGGCCGGTCCGAAAAAGACGGTTCTGTTCGACCAGGTCCTCCTCATCGCCGACGACAATGAAACCCTGATCGGCACCCCGTTCCTTGAAAAGGCGGTGGTCCGGGCCGAAGTCGTCGAGGATTTCAAGGACGATAAAATCATCGTTTTCAAGAAAAAAAGGCGCAAGCAATACCGGCGGACGCGGGGCCACAGACAGCCGCTGACGCGGGTCAAGATTCTGAATATTGCCGCCGATGCGGCCTCCCTCCCTCCCGAACAGGCGGCCGAACTGGAACCGGCAGCCGAAAAGACCCCTGTCATAACCGTGACGGAAGAGACGGCAGCGGCGAAGATGCCCGATAAGAAGGAAACCAAATCCCGGAAAAAGGCTGGACCGGCCAAGCCGGAGAGGGCCAGGAAGCCCGCCCGGGCCAAAAAAGAGATTCCGGCCAAAAAGTCCTCAAAGAAGGCGAAGAAATAAGGGAGAACCAGCATGGCGCACAAGAAATCAGGCGGAAGCGCGCGGAACGGAAGAGACAGCTGCGGCAAGCGGCTGGGAGTCAAAAGGTTCAGCGGCCAGCAGGTCCATGCCGGGTCGATTCTTATCCGTCAGCGGGGGACTCCGATCAAGCCCGGATCCAACGTCGGCCGGGGCAAAGACGATACCCTTTTTGCCAGAGTTGACGGAGTCGTCTGTTTCGAAAACAGGGGAAGCCGGGGGAAATTCGTCTCGGTCCTGCCGGCATAGAGGCGTTGGCCAAAATTCCGTTTATCTTTCGCTCCCCCCAAAAAACCCCGGCCCATATTCTTAAAGGGCGCGGTCGCGCAGGAGAATCGTCCTGCCCGGCGGAGGCGTTGGCGAAAAACTGATGTTCGTCGACCAGGTGAAAGTCGCGCTCCGGGCGGGCAAGGGAGGAAACGGCTGCGTCAGTTTCCGGCGGGAGTGGGGGGTTCCCAAGGGCGGCCCGGATGGCGGACGCGGTGGAGACGGTGGCGGCGTCGTTCTGGCGGCTGAAGAAGGCTTGAGTTCTCTTTCCTATTTTCGCTTCCACCCGATCAACCGCGCCGGCAACGGCGCCGCCGGCCAGGGCGGCAACCGCTCCGGCAGGAAGGGACAGGACCTGGTCTTGAGCGTCCCGGTCGGGACGGTTGTCAAGGATGAGGCCTCGGGCGAACAGCTGTTTGATTTCCTTAACCCTGGCCAGAAATACCTCGCCGCCAGAGGAGGAAAGGGAGGCCGGGGGAATGCCACCTACGCGACACCCACCCATCGGGCGCCGCGCGAATGGCAGCCCGGGATGCCCGGGGAAGAAAAGAATCTTGTCCTCGAGCTCAAGCTGATCGCCGATGTCGGGCTGGTCGGCTTTCCCAATGTCGGCAAGTCCACCCTGATCTCCAAGATCTCCGCGGCCAGGCCGGTCATCGCCGACTATCCCTTCACCACCCTGATCCCCCATCTCGGCGTCGTCGACGTGGGAACGGACAGGAGCTTTGTTGTGGCCGACATCCCCGGTCTCATCGAGGGAGCGCACTGTGGACACGGCCTGGGGACGCGATTCCTGAAACACATCGAACGGACCAAGGTGCTTGTTCATATCATCGACGTATCGCCCTACAGCGGCCGGGACCCCGTCGAAGATTTCGGCGTCGTTATGAACGAGCTCGCGTCCTATAACCCCGACTTAGCCGGGCGCCCGCTGATCTTGGCGGCCAACAAGATCGACCTCCTGACCCAGCGGGATAGAAAGAGGCTGGCGGTCGTGAAGCGTCTGGCCGTTCGCCGGAAGCTGCCTTTTTTTGCCCTCTCCGCGCTGACCGGGAAAGGATTGAAGGAACTCATCACCGCGATCGTCGAGACTTTATCCGGGCCGGAGAAGAAAGATGGGTAAGGCGACGAGGGAGGAGAGGATCGGGCTTTTCGGAGGGACGTTCAATCCTGTCCACCGGGGGCATCTGCGGGCGTCCGAAGCGGTCCGGTCGAGGTTCATGTTGAACCGCGTCCTTTTCATCCCTTCATTCCTTCCGCCGCACAAGCAGACGACCGAAATGGCCTCGCCCCAAGACCGTTTCGCCATGGTCGAACTCGCCGTCAGCGCCTTCCCCCACCTGATTGCCTCGCCCCTTGAGATAGAAGCCCGGGAAAGGTCTTATTCCATCATCACCTTGAATAAGGTCAGGTCCCTCTACCCGAATGCCCGGATCTTTTTCATCCTGGGCGTCGATGCTTTCCTGGAGATCGAGACCTGGAAGTCCTATCGGGAGGTGCTGGAGCAGTGCCGTTTCATCGTCATCAGCCGGCCGGGCTTCGACCTGGCCGCCGCCCGCGCCGCCCTGACCTCCGACTATGAGGGGAGTTTCCACCACGTCCGGGAGGCGGAGGAAATCGGGGAGGGCCCTCTCGAGGCATTCCGGATTTTTCTTCTCTCCATCCCGGCCCTCGACATCTCCTCGACAGAAATCCGCCGCCGGGTTCGCCGCGGCCGGTCCATCCACGGGCTGGTCCCGGAGTCCGTCGAGGAATATATCCGCAGGAAGAACCTGTATCAGGAGTGAAATGACGAAAGAAATGATCCCCCCATTCAACAAGAGAAATCTTCCCCGGGAAGTCCGTCTCTCCGTCCAGGCCGGCCGCGACAAAAAAGCGGAGGATATCGTCGTCCTCGACTTGAGAGAACTCTCCACCTTCACCGATTTCTTCGTCATCATGACGGGGAATTCCACGCGCCAGAACACAGCCATCTCCGAATCGATCGAGCAGGCGCTGAAGAAAACCAGGGTGCTGCCGCTCGGAGTGGAAGGCCGGGGGCCGGCGGAGTGGATCCTTCTTGATTACGGCAGTTACGTCGTCCATGTCTTCTCGAAACAGGCCCGGGCGCATTATTCTCTCGAGAAATTGTGGGGTGATGCCCCGCGGCTGTCCTGGGCCGGACAATGACGGCCCCAATTCCCAATTTCGTATTGACTTTTACTCTTCGAATCATTATCTATTATTGACCCTCTGAGGGAGCCGGTCGAATAAAAAGGCCGCCGAGATGAGAAAAACAGGACGGCGAGCGCCGACACGCCTCCGGATCCTCTGGCCGGGGAAGACCAAGAAACCGGAGTGGCGGGCCCTCCAGGAATTCTACCTGGCGAGGATCCGCCAGCTTGTTCCTTGCGAGTTGGTGGAGGCTAAGGATGCCAAAGGGCTGAAGGATCGGGAGGCCGAAAAAATCAAAAAAATCGAGGCGGAAAACCTTGAAAAACACCTGGGCGATGATTATATTATTGGACTCTTCGATCGAGGAATGGAAATGAGTTCAGAGAATCTGGCGCGCTTTCTCGGGGGGCGTCTGTCTTCTCAGAGACCGACGGCCTTCGTCGTCGGCGGATTCGCCGGCCTTGCGTCAGACCTCCTGGAGAAGGCCCACCTCCAGCTCTCTCTTTCCCGGATGACGTTCTCTCATGAGCTTTGCCGGGTCGCCTTGCTGGAGCAGATCTACCGCGCCCTGACTATCCTCAAGGGCAAAAACTACGCCAAGTAAAGGGGGATATATTGACCAAAAGAGAAAAACAGGGTTACAAGAAGACGCTCCTCCAACAGAAGGAGAAAATCGTCAAAAAACTGAGCGAGTTGAGCAACGAAAGCAAAGAGGTCGAGACCGACATCGCTCAGGATATCGTCGATAAGGCCGAAAGTTCCTATACCAAGGAATTTTTGCTGAGCCTGTCCAATGCCGAAAGGGAACAGCTCCGGCTGATCGATGGCGCCTTGCGCAGGTTACCCACCAAGGAATTCGGTATCTGTCAGATGTGCGCCAAGGAGATCGGCAAAAAACGGATGGCTGCGCTGCCCTGGACGCCGTATTGCATCGATTGCCAGCAGAAAAAAGAAGAATCCACTTGACGTCGGTCCGAGCCCGGCTCTCCGCCTGGGGGAAGCTGGGGTCGCTCCTTCTCTTCCCTTCTTCCTGCGAAGTCTGCCGGGCTTTCCTGATCAGGCCGGGTGAAAAGGTCGTCTGCCGGAACTGCCTGGATGGCCTGAGAATGACGGATTCTCCTTTCTGCCTTTGCTGCGGACGGTTTTTCCCGGGGGCCGGAGAGAGCCACCTTTGTGCTGCTTGCCTGCAGAGAAGGCCGCCTTTCGTGCGGCATCGGTCCGTGGCCAGGTATGAAGGAGTGGTCAAAGAGATCATCCTGAACTTCAAGTACCGCGGCTTCGAAATTCTGGCCCGGGACCTGGGCGATTTCATCATCAGGAGCCTGGGCCGGGAGGAGGATCTCTGGTCCGGGCTGGAGGCGATTGTCCCCGTGCCGCTTCATCCCGCCAAAGAGAGAAGCAGAGGTTTCAATCAAGCCCGGCTCCTGGCCAGGAGGCTGGCTCAGCGGACAGGCCTTCCGCTTATGAACCGCCGGCTGGTGAAGGTCCGGCCGACGCCCGCTCAGACATCCTTGGAAGCGCGCGACCGGGGAATCAATCTCAAGGGATCCTTTCGGGTCAGGAAGGCGGCCGGACTCTCCGGGAAAACCGTGCTTCTTGTGGATGACGTCTGCACGACCGGATCGACGCTCCGGGAATGCAGCCGCGCGCTGGGCCGGGCGGGAGTCAAAGAAGTGCGGGCGGTGACCGTCGCGCAGGCCTGATTGAGACAAAAAAAGCCGGAAGCATGAGGAGCTTCCGGCTTTTTTCGATGAGGCCGTCAGACCGGTTATTTCTTGGGCGACTCTTCGTTCTTCGTTTTGAGGATCTTGACCTTCCGAGGTTGCAGCTCCGGTTTCTTGGGCATGGTGATCTTCAGCACACCGTTCTCGTGTTCGGCCTGGATCTTGTCCTGGTCGATGTGGTTGGGCAGGGTGAAGGACCTGTAGAATGCGCCGTAGGCCCGCTCGATCCGGTGATAATTCTCTTCCCTGGTTTCTTTTTCCAGCTTCCTCTCGCCGTGAATGCTCAGGGTATTGTCCTCGATCTTGATCTCGACGTCTTTTTCGTTGATGCCCGGAATCTCGGCGGTCAAAACGAGCTGTTTCTCATCTTCGTAGATATCCACCGCGGGAGCCCAGCTGCTGGAAATCATGTCTTTCTCTTCGCTTCGGGCGGTTGAAACGGCATCCTCGAACAGCCGATTCATCCTGTCCCTCAAAGTCACCAGATCCCTGAAGGGATCCCATCTGATAATAGCCATTAATAACCTCCTGTTTTTGAACTCAGTTTATATATAATATAATATCTGAGCAGAACTTTGTCAAGTATTATTAAATATAATCATTCATATATTTGCTTGATTCCTTTTATGGCTCTGAGGGCCTCCTGCCAACAATGATGATACCCCCTCCTCCCCGCCTCCTCCCACCAGGGGAGGAGGGCGAATGAGGAGTTCGTCTCTTTACACCCATCGTACCTGGAGGAGGAGTTGTAAACGGGCCGCGTCATTCCTCCCCTCCGGCGGGGGAGGATGGAGGAGAGAGAGCTCAAGATATCCTGCCCCTTTCAGGACATGATTAGCTGATAGACAGGGAGCTAGGATGCGTTCCTCTCCCGTTTATCCCGCCGGCGGCCTTGTATTAAGACGACGATTTCTCCTCGTGCCACCCTCTCCTGCATGTCTTTCCGCAACCGGCTGATCGGCCCCCTGATGATTTCCTCATGCACCTTGGTCAATTCCCTGGCCACTGCCGCTTCCCGGTCGCCCAGGGTCTCCTCGGCCAGCATCAAGAATTCCGTCATCCTCCGGATCGGAAGGTAAAAAATCAGGGTGGCCTGTTCCTCCTTCAGCGAGACGAGCAGCTTCCTCGTCTTTTCTTTCTTGGGCGGCGGGAAACCGAGGAATAGAAAGCGGTGCGTCGGCAGGCCGGAAACGGAGAGCGCGGTGACGACCGCGGAAGCTCCCGGCAGCGGGATTATCTTTATGCCCGACCGGATGGCTTCCCTGATGAGCGGGTAGCCGGGATCTGATATTCCCGGAGTTCCCGAATCCGACACTAGGGCGATGTCCTTCCCCCCCTCGAGGAGAGCGAGGATCCGGGGGATTTTTTGTCCTTCCTTCGGCTGGTAGTAGCTGATCAGCTTTTTCTTAATCTCATAGCGGGCGAGTAGCTTGAAGGTTTGACGCGTGTCCTCGCAGGCGATCGCCTCGACCTCCCGGATGACCCGAAGCGCCCGGAAGGACAGATCCTCGAGATTGCCGATCGGTGTCGCGACGACAAAGAGGCGGCCCTTTTGGATCATCTGTTGCGGTCGTAGGAATAGAGGAAGTCATGCCCGACGGTGCGGCTTGAGATTTTGGCGATCGGCGGCATCTTCCGCTTGAACTCCGAACCGATGATCAGGGACTCGATTTTTCGGACGGCCTCCTTTTTGAAGCCGGAGGCGATTGCTTCATCGGGCGTCTGTCTCTCGTCGACGAGCGCATAAAGGATCCGGTCGATCTCGGCGTAGGACAGCCCGATTTCGCCCTCGTCCGTCTGGCCGGGCCAGAGACCGGCCGTCGGGATTTTCTTGATGATCCCGGCCGGAAGCCGCAGATGCGCCGCCAAGGCCCGGACCTGTGTCTTGTAGAGGTCTCCGAGGGGATTGATGGCGCAGGCCATATCTCCATGGATCGTCCCGTAGCCGAGGAGGAGTTCGGCCTTGTTGCTGGTCCCCAGGATGAGGGCCTTTTCGCGGGCGGACTGGTCGTAGAGGATCGACATGCGCTCCCGGGCCATTTTGTTCCCGATCCGGACCCTGTTTTTGGTCGGATAGCGGGAAAAATAGGCGTCCACCATCGGCGAGATGTCGACCAACTGCGTCCGGATGCCGAGTATCCCGGCCAGCGCTTGGGCATCCTGGATGTCTTCTCCGGAGACGTCCTTGTACGGCAGGATGAGCCCGAGAACCTGTTTCGCGCCCAGGGCTCGCGCCGCCAGGGTGGCGCAGACGGAAGAGTCCAGGCCGCCGGAAAGCCCAATGATGCCCCGGCGGAAACCGAATTTGGAAAGCTCCTCCTTGATGAAACGGCAGAGGACCTTTTCGACGAAGGGGGGATTAATTGTCATCGTCACGGACGATCCTTTCAAGACCGTGAAGAATGATCTCCGGCTGCTCGTCCCGCTTGAACGTCCATCTCTTGCGGGCCGAGCGGATGTCCCCGAGACGGAGGTCGGCGAGGATGAGCTCCTCCTCCATCTCAGCCGCCTTGGCCAGCCGGCGGCCGTCCGGGCCGAAAACAAACGACCCTCCGGCAAACATCTTGCCGTCCTCAATGCCCACCCGGTTGCAGTAGAGGACGAAGGCCGTGGAGAAAAAGGAGATGGCCTCTCCCATGAGTTCCCACATCCGGCTGGTGGCGAACGCGTCCCCTTCGGTCATTCCTCTCCCCGGCGCGGCGCTGATGACGATCAAGATGTCCACCCCGTCGGCGAAGAGGAGATAACAGGCGCCGTAGCTCAGGAAATCACGGCAGATCATCAAGCCGGTTTTTCCGAAAGATGTGGAGAATGTCCGGAAGTTTCGGCCGCGGCCGAAAAACTTCGCCTCCTCGAACATCCCTCCCGTCGGCAGGAAGACCTTGCGGTGGAGGTGGCTGATTTTTCCGCCGGCGAGATAGGCGGCCGAGTTGGTGAACAGCCCCTTTTCTTTTTCCTCCAGGAAACCGACAACGATATCGATCGACCGGCTGGCCGCGACGAGCTTCCGGAAAAGAGGATGCCGGGCCGGTTCGACGGCGACGTCCGGGACGAGGTCCATCAGCGTGTAACCGGTCAGGCTCAACTCGGGGAAGATGATAAGACCGGCTTTTCTCCGGCGGGCCTTCTCGATGAATTCGAGGTGAAGGTCCAGATTTTTCCTGAGGTCGCCGAGCCGGGGTGAAATTTGAGCCAGTGCTACCTTCACGCTAGAGAAATTAGCACAAACGCGCGAGAATGAAAAGCGGCCTGAGGCTTTGAAATGCGCGCGGCCTTGGAGTAAAATGGGAGAAGGGTACGATCGGTCATGAAGCATATCGGTTTCTTCCTCCGGAAGATCCATTTCAATAAACTCAACGGACAGCTCCTTTTCAAGCGCCCTTCCGTCCAGAAGCAACTTCTTTTCCGGGAGGGAGATCTGGCGGCGGCCAAAACCAATGTCCCCGAGGAAAGGCTGGGGGAGATCATGTTTAAGCTGGGCAAAATTTCCAGCGAGGCCCACTCCCAGCTGGAGCGGTACATCACCCCGGGCCAGGCGATCGGCAAGACCCTCGCCCAGAAAGGCCTGACGTCTCAGCGCAACGTCGATGACGGACTGGCCTACCAGATACGGGAGATCGCGCTGAGCCTCTTCCCTCACTTCGACGCTGAGATCGTTTTCCAGGAAAAGCCCGCCGCCGAGGGCGAGGAGGCCGGCACCCGGATCAGCGTCCCCTACCTCATCGAGGACGGAATCCGGCGGATGGGCTTCGAGCCCGTGTTGAAGAAGCACCTGGAAACGAAAACTCCATATCCCAAGAGCAAGGCCTTTTTCCGGCTCCTGACCGAAGAAGAAAAGGAGATGCTGGCAGAGATCAAGGGAGACAAAACAGGCGATGAGCTCTGGCGGTCGCTCAAGTTCAATCCGGAGTTCTTCTGGAAAACCCTTTACCTCTTTTACTGCCTGAACCTGGTCGATTTCAGAGACCAGGAGCAGATCCGCACCGAAGATGACGGAGACAACGAAGACCAGGCCGAGCAGATTCATTCCCACGAACAATTGGAGGAGGTAATGGCCTTCAAAGAAAGGCTCCAGACCGCCAATTATTACCAGATCCTGGGAGTGGCCAAGGACGCCTCCGAACAAGACGTCAAGAAGGTCTATTTTCTCCTCGCCCGGAAGTTCCATCCCGACCGCTTTGACCGGTCCCTTTCCCCGGATCACCGGGTCATCGTCGAAGAGGTCTTCGACGCCATCACCAAGGCCTATCGCACCTTGACCAGCCCGGAGCTGAAGAAGAATTACGACGGCAAGACGCCCGCCGCCGGGGCTGGGGAAAGCGGACGGGATATCTTGAAAAAGGCCGACCATAAGTTCCGCCAGGCCAAGACACTCTACAACCAGGGACGGTACGAAGACTCCATCGTCCTGCTCGAGGAAGTGACTCGCCTGAACAGGACAAAAGGAGGCTATTTCCTGCTGCTGGCACTTGCCGAAACGAAGATTGCCTCCCTGCGGAAGAAAGCGGAAGAGGATTTTCTGAAGGCGATCGAACTCGAGTCCTGGAATCCGGAGTGTTATGTCGGCCTGGGAATTTTATACAGACAGGAAGGGATGATCCTGAAAGCGACCAAGCTGTTCCAGAAGGCTTTGGAATACGATGCCGACCACGAGATCGCTTTGAAGGAGCTGGGCAGCCTCAGGGGCGGGGATAAAAAGAAGGGGCTCAAAGCTCTCTTCTCGAAAGATCTTTTCGGGCCGAAAAAGAAATAAGACTCTCTTCTATTCCCCGACGAGATTCAGGAATCCGTCCTCGTTTAAAATAGCGATGCCCAGCTCTTTGGCCCTGACAAGCTTGGAACCCGGCGATTCTCCGACGACCAGGTAATCCGTTTTGCTCGAGACGGTTGCGGTCACTTTTCCGCCACGTTGGTTGATCAATTCTTTTGCCCTGTCGCGCTCGAATTTCGTCAGCGTTCCGGTGAAGACGAACGTCTTGCCCGCCAAGGGTTTCGGGCCGCTTTTCCAGGCCTCCGGCTTGAACTCGAGGCCGGCTTCCTTGAGCCTCCTGAGGAGGGCGGCGTTCTCCGGCTGAC
>JBAUIH010000406.1:0-11093 GCA_049682755.1 Candidatus Aminicenantales bacterium | reverse complement strand
CTCCTGGCCAAGATGAAGGAGGCTGGGCTCTTTTATGTCTCCTTCGGCGTCGAGGCGGGCTCGGAACGGGTCCGCAGCTCCATCGTCAACAAGAAGGTCAGCCTCAAGGACTTCGAAAACGTCGTCTCCTGGTGCCGGGAGATGGAGATCGTCCCGAACGCCTTCTTCATCTTCAGCCATCCCACCGAAACCTGGGAAGAGGCTCAGGAGACCATCCGTCTCATCGAGAAATACAAGGACGTGGTCGAAGCCAGCGTGGCCATCCTCCATATCTACCCGGGCACTCCGTTGGAGAGGACGGCCCGGGAGATTGGCCTGCTGCCGGCTGGTTTCAGCTGGACAAAAAGGCATTTCCCAAAGATCATCACCCTGCCGACGGCCCAGGGTGACGTTCCCCTTTTCCTGGACAAGCTCAGCTGGGCCCAGGTGAGCGAACTCCTCTTCCGCTGGTCCCTTTCCGGAGGCCGTATTTCCCTTGCCCGCAAAATCCCGCGTATCCTGGCCAACATCCGGTCCTGGGGCGACGTGACGCGATACACCATCATGGCCTTGACCTATGCAAAGCTCAAGATAAGGAAGCTCTTCAAACGGGGAGGGTGATATGTCGGTCTATCTCTACATCATTCTGGCGTATCTTCTGGTCTTGACGGCGCTGAACTTCTTCCGGGCCCGCCGGGTCAAAAGCCAGGAGGATTTCATGGTCGCCGGCCGCTCCCTCAAGTGGCAGGTCATGGTCTTCACCCTGATCTGCACCTGGATCGGGTCGGGCACGTTCATCAGCGGGGCGGAATTCGCTTCCAAGGCGGGATTCTCGGCCCTCTGGCTCGCCGCCGGCGCCTGGGTGGGCATCATCATCATCTATTTTCTGGCCGGGAAGATCCACACTTTCGGCCAGTACACCGTGGGGGACGTGCTCGAGGTTCGCTATGGTCCGGCGGCCCGCCTTTTCGGCGCGATCGCCTTGATCCTGTCCTTTATTTCCATCGTTTCCTACCAGTTCGTCGCCGGCGGGTTCATCCTCAATGTGGCCACCGACGGAAGGATCTCGGAGTCCCTGGGCACGGTCATCGCGGCCGTGTTCGTCATCCTGTTCACTGCACTGGGCGGCATGGTGGCCATCGCCTACACAGACCTTCCCAACGGCATCATCATCGTCCTGGCCTGCCTGCTGGCGGTGCCGTTCGTTTACGTGGCAGCGGGAGGGCTGCAGACCGCCCAGCAGGCCCTCGACCCCGGATATTTCGCCGTGGTCAACAGCCAATTCGGAGCCCATCCCTGGCTGAAGGCGGTCGGCTATTTCCTTTCGACGATGTTTCTGCTCATGGGCGTGCAGAGCATGTACCAGAAGTTCTACAGCGCCAAGTCGGCCCGGGACGCCAAGAAGGCCGTGTTCTGGTGGACCGTGGGGACGATTTTCGTCGAGACCGTCGTCGTCGTCATTGCCGTCTTCGCTTTCAGCAAGCTCCAGGGCCAGATCGACTTGAGCGTTCCGAAGTCGGGAGGGAAAGTCGTCCTGATGGCGGCGAGAAACCTGGTGCCGGCGCCGGTCGGAGTATTGCTGCTGGGCGCCGCTTGCGCCGTTGTCCTTTCGACAGGCATGAACTATCTCCTTTCCCCCTCCACCACCGTCATGCGTGATATCTACCAGAGGTTTCTGAAAAAGGACGCCGACCAGAAGAGCCTGGTCGCCCTCCAAAAAGTGCTGGTTGTCGTCATCGGCGTTCTGGCCTTCCTCCTGGCGACCCAGCTGAAGAGTGTCCTGGAGATGAGTTTCTTCGCCTACACGATTTACGGCGTGTCCATCACTCCGGCCCTGGTAGCGGCCCTGACATGGAAGCGGGTAACCAAAGCGGGCGGGCTGGCCTCGATCATCGCCGGCACGGCTGTCTGCCTTCTCCTTTTCATCATGACTAAGGTGTTGCCCTCCGCAATGGTCCCGGACGGCGATCCCTGGGGCATTCCGCTGATCTACCCGGCCCTTATCGCCTCGCTGGGTGCGCTCATCATCGTCAGCCTTCTGACCAAGAAGCCCAAGCCCGAGGAACTGGAAAAATTCTTCCCCCGGGGAAAAGCATGAAAGAGAGTTGCCGCCACGCTGTATCCCTATCCCTCCTCGCCAAAGACCCGCCCACCCGCCACCATCGGCTTCGGACGGACAGGGATACAGCGTGGCTTCCATCTCAATTATAAAATCGGGGGAAATGAATTTTCCTGGGGAGAGGTGAAGGAGATGAAAACGGGAATTGTTAAGGACTGGCGGTATACCGAGCACACCATGGGGGATCACCACCCCGAGAGCCCGCAGCGGATCATTGCGATCTACGAGATGCTGGAGGAGGAGAAGATTTTTACATCCTTCCCCATCATCAGCCCCCGACCGGCCACACAGGAAGAGGTCGCTCTCATCCACACCCGGGAATATATCGAACGGATCAAAGAAACGGCCGGACGCGAAAGAGTCTTTCTCGACCCCGATACCTCGACCTCACCCCGCTCCTACGAGGTCGCCCTGTTGGCCGTGGGCGGTCTCTTGGAAGCGACCGACCGGGTTATGGAGGGAAAGATTCAAAACGGGTTTGCCCTCGTCCGGCCGCCCGGGCACCACGCCGAAGCAGCGCAGGCCAGGGGTTTCTGCATATTCAATAACATCGCCGTCGCCGCCCAATATCTAATCAATAAATGGAAACTCCGGCGCATCCTTATCGTCGACTGGGATCTCCATCACGGCAATGGAACCCAAAACTCTTTCTATTCCCGCAGCGACGTCCTCTACTTCTCTACGCATCAATTTCCCCATTACCCCGGCACCGGGCATTGGAGCGAAGTGGGCCGTGGAAAGGGGGAAGGCTTGACCGTGAATGTTCCGCTGGCGGCGGGGAAAACGGATGATGACTTCCTGTTCATCTTCCGCGAGCTTCTCCGCCCCATCGCCGGGTCATTCAAACCTGAGTTCATTCTCGTTTCGGCCGGGTTCGATATCTTCGCCGGCGACCCTCTGGGCGGTATGGAAGTCAGCGTCGCCGGGTTCGGCGCTATGGCCGCCGAATTGTCGGGCTTGGCCCACCAGACGGCCCAGGATAGGATCCTGTTCACGCTCGAGGGAGGATATAACCTCTTCGGCCTAAGAGACGGAGTGAAGAGCACGCTTCTGGCTCTTCGCGGCCAGAAACAAAAGATTCCAGCCAGGCTCAGTCCTTCTTCGGCTCTCGAGCGCGAGCTGGCGCCCGTTTTCAAGGTCATGAAGGTCTTCTGGCCGGTCGTCGGCTGATCTGTCCTCCAGTGGGCCAGTCGTCCCCTTTTCAGGACAAAAAACATCGGCAAACAACCCTCTGAAAGAGGATAATTTTGGCACGGTTCTTGCTCAGTTTGTTGATGAATAAGGAGAGATCCGATGAAAAGATATGCAGTCATCCCGGCGCTGTTTCTGTTGGGTTTCGCTTTTGCCTGGGCCCAATCCGGCGAAGACGAACCCCGGTACACGAACGAATCTTTTGCCCGCTTGAGTTTTATCGGCGGCAGCGTTTATATCCAGAGAAGCTCCGAGGAGGGCTTTGAAGAAGGCATTATCAATATGCCGATCGAAGAGGGCAACCGGCTGGGCACAACCGACGGCCGGGCTGAACTCTATCTCGGAAGAGGAGCCTATCTGCGGCTGGATAACGATACCAAGGTCGAGGTCATCAGCCTCCCCAAAAAAGGCTCCAATCTGACCCGGCTGAACGTCCTCAAGGGCAACGTCTACCTCAGCATCAAGCGGCTTGACGAAGAGAAGAACATCGAGGTCCATACTCCGGACGCGTCGTTCTATGTGCTCTCCGAAGGCCTCTATCGAGTCGACGTCCAGGAGAACAGGAAGACCGATATCTTCGTCTTTTACGGAGTTGCCGAGGCGGCCGGCGAAGAGGGGTCTGTGCTCATCAAGAGCGAACTGAACCTCTCGATCGCCTCGGGCCGTTTCTCCGGGCGTCCCGGGCGCTTCCTGGCCGTGGCCGAGGATGCCTTCGACCGCTGGAGCGAATCCAGGGAATCGAGCCTGGCCGTCCAGGTGGCGGCCAAGCGCCTTCCGGCGGAGCTCGAAGATTTCGAAGGTGAGCTTGAAGAGCATGGCGACTGGGCCTGGATCAATCCCTACGGCTGGGCCTGGGTGCCGGGAGGCGTCGGCCCGCATTGGCGTCCGTATTACAACGGATCATGGACCTGGCTGACGCTGGGCGGCTGGACATGGATGCCCTATGATCCCTGGGGATGGGTGACCTTTCATTACGGCCGTTGGGGGTGGAATATGGGGCTGGGATGGTATTGGATTCCCGGGACGGTCTGGGGCCCGGCCTGGGTCGGCTGGTATTGGGGTGCTGATTACTGGGCCTGGGCGCCTCTGGGCTATTGGAATTACCCGTTGGTCATCGTCGACAATTGGTACTATCCCAACTGGAATCGCCCCTTTTATCCATACAACTCCCGCGCCTTGACCGTCGTCCATAAGGATCAGCTCAGGGCCAAGGATATCACCAAGGCCGCTCTCCAGGGCGACTCTCTCAAGGGCCTGGACAACAAGATCAACATGACGGTGCGGGGACCAGCTCTGAAACCGGGAAGCGGCCAAGCTTCTTCAGAACGCCTATCCGCCGGAAAATCCGTAACCCAGAAGAGCGGCGGAGCGCCGGCCGTAACTTCTGACCGGACGATCAAGGCCCCGGCTGTCAAGAACCCTCAACCGGCGACCCCGCCCACGGCGCGGACGGCGGATAAGGGCAGTCCGTCTTCGGGCCCAACTTCCGAACGGCAGATCCGTCCCCAGGGGTCCTCCAAAACGCCGGAATCCGGCCGCCCTTCGGAAACCCAGGGCGGAAGCAAGGTGCGGAAAAACTCATTCGGCTATCCATCGTCACCAGACATCAGCATCAAGAAATATTCGGACGGCAAGCGCACCTCGACCTCGATCCGAAGTCAATTCTACAGATCTCTCCAGAAGAGCGGTTCCACTTCAAAGAGCTCTTCCAAAGGGAGCACGGTTTCGCGCGGATCGAGCTCATCGGGATCCAAAGGTTCGGTTTCTTCGGGTTCAAGAGGTTCTTCGTCCGGGTCCCGCTCTTCCGGCTCCAGGCCGTCCGGCGGCGTCCGGAAGAAGTAGTCAGTCGTGCTCCTCGGTCGCCTTCTCAGTTCCGTAGTAGTCAAGGATCAGAAGATGGTCCTGATGTGAACAGTAGCGAGGAGGCTCCGTTCCCGCCAGAAAGGCTTCTCTAATCGGCCACAGGCAGATCGGGGTGGCCAGCAATCCCGTTTTTCGGTCGATCTCGACGAAATTGATATTCACGGGGACTTCAAAATCTTCGAAAAAGGGCTCGCGGCCCTCTCCCTTCGCCCTTTTCGTTTCGTCGTCAATGAGCCTCTTGAAGAATCCCTCCCAGGCCGGAAGGGCCGCGACGGCGCCGGACTGCTTGGCTCCCAGAGTGACTCTGGTGTCATTCCCGATCCAGACTCCGGCGCAGAGAGACGGCGAGAACCCGATGAACCAGGCGTCCGAGTAATCGCTTGTCGTCCCCGTTTTTCCCGCCAGAGGAATTCCCAGGTCGCTGGCCGCGGCCGCCGTTCCCCTCAGGATGACTCCTTCCATCATCGAGGTGACGAGATAGGCTGTCTGGGGCGAGATAACGTCCTCGGCTTCGACCCGGCCTTCTTCAAGGAGGGTGCCCTCGCGGTCCTCGATCCGGGTGATGAAGTAGGGCCGGATCCGCACACCCTTGTTGGGGAAGGCCGTGTACGCCGAAACGAGCTCCAAGAGGCTGACCTCGAAGGTCCCCAAAGAAAGGGAAAGATAAGGGTATATAGTCGAGGTCAATCCGAATCTCCGGCAGTAATCGACACCCGTCTGGGGCGAGATATAGTCGAGGATCTTGGCGGTCACGACGTTGCGGGATTCTTCCAGGCCGATGCGCACGGTCACGGCGCCTTTGTATTTCCGATCGTAGTTTCGAGGCGCCCAGTTCTCTCCCAGCCACTTATCCGGGAACTCGACCGGCTCGTCCACGATGATCGTGGCCGGCGTGAAGCGGTTGTCCAGAGCGGCGGCATAGAGGATCGGCTTGATGGCCGACCCGGCCTGTCTTTGGGCCTGCGTCGCCCGGTTCCATTCGCTGCGCTGGAACGAATATCCGCCGACCAGGGCTTTGATCTGCCCGGAGCGCGGGTCGACGGCCAGGAAGGCTCCTTCGATGAGCGGGTGTTGGTCCAGGGTCGCCTCGAGTTGCCCGGCCTCCGGGTCGATCTTCTCGACCTTGACCTGGATGACGTCCCCGACCTGGATGAGCGTTTCCAGGTTGTTGGTCTTTGTCCAGCCGATCTCTTTATTCAGAACCCGGCCGGTCAAGCGTTTCACCTTAACCGTAGCCTCCTTCGAGGACACGGACAAAACGACGGCGTCGGCGACCTCGTTCTCCTCAACATAGGACGTCAGCCAGCTGTCGAGCCATTCATCCTCGAGGTTCTCCTTGCCTTCCCGGAGCAAATTTCTTTTATCCTTGCGCCATCCTTTCTGCTTGTCCAGCATTCGAAGCCGACCGAGGAGTTCCTCCTCGGCGTATCTCTGGAGCATCGGATTGAGGGTGGTATAGACCTTCAGCCCCCCCCTGTAGAGCACCTCGCTACCGTATTTGCGTTCGACATACCTGCGGACTTCCTCGAAGAAATAGGCGGCGAAGTCGGACGAACCCCTCCGCCAGGGAAGGACCTCCATCGGTTTGGCCCCGGCTTCCTCGCCTTGGGCCTTGGTGATAAAACCCTCTTCGACCATCCGGTTGATGACGTGGTTGCGGCGACGGAGCGTTTCGGCGACGTTCGTATAAGGAGAGTAATAGGAAGGCCCACGAAAGATCCCGGCGATGAGCGCCGCCTCCTCCAGAGTCAAATCGGTAACGCTCTTGCCGAAGTAGAAATTCGACGCCGTTTCCACCCCGTAGACGCCGTGGTTGAGGTAGAACTGGTTGCAGTACATCTCCAGGATTTTTTCCTTTGAATACAACTTCTCGATCTGCAGGGATAGGTACATCTCCTTGAGCTTCCGGCCGATGGTCTGCTGGGGATAGAGAAAAAGAAGGCGGGCCAGCTGCTGGGTGATGGTGCTGCCGCCCTGGGGCCTCCGCAGAAGACGGCCGGAGCGGATGTTCTCCTTGAGGGCCCTGAGTACGCCCAGGAGATCGACTCCGCGATGGTTGTAGAAGCGGGCGTCCTCGGTGGCAATGATGGCTTTTTTGAGGACGTCCGGGATCATATCATAGGTCACCTCGACCCGCCTTTCGATGGCGAAGTCCTTGATGGGCTGGCCCTCGTCCGAATAGACCGAGGTGATGATGTTGGACTCGAACGCCTCGAGCTCCGAGACTGAAGGAAGGTTCTGCTTCACCGCCCGGTAGGCGCCGAACCCGGCCCCGAGCGCGGCCGCCGCTCCGATGAGCGCGAGCAGACCGAAGGTTCGGAGGAGTTTTCTATGGTTGGTTTTTTTCAGCCTGATCCGCAGCAGCGGTTTCTTTTTTTTATCCGGGGCTTTTTCTGGCGACATCGACACGAATTCTCAATATAGCAAAAGCCTCCTGAAAAACCAAATCAGCCGGCCGACCCCCATTTTTTGAGGAGGCGGAGGACTCGCGCGATGACCATCTCGCCCAGCACATCCTGGGGAAGACCGGCGTCCAGATGGACAAAGAACCTTGCCCGGAAGCTGCGGAAAATGCGGCGGACCCGGGCCAGGTACCGTTCGCGCTCGAAGAGGAGGTCCTTCTGCTTGCGATTTTGGATGCGGCCCAGTCCGCAGCGGGGCTTGATATCGAGGATGAAAACCAGGTCAGCCTTGACCGCGAATTTCTCGTTCAGGCGTCTGATCCTAGCCGGCGAAATCCCCTTGGCGCCTTGGTAGGCGATCGTTGAAAAATAGTAGCGATCTAAGATGACGACCTTCTTCGCGGCCAGGGTCGGCCTCAGGTTCTTGCGGACATTCTCCTCCCGGTCCCTGACGAAAAGATCGAGCTCCTCTTCCGGCGTCAGGCTTCCGGCCTCCCGGGCCATTCTTTTGATCATCCGGCCCCACTTTCCCCAGGTCGGCTCGCGAAACGAGACGGCTTCATAGCCGAGCGTTCGAAGCTTCCGGAGAAGGCGCCGGGCCTGGGTGGACTTCCCGGAACCGTCGATTCCCTCAAAGACGATCAGGATGCCTTTGCGCAGACGCATTTCTCTAAATCATACTCTGAGCACGGGATATTTGGCAACTTTTTGCCGGGGAAGACCGTTCTACTCATGTCCGTTGCCCCGCCTGCCTGTTTGAAATTTTCAGGCGGATATGCTAACTTAAAAACTGAAATCCGGAGGCTGGAAAAAATGAAAAAAATCATCTGGATCGGAATAGTCAGTTTTCTCCTGGGAATCATCGTCACGGGCTATGTGTTCATTTATCTTCCCGAGAGACAGGCCGCGCAGAACCAGACATTCGATGCCGACACTCCCCCCCTATCCTCATCGCTCAATGCCGCCCCGGCTCGCCTCTCTTCAGAGCTCAGGGGAGATCTTGACTTCGTCGGCATCGCCGAGAAAGTCGGCCCCGCGGTCGTCAAGATCGTAGCCGAAAGAATGGAAAAGGTCAGCGGGTTCGGCATCGACCAGGGCATGCCCTTTGACGACTTCTGGGAGAGGTTTTTCGGCTCACCCCGCTCCAGCCCGAGGGAGCAGGAGGTCCCCGCCCAGGCCCAGGGGACCGGGTTCTTCCTCAGCGAGGACGGCTATATTCTGACCAACAATCACATCGTCGAGAATGCCGTGGACGTGAGGATCACTGTCCTCCAGGGAGAAGATTATAAGGCGAAGATCATCGGCACCGATCCGAGGTCGGACCTGGCGCTTCTCAAGGTCGAGGCCGAAGGGCTTCCCTTCCTTCAGTTCGGCGATTCCGAACAGCTCCAGGTCGGTGAATGGGTCCTGGCCGTCGGTAACCCCTACGGTCTGGAGCATACAGTCACGTCTGGCATCGTCAGCGCCAAGGGCCGGCAGCTCGGCCTGGGCGGCAATGTCCCCGAGTACCAGGATTTCATCCAGACCGACGCGGCCATCAACCGGGGCAACAGCGGCGGCCCCCTGGTCAACATGAAAGGGGAAGTCGTCGGGATCACCAGCAATATCTTCTCTCCGTCTGGGGGGAACATCGGCCTCGGTTTCGCCATCCCCGCCAACCTGGCCAAGAAGGTCATCGTCCAGCTCAAGGAGAAGGGCCGGGTCGTCCGCGGCAAGATCGGCGTCATCATCACCCCGATCACCGAAGACGACAAGGACGCCTTCAAACTGAAGGATAAGAAGGGAGCGCTCGTCAACTCCGTCGAAGAGGGAGGTCCGGCCGATAAAGCGGGCATCATGAAATACGATGTCATCGTCAAGGTCAACAGCGAGAAGGTCGAAAGCCCCAATGACCTGAAATTCAAGATCGCCGATGTCGAACCCGGGAAGAAAGTCGAAGTCGGGGTCATCCGGGACGGGAAGGATCAGGCCTTCACGGTGACGGTCGAAGAGCTCGATCCCCCGGAAAAGAAAGAAGAAGCCAAGGCTGCGGACAAGGATCTGGGTTTTTCAGTCCGGGAACTCTCCCCCAACCTGGCGCGCCGCTACGGCCTCGAGGTCCGGGAGGGTCTGATCATCACCCAGGTCAAACGATACAGCGAGGCCGACCGCAAGGGCCTGAGTGTCGGCGACATCATCATCGAAGTCAACCGGAGGAAAGTAACGACGGTGGACGATCTCGAGAAGACCATGGCTAAGATCGAGTCTGGGGAAGCTCTCATCCTGCTCCTCCGGCGCGAGCAGGACGGCCAATCCGTCGACCGGATCGTCACCCTGCGAGTGCCTTAATTGCGCTTCACCAAGGTCCATTCTCTGGGCAATGACTTCGTCGTCATCGACCCGGAGGATGGGGAGCGGATCGTCGACCTGCCGGGCTTTACCAAGCGCGTCTGCGACCGTCACATGGGTGTCGGAGCGGACGGACTGATCCTCATCTCCATAAAGGACCGGGAGCAGCGCCTGGTCCGTTTCCGGATCTTCAATGCCGACGGGTCGGAGCCGGAGATCTCCGGGAACGGGCTGCGCTGCGCCGCCGCCTACCTCTTCCACCAGAAGAAGATCGTCCCCCCCGATGTAACCTTCCTGGCCGCGACCAGCATTCACACCTGCAACCTGCTCGAGGTTCAGAACAACCGCTCCCAGATCCGGATCGATATGGGCGCTCCCCGGCTGGCCTCAAAGGACATTCCCTTCGACGACGGAACCTCCCACGAGAGGATCATCGATTACCCTCTATCCATCCACCGCAAGATCTATCCCGCTACGGTCGTCTCGCTCGGCAATCCCCACTGCGCCGTCTTCTTCGATCGTTTCCCGGCGCGGATCGAATGGCACGAGATCGGCCGGGAGATCGAATACCATCCCTTTTTTCCCAACCGCGTCAATGTCGAGTTCATCCGGGTGCACAGCCGCCGGGAGATCGAGGTCCTCTTCTGGGAAAGGGGTGTCGGAGAGACGCTGTCTTCGGGGAGCTGTTCCTCGGCGGCCGCGGTGGCCTCCATCCTCAAGGGCTTGACCGACCGCCGGGTCGAGGTCAAGACCTTTCTGGGCAAGGTGGGCGTCGAGTGGGAAGGAGATAAAATCCGCCAATCGGCGCCGGCCGAGATCGTTTTCGACGGCGCTCTGTTACAGTGAGTGTTCGAATCCTTTGATCTCGAGGGGTCGCCTCCGGCCTTTCCGATCCACGACAACAATCCCCCGCCCGCGGATCATCCGGCCGATCCAGTGGAATTCGAACGTCTTCCGGAGCCGGGCTATCAGAGCGGACTTTTGGGGGCTCGCCGTAAACAGCAGCCCATAGTCCTCGCCGCCGTGAAGGGCCAGCCGGTCCGGGCTTTTCTCGAAAGACCGCAGCGCCGGAGAGAGGGGAAGTCTATCGAGATCGACAACGGCCCCCGTCCGGCTTTCCTGGCAGAGATGGAAGAGGTCGACGGACAGACCGTCGCTCGTATCGATCAGGGCCGTCGCCGCGCTGAGCCGGGCCAGGGCCCGGCCGAGGG
>JBAUIH010000405.1:0-7366 GCA_049682755.1 Candidatus Aminicenantales bacterium | reverse complement strand
GAAACGACCATGGGTCTGACCTGGAGGAAACCGAACCGGGCGGGTTTGCCCCGGCGTTCGTCGAGAGTCAAAGCGAACTCGACCTCCACCATCGTCTCCAACGCGTCTTGGCAGAGCTTCAGCAACTCTTTGAGCATGGTATTGAGCGGCACGAGGTCAAACTTGAGGATTGGCGCGAAGTCGATAACCCGAGGGCCTTTTTCGGCGATCCCGTAGACGATCTTATCGTCCTGGGCCCGGTAAGTGGAGGCGAGAAACTGGAGAACCCCGTCCTTCTCCGCGTCTCCCAGGCTGTACTTCATCATGTACTCTGTCTCTTTGATGGGATTGAACTCGGCCGGCGATCCCATGTTGATGGCCCAGAATTCCGATTGAGTTTGGCTCAGGAGGTCGGCCAGCGTGTTGTAGGGCGGGTTCGACTGCGGATAGGCCGGCGAATACGACCAGGCGATGCCGTCATCCACTATCGCCTTTCCCAGGCCCAGCGCGAGGTCGATAATTCCCTCGGAAGGCCTGGCGTGGCCGAGCGGATAGAAATTATACGACCGGGCGACTCCCGAAATATGAGGATAGAAACGCTGACCGCGGCGCATCCCGACGACCTCCTGGATGATCACCGCCATTTTCTCATCCACGGTGGTATGCTTTGTTGCCCGGATATAGTTTTTCGCGTCCTTAAAGAAGGTCGAGGCATAGACAAACTTCACGGCCTCGACGAGTTTCTTGAACCGGGAGTCGGGATTCATCTGGTTGTTGGGGATCATCTTGGTGGCATAGACGCTGGCGAACGGCTCGAACATGGCATCCTCGAGCAGACTTGAAGAACGGACAGCCAGGGGGGTCTGCACCTGAGCGATCAGGGCGCGAAGGTCGCCCACCAGCTGAACGGGGAGGTCGGCTTTCTGGAAGGCTCCGGCGATGAGATCGTCCCGGAGGTTGGAGAAGGCCAGGCCGGTGAGACCGTTTTGTTTCATGAAAAGGTCGAAAAAGTCGGTGGTGATAACAGTCAGTGTGGGGATGTTGATTTCGATCTCGGGGCGATATCGCTCGGCCAGCTCGCCCTCCAGGATTTCCCTCATCATGGCCAACCCGTGGGCTTTTCCCCCCAGGCTGGCCCTGCCGATGGCTGTGAACTTCTCCTTCCCGGTGAAGAAGCGGCGGTCGAAAGATGCAATGGACGGCCGGTCAGGCAAAATCAAACCCACCCGCGGTCCTTGCAGGCCTGGGCAACTCGAGCTACGGCGATGGAAATGGCCGCATTTCTCATCGGCAGGTTCTTTTTCTTGGCGAACTCGAGAGTATCGTTAAAGGCCGAAGTCATCTTGACATCGAGCTTCCCGAGCACCTCATCCTTCTCCCAATAGTAGTTCATCTTGCTCTGGACCTGTTCGAAGTAGCTGCAGGTAACACCTCCGGCGTTGGCCAGGATGTCCGGGATGACGAGGATGCCCCGTTCGCCGATCGTCCGGTCAGCCCCCACTGTGGTCGGACCGTTAGCTCCCTCGGCGATGACCCGGACTCGCGGACGGATAGCCTGCACATTCTCCTCTGTGATCTGGTTCTCAACAGCCGCAGGGATGAGGATGTCCACGTCCTGGGAAAGCCAGGCCTCTCCGGGAAGAACCTCATAGCCCATTTTTGCGGCCTTCTCCTTGTCGATCCCACCGAAGCGGTCCGTGATTCCGGCCAGGGCCTGGACTTCGATGCGAGGCTCTTTTCTATACGCATAGGAGACGGCATCTTTTTGGTCCCAGCAGGATACACAGACGACCCGGCCGCCGAGCTGCTCAAAGAGCCGGACGGCGTGCTGGGCCACGTTGCCGAATCCCTGGACGCTCGCTGTGGCATCGTCTGCCGATATACCCAGCTCTTTGAGCGCTTCGCGCAAAGCGAAGACAAGGCCGAACCCGGTGGCCTCGATCCGGCCGACGGAGCCGCCCAACCCGACGGGCTTCCCGGTGATGAATTCGGGGACCTTTTCACCGCGCTGGGACTCGTATTCGTCGAGCATCCAGAGCATGTGCTGGGCGCCGGTCATGATATCAGGGGCCGGGACATCGACCTGGGGGCCGAGTTCGTGAAAAAGCCGCTTGACCCAGCTCCGGCAGAGCTGCTCCTGCTCCCGAAGCGTCAAGTAGTGAGGATCGCAGGCGACGCCTCCGCTGCTTCCGCCGAGAGGGATTGCCAGCAAGGCGCATTTCCACGTCATCCACATGGCCAGGGCGCGGATGGTGTCGATGGTCTCCTCGGGATGAAACCGGATGCCTCCCTTGCCCGGTCCGCGAGCATCGTTGTGCACTACGCGAAAGCCTCGGAAAATCCTGACGTTGCCGTCGTCCATCCGGAGGGGGATGAGGAATTGATGCTCTTTCAAGGGAGAGCGGAGGAGCTCGCGGGTGGGCAGGTCCAGCCCCAGCCATTCTGCGGTCCGGTCGAACTGAAACTGAGCCATGACAAACGAATTGCGCGCCTCTTTGCCCATGCTGGCTTTCCTCTCTTTTTCTTCTAAAAATAATCTGAGCGCCGGCAAAAGTCAAGGAAACGGATTCTTCTCTAGATAAGGTGCGGATTTTTATCAAAATCCCAACACAACCCAAATAGACGGCTAATAATTTTGGGGTATAAAGGAGGACGGTGAATCATAAAAGTTGATCGATCATAATTTCATAACAAAGGAGTCATCATGAGCGATTATGTCAAGGATTTCATGGCCGAGATCAAGTCCAAGAACCCGGCCCAGCCCGAGTTTCACCAGGCCGTCTATGAGGTGGTGAACTCCATCTCCCTGGTCCTGGAGCGGCATCCTGAGTACCGCAAGGCCAAGATTTTAGAGAGGATCGCGGAGCCGGAAAGGGTCCTGATGTTCCGGGTGAGCTGGATGGACGACGCCGGTGAGATCCAGGTTAACCGCGGCTACCGCATCCAGATGAACAGCGCCATCGGCCCCTATAAGGGAGGCCTGCGCTTCCATTCCACGGTCAACCTGGGGATCCTGAAGTTCCTGGCTTTTGAGCAAGTCTTCAAGAATGCGCTGACGACCCTTCCCATGGGGGGAGGGAAAGGCGGTTGCGATTTCGACCCAAAGGGAAAAAGTGATAACGAGGTGATGCGCCTGTGCCAGAGCTTCATGAACGAGCTTTTCCGGCACATCGGACCGGACACCGACGTCCCGGCCGGAGATATCGGTGTCGGCGGACGTGAGATCGGCTTCATGTACGGGCAGTACCGGAAATTGAGGAACGAGGTAACCGGAGTCCTGACGGGGAAGGGCCTGGACTGGGGCGGCTCTCTCATCCGTCCTGAAGCCACGGGCTACGGCGCCGTCTATTTCGCCGCCGAGATGCTGGCCACGAGAAAGCAGGCTTTAGAGGGAAAGGCATGTCTCGTTTCCGGGAGCGGAAATGTAGCTCAGTACACGATCGAGAAGATCAACCAACTCGGCGGCAAGGCCGTGACTCTTTCCGACTCCAACGGCGTCATATACGATCCGGCCGGGATCGACTCGAAGAAGCTCGATTTCGTCATAGACCTGAAAAACGTCAGGCGGGGACGGATCAAGGAATATGCCGATAAATTCAAAGGTGTGACCTATACACCATTGACGCCGGGCCTGGATCACAACCCGCTCTGGGACATCAAGGCTGATTGTGCCTTCCCCAGCGCTACCCAAAACGAGATCAACGCCAAGGATGCGAAAAACCTGGTGAAAAACGGCGTGTCCGTGGTCGCCGAGGGTGCCAACATGCCGACGACTCCCGAGGGTATCGAAATCTTTCTAGACGCCAAGATCCTGTTCGCGCCGGGCAAAGCAGCCAACGCCGGCGGCGTGGCCACTTCCGGGCTGGAGATGTGCCAAAACAGCATGCGGCTGAGCTGGACAAGGGACGAAGTTGACAAGCGGCTACACCAGATTATGAAGAGCATCCATAAGACGTGTGTGGAGTCGGCCGCCGCCTACGGGACCCCGGGCAACTATGTCAATGGCGCCAATATCGGCGGTTTCCTTAAGGTATCTCGGGCGATGATGGAGCAGGGTTTGGTCTGAAAGACGTCTGTGATGATTCCTTCTTATCGGGGAGTGCGGAAGGACTAAAGTCCCTTCCGCACTCTCTCTAGCCAGAAAAGGGAGAATTTCGTATCTGTCACCTCACCCCGACCCTCTTCCGTTAAGAGAGAGGATTTGTCACTTAACCAGATTTAATGATGAGTCCAGTGGGTTACGAGTCTCCGAACGAAACCGAATCAGCGTGTTTCGTTTCAACAAAAATAGGAATTCAATTTTAGGTCCTTGCCGGCGCCTATGACGGTATTGTGACTTGTCCTCGCCGATTTACATCGGCTCTTCAATAAGGTAATATTGTTCTCTCGCGCGCCTGTAGCTCAGTGGATAGAGCGACGGACTCCGGATCCGTAGGTCGCAGGTTCGACCCCTGTCAGGCGCGCCATTTTATTTATATGCAAATCACCAAAGAATCACCCTCTCCCCGATCCTCTCACGTCCAGGGACAGAGAATTTTTTGTTCTTTATTTCTGAAAGAATCCAGTTATTTTATGGATGATCCGGGTCAGAGATCGGTCGAGCGCTTTTTGTAGAGGACCCACAGCCGCGCCTTGTATTCCCTCAGGAAGTTCTGGATGATCTCGTCCGTGGAGAGGCCGGAGATGTCGACTTGCTGGGAGCCTTCGCGGAAGTTCGCTTCCGACCAGATCCCGTTCCCCATGGCGTCCTGATAACGGATTTCCAGGTAGGGATGAATATCCCGGACCTTGACCTGGTAGTTGAGCTCCAACCGTCCCTCGAATTCGACCTCGATGGCGGCGAGGCTCTCGCTGACGGCGATGTTCACCTGCCGTCCGTACCGCTCGAGCTCCTTCTTCAGCGTCTTGAACGCCGGCCGGACGCTTTTCAGATAGAACTTCTCAACCCGCGACCTGAGCTCGGCGTCTTTCTTCTCCCGGGCGCGGTCGATGTCCTTTTCTTTAAAGAACTCTTTCAGGTCGTCCTTCCAGTTTTTCATGACCTGCCCTCCTCGTCCGTTCGAGGTGCCGAGCATCGGCCTCCCGGCCATCGCCGGCTCCGTTTATGAGATATTTTCCAGCTGAAAATGTCAACCGGATCGATTATAATGGGAGGCGATGAAAAAGGGTGACGGAGCCCATGGATAACCGCAGACGGATTTACATCTCGCTCATCGTCTTCGCGGCCGTGTATCTCGTCGGGGTGGTCGGGTTCAAATTCTTTGGCGGGCCGGAGACCAGCCTCCTGGAAAGCGTCTACATGACGGCCATCACCATCTCGACCATCGGCTACGGCGAGGTGGTCGATCTCAGCCACAGCCCGGCCGGCCGCGTCTTCACCATCCTCTTCATCGTGCTCAGCCTGGGGACGATCGCCTTCGCGGTCTCGTCGATCACCGCCTTCATCGTCGAGGGCGAGCTCAAAAACCTCCTGGGGAGAAGACGCATGGAAAAGGATATCGCTAAGCTCAAGGACCACTACATCGTCTGCGGGAGTGATGAAACCGCCCAGACGGTCATCCGGGAGCTCATTCTGACGGAGCGGGATTTCGTGGTCATCGAGCCCTCCAAAGAGGGAATCGACCGGCTCGCTACCCTTGGGGGATTCCTGTACATGCTGGGCGACCCGGCCGAGGACGAAATCCTCGAGAAGGCCGGCGTGAGACGGGCCAAAGGGATTCTCCTTTCGCTACCTTCCGACGAAGTCAACCTGTTCGTCACCATCACGGCCCGGAGCCTCAATCCCACGGCCAGGATCGTCGCCAAGGGGACCGACTTGAAGTCGCACGGCAAGATAAAGAAGGCCGGAGCCGACAGCGTCGTTTCCCCCAGCTTCATCGGCGGCATGCGCATGGTCTCGGACATGGTCCGGCCGGCGGTCGTCACCTTCCTCGACAAGATGCTTTACGGCAAGGACCGGGTCCTCCGTGTCGAGGAGTTTGGGGTAGGGAAGGAGTCGCCGCTGGTGGGAAAGACGATCAGCGATTCCGCGGTCAGGGAGCGGACCGGAGCTCTCCTGGTGGCCGTGCGAAAGGGTAAGACGGGGGACTATGAGTTCAATCCGGCTCCGGACCGGATCATCCAGGAAAACGACATCTTCATATTCATCGGCAGCCCCGAGATGTTGAAGATGTTGGATGGCATCGCCGCAAACACCTAATCGCTGCCTTCCTCCGGTTTAGTCGACGCGGGGAGCTCCGCCGGGCGTCCCTCCGACACGAGGTCGAGCCGGTCGGAGAATTTCCCCAGCCGTTTTTCCGCCTCATCGAACCTCGTCTTGGCGTTGCCCAGATGCGTCCCCAGTGTCTGGAATTCACCCTGGAAGCGGGCCAGGTCGCCGCGGAGCTGGGTCAGCGTCTGAAAAATCAGGTGCGCCGATTTTTCAATCTCCATGCCCTTTAAACCATAGACGATCACCTGGAGATAGGCAAAGAAGGAGTTGGGGGATACGGGGATCACACGGCGCCGGATGGCGTGGCTGTAGAGACCCCGTTCTTCGCCCAACGCCTCGTCCTTGAGGATGGTCTCGTAGTAAACGTTCTCGGCCGGGATGTACATCAGGGCGAAGTCATAGGTGCCCTCCTCCGGCAGGATGTACTTGGTGGCGATGTCGTCAATGTGTTTCTTGACGTCGGTTACGAATTTTTTCCGCTGAGACTCCTTGCTTTTCTCGTCGGCCTCCTGGATGTATTTCTTGAAATTCTCCAAGGGAAACTTGGCATCCACAGGAACCAGGCGGTTGTTGATGTCGATGGCGGCATCGACTTTTTCGCCGCTCTTGAAGCGGTGCTGGAGGGAGAAACAGGCCGGGGGCAGGATCTGACCGAGCAGGTCGCCGAGGAAGAACTCGCCGATGCCACCCCGGAATTTGGGCGCACGCAACAGATCTTCGAGGCTGGCGATGCTCCTGGCTTTATCCAGCACTTCCCGGGTCGTGACCTCGACCTTGCCGAGATGGCCCTGGACGTTTCCGAGTGTCTGGCCGATGTCGCCGGTCGTCTTTTGGAACTGGTTGCTCATGCTCTGGAGCTGCTGGTTGACCTGCTGGGTGAGCTGGCCGATTTGCTGCTGCATGAGCGAGAGCGCCGGGTTTTCCGCCTGGGAGCGCTTTAGCTCCTCGATCTGCTTGGAGTAGGTTTTGACGGAGCGCACGACGAGATAAAGAAGGAAGAGGAGGACGAGACCGGCGCCGATTAGAATGACGAGGATGAGGATGTTCAGGTCCATGATGGTTTTCGTCCCGTCACCATTATAAGAAAATGCGCCCGCCGAGTCCAATTGACAAGGGGGGGGAGAACTCATCTAAACTAATGAGGATTTTATGGCCCGTTAGCTCAATAGGTAGAGC
>JBAUIH010000404.1:0-7027 GCA_049682755.1 Candidatus Aminicenantales bacterium | reverse complement strand
AGCTTCTGGTGATGGATGCGTCAGCTTATCGTTGAGCGATAGAAGGAAAGGCGAAATAAATGCTGAAATTTAGCCTCGCCTTCGTGCGGAATGTAGGTTGCTTGATTAAATCTCAATATATTTTGATTATTCCTTTGATCTTAGGTCGATCGCACGGACGGCAAATTGAGCGAATTATGGGGATTCTTGACACTACTATCAGCTACGCGGTTCCCCGACAAGTGGCGCGGTTAAGTGGCAGGAAAAAACCCGGCAAGCTTCGCCCAAAGTCCGCTATTTTCGGAGAAAATGGCTTTCAGCCTGTCGGGGCTCTTCGATTCACCCTTCCATAATGCCAAAATCCGCGGGAAAAACATTGCATCGTTTTCGAGGCTGCGGGCCACGGCGGCATAAATGAAATCCCTCTCGGCCGCGCTCAGCCTTTCCCACTGGGCGAGGTAGGCGTAGATCACATCGACATTTAGGCCTGGATCCACCGGCCGCATCTCGAGAGCCTTCCTAAGATACGTCCGGCCCTTGGCGGCATAGGTCAAAAGCGGATAATTGTAGAGCATGTACACCCTGCCAAGATCATAATAGCCGAATGCGTCGAGCGGATTCCGCCGGATGAGCCCTTCCAGGTACTCCCGCGCCCGGTCGAGGTATGCCTCTCTTTTCTCGGCCGCCCCGAACTTGTTTTCGGCCAGCGCCATTTCCAGGTAACGCCGGCCCACTTCCTGGTAGAATACCGGGTTCCCGGAGAAAGAGACAGCCCGCATTAGCCTCGGCTCGAGCAAATCGAAACTCCCCTGGAGGCCGGCCTCTTTTCCACGCACTACCGTATATCGATGGAAATATTCATGCCCAAGATAGGCCCTAGCTGCGAGCGCGAACAGCCCTGCGACAGCCGCCAGAGAGACGATTCTAAAAGCCGGTCTCAAGATATGTCCTTGGCTCGAAGCCTTGCTCTCAGCGCAAAACCCTGGAAGAATTTAAGCCGACCAAACGCGCAGCCAGAGCATACAGAGTCACAAAATAGACGGCATTGGCGGTGATGTGGAGGTTGAAATCAGTCAGGCTATGGATCAGGATCGAGACGATCCCGATGAGGCAGCCGATTCCAACTCCTCTCACCAGATGATCGCGCCGCCGGGCCCATTTCGAAAAAATCCAAACGAGCGCTCCGAAAGCGATCACGATCATCAATCCGCCGCCCATGATTCCACCCTCAGCCAGAAGCTCCAGGTAATCATTGTGAGCGTGCTCAAGGGCCTCACCTGAGTACGTTTTTTTGTACATCGGATAGGCATATCGGTACGTCCCCAACCCCGTGCCCGCCATCGGAAAGTCTCCGATGATCTCGAGAGTGTTATTGAAATAAACCGGCCTCACCTCGCGTGCCAGCTCTCCAAAAGAAAACCTCTCTATGACGGGCCGGATGCCGATCAGGATGGCTGCCAACGCCACTGCCAGCAGGACCGTCCGGACGATCTTCACGGACCTCATTGCCATCCGCCTTCGTCCTGTTCCTCTTGACACCTCCGCTCCCGCCGGCTTCCTTCCTCCCGTCCCCAAGAGCGCCGCAGCCATTAAAAAGACGGAAACAAAAAATATGAAGATCCCGGTGAGCGAGAAAAACATCCCCACCCCGATCGATACAGGGACGATCCCGAAGGTAACGGCTTTCTGCAGCTTCTCCTGGCTGAACCAGAGAATTCTCTCCTTGAACGAGCCTCGCCGGTTGCCGGAGAAAAAGCTCGCCTTGGCTAAAAGAAAGCCCAGGCTGACCGGGAATACCATCCCCAGGAACCCGGTGAAATGGTTGCGGTTGACGAATGTGCCCGTGGGCGAATCGAGGTGAAGGACCTTTTGGAAGCCGAAAATTTTATTGCTGCCGCTGAGAAACTCGGTCAGGCCGTAGATCGACTGGAAGCAGGCCGCGCCGATAAGCAGGATAACGAAAACCTGCACCCGTTTTCTAGTTTTAACGTGTTTATAGACAAGGAGAGCGAAAAGGAAATAGAAAACGTACCGGACGAGTTCGTAAAGAGTGAAATTCGGGATAAGAGAGAGGGTTGCCCAGCGGGAGGCGACGCCGCTCCAGATGCCGGAAGCACGGGGCGAGATTGCCCCAAGGATTGAGGGCGGCAGAGGGACGAGCTGTAAAACTCCGAGGCCAAGGGCAAACACAGCGAGCATCTTCAGCCAAAACGGAAAGGGAGGTCGCCCCGCTGCTCCTGGCTGCTCTTTATTCTTCTTGGACCATACCTCCCACACCACATAAAGAATAAACAAAACGAAGGTTGCCGCTTCGAAGACAAAGACCGCCCACTCGTCCACGGCCCCAAAAGGCAAGGGCAACAGCACGATAACGAGGCAGATGCCCCAGAAAACAATTTTGTTGATCACGCCACTGACGCCGGGCTTGGGCAAGCCCAAAGGAGTGAGGAGGGGATGAATTAAAGGCCCTTTTCGGTCCCCTTGCCCTCCCCGTAATAATGATAGTAATGGTACCTGTAGTAGTAATCGTGTTCCTGGATGTTGAGGTTGTTGATGATAACACCCAGGCACTTGATCTTCAGTGAATCCAGCCTCTCCTTGGCCTGCTTCAGGGTGTGCCGGGCCGTTCTTCCTCCCCAGACGACCAAGATCACCCCGTCGATCTTGGGCCCCAGCATCATGGCATCCGACACCGACAGCATCGGCGGGGAGTCAAATAGAACAAAATCGAATAGCTCCTTCAGCCTCTCGATGGCGTTTCCCATCTTTTCCGACCCCAGGAGTTCGGCGGGGTTCGGCGGCACCGGTCCAGCATTGATCAGGAACAATCTCGGGATGTCCGTCGCCTTGACCACCGCATCGAGCTCCATCTGCGAAGTGAGATAGTTCGTCAGCCCGTTGATGTTCTTGACTTTAAAGATCTTGTGCTGGGTGGGCCTTCGGAAATCAGAGTCTATAACCAACACCGTCTTCCCCGCCTGGGCGAGAGTCACGGCCAGGTTCGACAGCGTGGAGCTTTTCCCTTCCTCCGGCAGCGCGCTCGTCAGCATGATCGCCCGCGGCTTCTTTTCCGGCGAGCTGAGAAGCAGCGATGTCCGGATCGTCCGGTAGCTCTCGGCCATGTTGGAATTCGGCGATAAGTGCGTGATGAGTTCGATCGAGTTGATTTCAGGAGCTTCATCGGCCGGCTCTTTGCTGAATCCGTCCTGGCTGAATGCCGGCACAATCCCGAGCGCCGCCATGCCGGTCGTTTTCTCGACATCTTCATGATTCTTGACCGAGTTGTCCAATCGCTCGAATAAAAAGGCCAGGCCGACGCCGCCGAATAAACCCATCAATAGGGCCAGAATCATGTTCAACTTCTTCTTTGGACTCGACGGCCACAGAGGCACCTCGGCCTTATCGACTATTCTGATGTTCGATGTTCTCAGCCCCCTCATGCTTGCGGCCACTCCTGTCTCGCTCTGCCTTTTGATGAGCGACTCCAAAAGGCTGTTCTGATTCTCGATCTCGATCCTCAGGCTGTTGTAAGCGATGGCATTGCTGTTGAGTTGGAATGCTTCTTCCTTTTGCCTGTCGAACGCGGCAGCCAACGACCACTCTCTTTTGAGCGCCGCCTGGTAATCCGAATAGGCCGCCTTTATGAGATTATTGGTCTCTTCCTCGAGCAAACTCTTGGCGCTGTCGAGCTCGGCCCTGAGCCTCTGCATTTCCGGGTAGTCTTCCTTGAATGTTTCCGCTTTCGTTGAGTATTCCTGGTTCATCCGGACATAGTCTTCCCTGAGCTTCTCGATGAGATCGTTGCTCATCTCCTTGGGGATGTTGTCGGGCGTGGCGTTTTTGACCTCGTTGTAATAGGCCTCCTTTTTCAAGCGGTCGATCTGGGCGGCCGTCAGGGCCCTGTTGAGCTCGCCCAGCTTCTCGATGATGGTCGTCTCTGTGCTGCTCAAAGCGATGATATTCTTCTCCGCCCCGTACTTCTGCATCTCCCGCTGCCTGGACTCGATCTTGCTTCTCAACTCGGTGATCTGCTTGGCCAGAAACTCGGAGGCTTGCTCGCTGGTGGCATATTTGAGCTCGGCGCTCATGTCGATGAATGAATCGAACAATGCGTTGACGACATCGGCCGCGAACTGAGGGCTTTGGTCGGTGAAATGGACTTCGACCAGCCTCGTCTGCGCAATCGGCTTTATGGCGAGTTTCTCCAGGAAATTATCGATCAGCCTCGTGCGGCTCTTCGCGTCCGGCGCGTTCTCAGCGAGCTTCATCTTCTCGATCACGTTGTTGGCCAGCGAACGGCTCTGGAGCAGCTTGAACTGCGTCTGAAAGTAATCATCCATGTAGGTTTCGATCTGGAAGACCTGCTCGAAGGTCAGGATATTCGTCTCCTTCTCGATCAACAGCGTCCCCATGGCTGTGTAGCTGGGCTGTTTCACAAAAGAATATATGGTCACGATCACAAACAACGGCAACGCGAACGCAACGACCGTCCACTTCCTCTTCAGCAACACCAGCCAATAATCGCGAAAGTTGAACTCCTGTGCCTTGCCCTTATTTTCCAATTCATGTTCGTCCATTGTTCCCCTCCCTCACCAGATGCTCTCGGGGATGATGACCACATCCCCTTCCAGGAGCTCGATATCGCGTCTTTTCCCCTTGATGATGTCGCCCAGGTTGATCGATAGCTGCGTCTCTTTGCCCGTCTTTGGGTCTTTCCTCTTGAGCCGGATGCCCGACTTCCTGGCGTTGTCGGCCAACCCTCCCGCGTTACCCACGGCCTGGAGAAGCGTGATCTTCTTCGACATCCTGACCTCGATCTTCCCAGGATTCTTGACCGCTCCGAAGACGTATACGCTCATCAACTTGTCCACCGGCACGTTGATGACATCGTTGGCTTGAAGCGGGATGTTGAGGTCCGGATTGCCGTTGATCATGAGGTCGTCGAGGTCAATGGCGATTCTGGCCGTCGCCCCGTTCTCGCCTTCCCTCAGGACAAAGAGCTCGTTTGAGGCGGTCTCTTTGAGCCCGCCCGCCTTGGTGATCATCTGGAGAAGAGTGAACCGCCCGATGAGCTCGTACATTCCCGGATCCTCCACGGCCCCGATCACGGCCACCAGTTTGCTCTGATATTCCCTGATAAACACCGACACCCGGGGATTCTTGAGGTATTTCTCCTCGAGGAGGCTCGAGATCCTCTGCTCGAGCTCGTCCTTGGTCAGCCCGTCGACCTTCACCTGCTTGAGAAGCGGCAGGGTGATCGTCCCGTCTTCCGAAACCCGAACGGTCTGGTTGAGCTCCGGGAGCTCGAACACCGTGATCTCGAGCAGGTCCTTGGGCCCGATCCGGTATTCTTTGACGAAAGACGGCTCTTCCTGTTGGCCGGAAAGAGCAAACGGAGAAACGAGCCCAAAGCAGAGAGCGAAGATAATGAGTGTTTTCTTCATGGTTATATACCTTTTTCTCTAAAAATCATAGGTCAGGTTGAATCCGACGAAATCTCTTTCGTCGTCTCCCCAGTCCAAGTTAGAATCGCGCACCCAGCGGCTGGCGATGACGCCGAGGCCGACGTCCTTCCTCAGCCGGAGATACACTCCGACAGAATGAGTCCTGAAGTCATCGCGCCTGTACTGGATGCCGGGCTCTCGGGGATACTCGTTCCTCCCCTGATAATAATCATAGTCGAGCCTGATGTTTTTCGCTATGTAGAGCGAGGCGCCCGCACCATAGCGGTTTTCCAAAAAATAGGCGTTGTCGTACCAGACGGAGAATTGGACATCCCTGCTGTAAAACGCCCTGGCGGCGAAAACGTTGCTCAGCCTGACCGAAATGCTCGAATCGCCGACGATCCCCCTGTAATCCTTTCTCTCCGGCGAGGTCGCATCGAAATACTTATACCCGATCTTGACCATGCCTCTGATCTTTCCAAAGGGAGAAAACTCAAATCCCCCATAACCTCCATAACTTTTTGAATTCCTCATGGTTGAAGGATCGGCGAAATCGAAAATACCGGACTCGGCATTCAGAAATATCCTCGTCCGCGGGGAGGTCTCCCGGTATGCTGTGATGCTGAAATAGGTTTCTTCCCTGTTTAATTTTTCGTAGTAGGTAAAATCCTCCAAATCGCTCTCTCCGTGATCAAAGCGCGCCGTCCGGAAGGCGAAATCAAACGATGTCCTGGAAGCCGGCTGCCAGAGCAGCGAGCCCTGGATGGAATCCTCTTTCCTGAAGACCGGGATATCCATTTCCGTATTCCATCTCTGTTTGGCTTCCGACCTTCCGATTCCGGCAGAGGCAACCAGCCGGTTAAAAACGAAATAGGCCTGCCCTTGAAAATAGTTGTTCCAGGCTCTTTCCCTCTCCGTCTCCCTGTAGTAAACATATTGGGGAGATTCATAGACATAGAATATGACCTTATTTTTCATCAGCGGAAGATAGACATCGAAGGCAGGACCGGCAGTGAAAGTATAGTCTTCAACCGGCTCATCGGTCGCCCCATAATAGATATTCGAATCATATCCGGCATTGTTCAGGACTAGCGACGTCCTGATATGGAAAGGCCCGATTGTTTGCTTCACGTTTTCAACCCGCCATTGGAGCTCTCGGCCCCGCCAAGTTTTTCCCCAGCCATAGCTTATATCTACCTCAGCTAATCCGACAAAAATCGCAACCAGGAGCGGCAAAAAGCAACGCGTGTTCTTCAATACTATCTTCCTCATTAGGATAGCAAGCGCACCCGACCTTCAGCTCTTCTTCTTGACTTGTTCCTCAATCCAATGATATGTTGTTGCCAGTCCATCTTTTAACGGCAATGAAGGCGCCCAACCCAAAACTTTCTTAATCAACTTATTATCAGAATTCCTTCCCCTCACACCCAAAGGACCTCTTATGTGTTTGATAGAAAGGCTTTTTGCCGCGATTTTCATGATCATCTTGGCGAGTTGGTTAATCGACACCATCTCTTCTGAGCCGATATTGAGAGGGCCTATGAAATCGGATTTCATGAATCTTTCGATGGCCTCTAAACATTCATCTATATACAGGAATGATC
>JBAUIH010000403.1:0-3969 GCA_049682755.1 Candidatus Aminicenantales bacterium | reverse complement strand
GTATGAAAAGGCCGAAGGAATAATCCGGGGCAATGAAACGATCCTAACCGCCAGTGGCGATTATCTGCCTGACTTGGCCTTTTGCTATTATTGCCAGGGGAAAATGAACGAGGCCGTTCAAGTCCTGGGCATAGCTCTCTCCCAGAATCCTCCTGATCCGGGCTGCCTTCGCCTCCTTGGGCATATTGACTGCGTTATAGGGAATTATCGTGAAGCAGAGGCCTCCTACCGGCGACTCCTGGAGAGCGATCAGGATGAGTTTGATAAACTGGATGATCGTTTCTGGCTGGGACAGCTGTACCTTTTGCAGGGAAAATACCGGAGTTGTCTCAAGGAAATCCAGGCAGGTTTGGATATCGTACGAGAGCAGGGTTTTTCCTATGAAGAATCGACATTTCTTATCTTTGAGTCATACTTGTATCGTCTTCAAAAGAATTTCGCTAAAGCATATGAAATGGCATTCCTGGCCCGTCGGAAGGCCGCGGCAGTCCGCTATAGAGATAATGAGCTAAAAGCGTTGCACTTGATGGGGCTGTGCCAGGTCGAGCAGGGAGAGCTTCTTGAATCGCAAAAGACCCTCTCGGCGATGAGGGAGCTCGTCGAAAAGCTGGGATTTCCCAAGCTGATGCGCTCCTGCTATCATCTTGAAGGAATGATAGCAATGGCCCGGCGGTCCATGGGCGAGGCTGTAGCCAGTTTTTCTGAAGCGGTTGGACTCCTTTCCCACCAGAATAGTGTCTACGATACGCACGCGTTCTATCTGGAGTCCTTGGCTTCCGCTCTGTACCAGAGCGGCGATCTTGGGTCGGCGCGGGCGCAGTATGAAAAGGTCGTTTCCCTGACCACGGGGTTCCTGACCCACGGGGATGCTTACGTCCGAAGCCTATTCCAGTTGGGCAGAATCTATCAGGAAATGAATGATCTTGAAAAAGCGCGGGAATTCCTGAAGAGATATTTGGCCGTCAGAGGCGAGGCGGATGCCGGGCTTTCTGAAGTTGAAGAGGCCCGGAGCCGCTTGGCCTCGATTTCTTAGTCCTTTTCAGCCGCATCCCAGAAACCGCGGACGGCTTCATACCAGATTTTTTTCATGGCACATTGCCAGGCCGGGATCTTGCCAATCTGGCCGGTAGAAAAGGCGGCCGTCGCTGGACAAACGTCGCAGAAAAGAAGATGCGCACATTCCCGGCAGTCCATCTTCTCGGTTGAGAAATTGTCCATACGCAGCTTCCTGTAATTCCTGATCTTCAAGCTGTAGATATCCTCATGATGGGCCATGAAATCAGCGATGTCTCCAAAGCAGTACTCTTCGAATTCGGGAAGCTCCTCCCGGCCAGAAAAAAAATCGGCAAAAAAGCGGCATCCCCATATTCTGCCGTCCGCGGCGAGCGCTAACCGGTTCTGACCGGCTGAGCAGATAAAAAGCCCTTGCTCCGGCCGGTTTTGAAAACTCTCGACGGGAATGGTGCGGAATCTTCGATAATTCGATAAGAGATACCCACTGAGTTCACGGAGCTCTTCCCGCATCTGTCCGAGGCCGCGTGAATCCCATGAATTGTTGATGGAATAGGTCAAATGGCAATTCTTGACGCCTCTTTCTACAAGAAACCGGGCCAAGCGAAAAAGCTCTGGGACCGTCGCCGGAATAAATACGCTATGGGTTGTGAGCTCGATATCAGACAGACTGATCAGCCGGTCCAGGTTCTCCAGGATGAGGGTGTTCAGATCGCTCGGGCGGGTGATGTCTTGCGCGGTACCGTCGTGACTGAGATTGACTTTGAACTTGTGGCTGTTCAGGAAGGTGATGATTTCGTCGGTTAGCAGAGACCCGTTAATAGAAATGCTATAGCGGAATCTTTTGGCTCTTAAGGTTTCATGGTTTTCTAAGAAAGCGACCGCCCGGCGAATCGTCTCGAACTCCAGCAGGGGTTCCCCGCCGTAAAAGCCAAGGTAGGATTCTTTCTGGAAATCATCCTGGAAAAACTCAAGCGCTTTCTCTATGGATGATAAGGCGAGCGTCCGAGCGCGTCGCTTCTGGAAACAATAGGAACAGACGCTGTTGCAATCTTCTGTGAGATAAAGACTGAAGTCGTCCAGAATGGCTTTCTATCCCTTATGGAAGCGAGATTCGCGCCGGAATGGAATGCTTTTTGTTTTTATCTTTTGGTATGAAGCTCTCCGGCTTTGCAGAGCCTTATAGGAAGAGGGGCCGGTAGTTCTTCATGAAATCCTAAGAGTCTTAATATGTCGTCAATACAGGCTTCACATTCTCCGATCTTCTGGCGCGATCGAAGATCCAAAGTCTTGATGTGTCCCATGTTTTCGCTAAGGAATTTTAAGAGATCATAGACTGTCTTTTCTGGAACTGAAAGCATCTTGCCCTCCTTTTCTTAGTTCTTACTGTAATCTATTCAAAGGGTTACCGGAAGTCAAGCTGTTTTTTCAGCCGGCGTCAAGATGAACCTTACCAATTCACCAACTCGTCGATCTTAGCCGGCCGCCTCTGTTCGATGCTGTGACGGGCGGCGATCCCGATGAGGGCCGAAAGTGCCCCTTCCCTGCTCCCGGCTTTCCGGCCCAGGGGGTCGGGTTTCGGGTCGCGAAAAATCTGGTCCTGCATGACCTGATCGGCTCCCCAGTGCCCGCCGCCGCCCGATTTGAGGGCGAAGGTCTGGCTCGTCTTGAAATTTTGGGTGATCCGGAATTCCGCCAGGTTATCAACTTTCCAGGGCTGGGAGTGGTAGGCGCGTGCGTCCAGCCGTCCTTTGGTCCCGTTGAACCCCACGGCGTACCCCTCGTAAGGCATGAACGCGTTGAGCGAATAGCTCATCGGCACGCGGTTGTGATAGCGGACCTGGACGCTCATCGTGTCCCAGATGTTGATGCTGTTCCGGAAGACGCAGGAATCGCGGACATACCCGTCGGCCGGCTCGGCCTTGACATAGAGGTTCATAGAATGCGCGTCTTTGGTGATATCCCAGAAGAACTCGCAGGAGGATTTATGGAGGCAGTTCATGCACCGATCGCCGCGGAAAGAGCCGTTAAAGCCGTATTTTCGCAACTCGCCGTAAGCGTTGACCTCGACGGGCTCGGCTTCCAGCCACCAATTCATAAGGTCGAAATGATGCGAGGCCTTATGGACAAGAAGAGACCCCGAGAACTGCTTGAAGGCGTGCCAGCGCCGGAAGTAAGAGGCGCCGTGGTCGACGTCCAGGTACCAGTTGAAATCGACCGAGGTGACCTCCCCGATCTCCCCGCCCATCAGAATCTCCTTGATCTTCATGGCGTCCGGGCCGTAGCGATAATTAAAGGTCACGGTCAGCTTCTGTCCTGTCCGGCGCTCGGTGTCGAGGATCTCCTGAACCATCTTCTCGTCCGTGCACATCGGCTTTTCGGTGATCGGCCGGCAGCCGCTCTCCATGGCCAGACAGATGTATTTCGCGTGGAAACTGTCCATGGTGGTGACGATGACGGCGTCGGGCCGTGTTACCTGGATCATTCGGCCGAAATCGGTGAAGGTAGGGCAGGTCGCGCCCATGTAGTTTTTGGCGTACTCAAGGCGGATGGGGTTGATATCGCAGAGCCCCACCATCTCCAGGACATCGGCATAGTTCTTGATCAAATCCCTGCCCCAGAGCGAGCTTCCCCGGACCCCCGTGCCGACCAAGGCGACCTTCTGCCTTTTGGACGGCGTTTCTTGTCCGAAAATCGCCCCAGAACCCGTTAGTGACAAACTGGCCGCGCCCAGGGCCACGGCGGAAGACGCCAGGAATTCGCGGCGGCTGAGCTCGGATGTTATCTTGGCCATGCCGACCTCCTCCCAGGACAATTGCCCCGGATACAAATCTATTTGCTTTTCAGTTGGCTTCTATCACAAGCCCGCCCCATTGTAAAATCATTCCCAAGCCCGAAATTCATCTCTAAATGCATGATTTTAAAAAGGGGCACAGGATGCCGCCCTAGAGACCCCGT
>JBAUIH010000402.1:0-8204 GCA_049682755.1 Candidatus Aminicenantales bacterium | reverse complement strand
GCAGAGATCTCCCGGGTATGGAGAGACTATGTCCGGTACATGGCCATCGGCGGCATGCTCGTGGGGGCTTTTTACACCCTGTTCAAGATGAGAAAAAGCCTGGGCCAGGGTATCGCCCGTTCTCTCTCCACACTGACGCGCGGCCACGGCGCCGGGGAATCCGCTCTTCCGCGGACGGACCGCGATCTGCATATCAAATATACCCTTGCGGCCGTGATCCTCATCGCCGTCCTGGTCTTCATCGTCTTCAACCGCTTCGCCCAAAGCCCTCCGGCGTCAGTGGTCGCGGTCGTCCTGATGGTCGTCCTGGGGTTCGTCTTCGCCGCCGTGTCCGGATACCTGGTCGGCATCATCGGCGTCAGCAGCAACCCGACGAGCGGCCTGACGGTCTCGGTGCTGATCATCGTGGCCTTCATCATGGTCCTGATGGGCCTCAAGGGACCGAGCGGCATGTCCGCTGTGCTCATCGTGGCGGCCTTCACCTGTGTGTCGGTCTCGGTGGCCGGCGAGATGATGCAGGACCTCAAGGCCGGTCACATCCTGGGCGGCACGCCCTGGCGGATGCAGCTCGGGGACGTCTTCGGCGTCACCGCCGCCAGCCTGGTGATGTTCTTCGTGCTTTCGGTCCTCCACCTCGGAAATATCAAGCAGACGGTCACAGCGAAGATCGGCGAGCTCGAAACGACCGGAATCACCGAGGTCGTTTACGACGGGATCCATGAAAAGATTCCCGCCGGAACCTACGGCCTCGACGAAATCAAGGCGATGATGCCGGAATGGCAGAACGAAATTCTCAAGACCAACGCCGGGTTCGGCGGCGAGAAAATCCCCGCCCCCCAGGCCAGCCTGATGGCAGTCGTGGCCAAGGGCATCTTCGAGCGCCGGACCGAGTGGATTCTCATTTTGACCGGGCTATTCATGGGGCTGGCCTTCATCCTGATGCAGGTGCGAAGCCCGATGCTCATCGCCGTCGGCATGTACCTGCCGATCGAGACATCCTTCGCCATCTTCGTCGGAGGCCTTTTCAAGGGATTCCTCGAGAGAAGAGTTGAGACAAAGAAAATCGAAAGCGAGGTCAAGGAGAGGGTGATCAATACCGGCACGCTTCTGGCCTCAGGGCTCATCGCCGGGGAGGCGCTCGTCGGGATTCTATTCGCTACCCTGGCCTTCGCCGAGATCGAGTTCTTCAAGGCCTTCGATCAACCGTCCTATTGGCTCGGTCTCATCGGATTGCTGGCGATCGGTGCGTTCCTGGTCATCCGGGCGATCGGCGCCGCCGGACGGAGGGAGTCTCAATAGTCCCTTTTTCTTTCCTGGCGCCATTCGGGATTCAACGGTCCGTCGCTCTGCTTTACCTGATTATGGAGGAAGAGCGCAGGCCGATCCGCTCCAACACGATGGCCATCTTCTCCTCAGGTGTCCACTCCCGCAGCTTCATCCTGCCACATCTTTAGGCGAGTATAAACTCTAACTCTCGGAGGCGTCCACCTTCTCACGGGGTCAGCATAGACTTCTTCACGCCGCATGAAGCCAAAAAGCCGGAATGATTCCGAAATCAGCAGGCGGAAGTTCATCAAAACCCCCCTGGCTTCACTTGACAGCCGGTCTGAATATGATACCATATAAAGACCGGAGGTGCTGAAGTGAAAATTTCAGAAGACATAAAATCCGTCACCTATCTCAAATCGAGAGCGGCTGATTTGATCAAGCAAATAAACGCCACTCATCGCCCCGTCGTCATCACCCAGAATGGAGAACCCAAAGCCGTATTACAGGACCCCAAGAGCTATGAGGATACGAGAAATGCCATTGGCATATTGAAGTTGATCTCCCGGGGCGAAGAAGACATCAAGAAAGGAAAGTCCAAATCTCAAGACGAAGTTTTCGTTCATATTGAGAACAAGTTGAAAGCAAAAATGAAATGAAAAAAGCATGTGAGGTCATCTGGGCTGAGACGGCAGAGAAAGATCTCATAAGCATTATCGATTATGTTTTCATGGAGAGTCCCTCCCTGGCCTATGAAAAATTCAAGGAAATTAGAAAACGGGCGTCAAGCCTCAACAGTTATCCTGAAAGAGGCCGCATTGTTCCTGAACTGAAAGAGCATGGCATCATTCAGTATCGCGAGCTCATCATATCCCCCTGGAGAATCATCTACAGAGTAGCGGAAAAGAGCGTCCATGTTTTGTCCGTGCTGGATTCGCGACGGAACGTTGAGGATATTCTCTTAGATAGGTTTTTCAGGTCAAATTATTAAGCCGAGCGAGAAGCCGACTCCTCCAAGCCATTCGTTTCACGCTCAACTTGATCGTTACAATATACCCGGCCGAATGGGCCGCGAATTCCGGCGCGTACATCGACTGGAGGGTGGCCGGATTGGATTGAACCAAGAAAAGACCAATAAGACCAACGCCGGGGTCGGCGGCGAGAAAATCCCCGCCCCCCACGCCAGCCTTATGGCGGTCGTGGCCAAGGGCATCTTCGAGCGCCGGACCGAGTGGATTCTGATCCCGGCCGGGATGTTCATGGGGCTGGCCTTCGCCGAGATCGAGTTTCTCCAGGTTTTCGATCAGCCGTCCTATTGGCTCGGTCTCATCGGATTGCTGGCGATCGGTGCGTTCCTGGTCATCCGGGCGATCGGCGCCGGGGGACGGAGGGAGTCTCAATAGCTCCTTTTCTCACAGGATCATCGACTGATCTTCCCCTAAAAATCTGGACAGCTGGAAAAGGGGGGAATCATAGTTTCAAGAAGATCATAAAGGCGCCTGAAGCTTGGTATTTGAAGGCGACTTCGGCATTCGTCTCTGAAAAATTCGCCTTGTTTGGCGTAAGCGGGCAGGCGGTTAGATTACTATAAGAAAAAAGAGAGTCTCGGATCTCTCATTCATATCGGAGTGAATCTACGGGCTTGGCGGTGGCGGCCTTAATGGATTGGTAGCTTACGGTCATCAGAGCAATGAAAACGGTCAGGGCTCCGGCGGCGACGAAAATGTCCAGGCGAATCTGGGTGCGATACAGAAAACCCCGAAGCCACCGCTGCAGGAGATACCAGGCCACGGGCCAAGCAATAATATTTGCCAGAAGAACAAGCCGGATCAGATTCTTTGAAAGGTGCATCACAATCCCGGAGACAGAAGATCCGAGCACCTTGCGGATACCGATCTCTTTGGTCTTCTGCTCCGCGTTGAACGAGGCCAGTCCAAAGAGTCCCAGGCAGGAGATGAAGATCGCAAACCCGGCGAGGTAGGCAAACAGAGAGCGCGTTCTGCGGACGGATTCGAATTGAATTTCGTAATCGGCATCCAGGAATTGATACTCAAAAGGAAAGCCGGGATTCAACCGCTCGAAGACGCTTTTGACTTGAGCCAGGGTCCGGGGGATATTCTCCGGATCGAGCTTCAAGAAAATGTATCTGTAGGATTCCGGCGTCTGGTGCAGGATGACCGGCTCATCCCCCCGCCAGCTTGGGTTGGGGAGGTAGTCTTTGATGACGCCGATCACCGTGTAATTTCGACCGCTATAAGGCCAAGACAGCCGCATCCCGACCGGATCCTGCCGGCCCAGAACTCCCGCCATTTTTTCATTGACCAGTATCTCCCCGGCATTGCCGGAATGATCGTGTTCTTTGCGGAAGAAGCGGCCCTCGACAAGGGGGATCTCAAAGGCTTCCAGAAAATCGGAGTCGATGCTCATGTCTGTAATGAGAGGTTCGAGCTCCGGATCTTTCCCCTCCCACTGCCAGCTTCTATCGTTCGACCGTCCGCCCGTGGGATAAGCGGAACTGGCGGAAACCTTTTTGACTCCCGGGATTTGCAGGAACTCATTTTTTGCCGTTTCGTACCCCTCCAGCAGTTTCCCTCCGCTCGAGAAGAACACGAGATTCTCCATGTTGTAGCCCAAGTCCATCGTCTGAACATAATGGAGTTGTCTATAGATGCCCGCAGCACCCGCGATAAGCCCGATGGCCAGGCTGAATTGGACGACGACCAAAACTTTGCGAAAACCGGCTCTCTCCAATGATGATCCGGCAAACGTCTTGATCATTCGAAGCGGTTTGAAAGAGGACATGAACAAAGCCGGGTAGCTCCCCGCTGTCAGCGCGGTTATCAGCGAGATTCCGGTTAAGAATCCCAAGAGAGACGGATTCCGAAGGAAATCGAGCGTCAGATCTTTCTGGAAAAGGACGTTGAAGACGGGCAGGCAGAGCTTGGCCAGGAGAACGGTCAGGGCCATCGAGCTCAGGACAAACAGGAAAGTCTCTAAATAAAACTGTTTGATGATATCCTTCCGGATGGCCCCGACGACCTTGCGCATCCCGATTTCCTTGGAGCGATTTCCGGACCGGGCCGTGGTCAGGTTCATGAAGTTGATGCAGGCAATGAGAAGGATAAAGGCGCCCAGGAAGCCGATCAAGCGGATATGTTCAATTCTTCCTCCTCCATCACCCAGTCTGTAAAGATGGAACCTGGAAAAAGGCCGCAGGACCGGCACATATTCGTCGTTCCCGTATGAGGCCACGACGAATTCCTTGATTTTCCGGTTGAGGTCGTCAAAGGAGCTTCCCTTCCGGAGCTGGACGAAAACAAAGAAATTTTGATTGGTGAATCCCTTCAGGTCGACTTCTTTGTGAATATTCCTGGCGTAGAATTCCAGCGGCATCAGGATGTCAAAGCGGAATGTGGAATTCCCGGGGACGTCCTTCATGACCCCCGTTACCTTCATGGGAAACAGGTTGTCGACAGTTATGACTTTACCGATAGGATCTTCGTTCCCGAAATATTTTAGTGCCACCCGCTCCGAAAGAACAAGAGAGTCGGGATCTTTAAGCGCGGTTTTCGGGTCCCCTTCGATCAAAGGGAATGTGAACATCTCCAGGACTTCCGGATCTCCGGGGAAGACCCCTCGCTCCGAGAACGTTCTATCCTTGTAGCTGATAGTAAAAGGCACGTTCCCTGCAAGAAACCGGGCCGATCCTTCCACTTCCGGGAAGAGCTCTTCCAAGAGCGGCCCCACGCCGGGAACCGAGGGCATCTGCAGTTGATCTTTTTCTTTTTTGATGTGGGCCGAGACGATGTAGATGTCGTCGATCTTCTCATGGAATTTATCAAAGCTCAGCTCGTCCTGGACCCATAAAAACAGCAAAACCACGCAGGTCATACCGACGGTCAAACCGGCGATGTTGATGAAGGAATAGCCTTTCTGACGCCGGATCTTGCGGAAGGCGACTTTGAGGTAATTCCCCAGCAGGGCCGGCATGAAGCGCGCCGGTCGCCACGGCGACCGCCGGTCGAGCCTGTACTCCCGGACCTTGCGGTATTCGGAAGCGAGGTTCTCGGCACCTCCCAAGCGTACCGCGGCCTGGCGAAAGGCCTCCTCCTCCGACATCCCCTCGAGTTTCAACGCGTCGATGACATCCCGGAGGTGGATCTCGAGGTCGGCGATCATCCCGTCCTCGAACGTTTCCTGCCTTCGCAGGCTTCTCTTCCAATCGCGTACGGATCGTTCAAGATCAAACATGATTTTTCTCCGTTCGGTCACTCCTCAGCCCGAAGCGGCTTGGCGAAGTGATTCAGCGCCTTCCAGACATTTCCCCATCCCGCCAATTCGGACGCCAGCTCCGTCCGACCGCGCTCCGTGAGCCGGAAATACCGCCGGGGCCGTTTGTCCGCCGACATCTTCCAGTGGGAGGAGATCAGCCCGTCGACCTCCATCCTCTGGAGGACCGGGTAGATCATGCCCTCCGTCCAGTCGATATTTCCTCCTGAAAACCCTTTCACTTTCTGGATGAGGCTGTAACCGTAGTCTTCGCCCCGCGAAAGAATGGCCAGTATGATCGGCCGCGTCGAAGCGGCCATCAGCGTTCTCGATATCATCGATACCTCATTCGCGAATATACTTTCACTCTCTATGCCTGCAATTTTCATGCCAATAGAGAGAGCCTATCGCTCCCTGTCATCCGCCCCTTCAATTCGGAAAGCGTCCCCTTTCGAACAGTCGGTGTCCGCATCTGGACAAACACGACCGTGCCCAAAGTGTGCCCAAGAATATTGAATTCGTATGGAAACGCGAGGAACCTACCGCGTTTACATTCGCTCAGAAAAACCGTAATCTTGGGGGAGAGGAGGAACAATGCTCAAGCTTAAAGCCGCCGAACTCGTCAGTTTGGTGCGCTCTGTCTTTCCTCTTTTTCCCGATGACCGCAGCTTGGCCATTCTTGTCGATATCCCGCGCCGCCCGGAAAACGACAACGCCGCCTGGAAAGAGAGACGGAAGCTGGCTGAAGCATGGTTTCGAGCCCTCAAGAAGCGCTCGGCCGAAATCCCCATCGACACCGTCAAACTCATCGCCTACCCCGATACGGGCTCGAACAACGCCGACCTGCCGGAGCGGGCGACGCTCATCAAAACCCGCCTTCCTTCGGCCGCCGACGATCTGGACATTTCCGGAAAACCGGTTCTTTTCGAAGACATATTCAAAGAAACCCAGCTCTTGCTTGCGCCGACGGAGTATTCGACGACGGCTCCCCTCAAGAACGCCGCCAAGACGTTCGGCTTCAGGGCCGCCACCATGCCCGGGTTTACCCCAGCCATGATTCCGGCGCTGCGGATCGATTATGGCGAGGTCAGCCGGAGAGTTTTGTTGCTCAAGAAAAGACTGGATCGTGCGGGAGCGGCGGAAATCCGTCTGGTCGCAGACGGCCGGCAGGAATTCCGCGTCTTTTTCGACCTTCGCTGGCGGAAAGCCCACACCAGCAGCGGCCGCTTTCCCGACCGGGGCACGGCCGGCAACCTGCCCAGCGGCGAAACCTACATCGTCCCCTACGAAGGGGAAAAGTCTGTGCCGAGCCGGACAGAAGGCACGCTGCCCGTGGAAGTGAAAAAGGAACTCGTCATCTTCCAGATCAAAGAAAACAAGGCCGTGGCCGCCGAGGGAGACGGTCCGCAAGCCCGATCAGAGGCCGATCATCTCAGGCGGGAACCGGCCTACGGCAACATGGCCGAGCTCGGCTTCGGGGTGCTGGCCGATTTCGGCGTGCGGCCGAGCGGAGAGATCCTCCTGGATGAAAAACTCGGCCTCCACATCGCTTTCGGCAGGAGCGATCACTTCGGCGGAATCGTCGGCCCGGCGGACTTCTCCTCCCCCCGGGAAGTGATTCATCTTGACCGGATCTACATCCCGGCCACCCAGCCTCGAATTCAGGTCGAATCCGTGGTCCTCGAATATGAGGACGGAAGCTCAGAGAAAATCATGCAGGAGGGTCAGTATCTGATCTTCGGCTGATAAAGCGTTCGGATTTAGCAAAATTCCAAGCTTTTTTTGGAGCAATTCGGGGGACGCCATCCATAATGCACTAAATCTGTGGAAGCCAACCAATATCCCCTGATAGGAAGGAATATGGCGCTGAATTAAGTGAATTGCGTATGGCGTCCCCCGGATCTGTTGTAGACGTGGACGAGCTCCCGTTTCAGGTCATAGATGTTGGAGTAAACGGCCCGGGTCGAGGACGCCGGCGCGGAGGCTCTTCAGGGCTTCGGCGGCGAAGAGGCGGACCTCCTTGTCTTCGTCGTCGAGCGCCGCTTCAAGCGTCCCCAACGCCCGCTCGGAACCGATCTTGAGCAGGGCCACGACGATCGACCGCCGGACGTGGACTTCCTCACCTTCGAATCTCGCCAGCAAGGCGTCCAAAGCGGACTCCGAGCCGATCTCTCCCAGCGCGTCGACGGCCGCCGCCCGGTCCCACCAATTCGGGCTGTCCAGGAACCCGATGAGGGGTTCGACTGCGGCTTCCGCGCCGATCCGACCCAGGGCCAAGGCTGCCAGCCGGGAGAGGTCCTTGGTCCGGCTCTCGAGGAGGGCGATGAGAGGATCGACGGCCTCCTGCGCCCGCAGCCTCCCGAGGGCCTCGACGGCTTTGAAACGGACATCCATGTTCTCGTCCGCCAGCCTCCCGAGGAGCGGGGCGACGGCCCGTTTCCCGCCGGCCAACCCGAGCGCCAGGGCGGCCTCCTGGCGCGTCTCCGGGTCCGGGTTATCCAGCAGCTTGATTAACGAACCGGTCGCCGGCTCTCCTATCTCCGCCAGGGCGTCGGCGATCCGGTTCTTTCGCCTCCAGTCCTTGGCCCGTTCCATCTCGCCGACGAGTTTCTCCACCCGGCCGGCCGGGGATGCGGCGATTCCGACGGGGACATCGAGCTGGGCGTACC
>JBAUIH010000401.1:0-1717 GCA_049682755.1 Candidatus Aminicenantales bacterium | reverse complement strand
TGTCGCAATTACAATTTCGGCGTCCCGTTCCGCCTTGCGTACCGCCTTCGCGGCCGCGATCCCTGCCGGGCCGCTTCCCAGGATCAGGTAGCGCATATCGCTCCTCCGTAAGCCGAAATGGGTACTGTCTACTTCGGCCGATCCCTATCTTATCGCCTTTCCGTTCCGCTCGCGAAGCTCACCGGCCTTCTCTCGTATCTCGGTCAGGTCCCGCTGCATCTCGCTCCATCCATACCAGACTGCGTAATCGGGGTTCGCATGGAACGACCCCTGGAACGCCCGCATACGGTGCTCTAAGAACATCACGAAGAGCTTCTGTTCGATGACGGTCGGCGCGTCGTGAAACGTCAACAAGTCCGGGAACGGATACGCATAGCCTGAAGGCTTCGGCAGGAGGCCGTCCTTGTAGAGGGAGGCGACGGTGCGGATCGCCTCGGCCATCAGCCGGTCCGCCTCTCTGATCATACGATCCCCTTTTTCCAGCTCTCCCTTCGCGAAGTTTACGGAGTGGCATCCGTTGCACGTCTTGACCATCTTGTCGCGCTCCTTCTGCCAGTCCTCCTGGGTGAGCCGTGCGACATTGGCCGCTTTCACGACGTCGAGCCGGCCCGTGGGCTTGCCCGCAGGATCGAGGACGCCCAGCCCCTGGAGAATCGTCGCCCTGTCGGCGGACCACTGGTTGTCGTCGGGCATCGGGAGTCGGACCGCCAAGAACCCCCAAGCGGTGCCGACGGTGTGGTTGCCGTCCTGCATGTGGCAGGTCTGGCATGTCGGGGCAGCAGTCTCCTCAGGCAGGATTCCGTTCTGCTTCAGAAGAAACCGCACGCCGTGCTTGGAGGAGGAATACATCTCCCACTGGGGGTGATCGAAGCCCATGTGGCAGGTCTGGCAGGCCTGGGGCTGGCGGGCTTCCTTGATGGAAAACGTGTGCCGGGTGTGGCAGGCATCGCAGGAGGCGACGCCGAAGCCGCCGGATTTCTCCTTGAGCTCCTTGATCTCCGCGTCGGTCTTCAGCCCGAGTTTGTGGCAGCCGCCGCATCCCTTCATCCCTTCGGTGAGCATCATCGGCTGGAAATGGATGGTAGGCATCGCCTTCATCGCGGCCCAGGCCGCCGCGTGCTTGCCGGCCTTGTACTGCTCGACCCTCACCGCGTGGCAGTACCCGCAGACCGCCGGGGTCGGGATCGCCGCGTTTTTCACGTCGTCGGCGGCGGAATGCCTGTTCCCGTGGCAGTCGGCGCAGCCGACCCCGTTCTTGTTATGCTTGCTGATCTTCCAGTCGCTTACGATTCCAGGCGTGATCTTGTTGTGGCAGTCGGCGCACTCCTTCGCATAGGCGCCGGCTACAAGGAACAAAAAGAAGGATAATGCAATGATAACCCACAGGATGCGTCGCGGCATAGGCACCTCCCAGTGGCGTGTCGAGGAATTGCGTTCACGTAGACCGCTTGTACGGGCCCACTGCTGTGATGAAAAGCACGGAGGATGGAGGCGATTCTCCATCCCCCGTGCACCGGTATCCTAGTGTTTGTGCTCCGTCGTCTGGGCCGCCGGGGCCGGGCCTTCGTTTTGCGCGTGCGTCCCTTCTCCCGCGCCGTGCGCGACCGGCGTCGTCGCGTCTTCGTAGAGACGCTCCACGAAGTGCAGGTACGGAACGTAGGCCTCCACGTAGGCCCTTCCCGCCTCGACGCTCTCTCCCGCGTGCGCCTTCCTCTCC
>JBAUIH010000400.1:0-22077 GCA_049682755.1 Candidatus Aminicenantales bacterium | reverse complement strand
CGTACCTCCTAAAATCAAGATTCTCCTCGGGGAGTCTATCAAACTCACCGAGGAGGTGCATCACATCATCATGTTATCTTATATTTCGTGTTCTTTGGCTCTTTTGATGATTGTCGGTGCAGATACTTTCTGCTGGTACTTCGGCCAAAGCAGATCCCGGATATCGCTGGAATTATTGGAGCGGATCGGAATATCCGCATTTTCAATTCCTCTCTTCTCGCACTGCCACTGATGAAGGATATTCTTTTCGATCTCCGGGCTGATCTTGTGTGTAACCGTTTTTCTTTTTAGGCAATGGAGAACTGGGAGGGATTACTGCGGTACTCTTTAAGCAAGCAGAAGAACCGGCTTCTCCCAATCTTCAAAATATCCAAGACATATCGAAGCTCGACTTCTTTGTTGATGTGATTTTGAAGCAAAGCTTTGAGCTGCTTGTCACGAAAAGACGTGTGGAGTTGTTTGGCCACGATTCGAACCTCCTTTTCAAAAAGAAGTCTTTAACGACAGTAACCACCTTTGGTCTACTTTTAATCTTTAAATTACAGACGTTAAAATAATCGTTGACAATACTATATTATTGTGTTAACTGTACCCTAAAAAAGGAGGCCTGACGTGAGCAAAACCCAAAAGTATTTAGTCTGTTTTATCTTCATTGTTGCATTAGCTTTTAGCCTAACTTCCTGTTCATATCGACTTGGCGATTTCACAATCATCTCGACCAAAAATTATAATGCGACGCTTAAGTACAAGATGGTTGGACGTTTCGAGGGAAAAGACTCGGTTTTCGTTTTATTCGGAATTCCCTTTGGACAGCCTAATATTGAAAACGCTGTCGATGAAGCAATTGAAAAAGGAAATGGCGTGTATCTTACTAATGCTGTACTTGAGATTAAAAGCGGTCTGTTTAGCATGGGTTATAATGTAAAGGGAGATGTATATGCTGAAGCAAGCGAAAGTGACCTAACTGATCTTAATGCTGAGCTTTTTGAGCTCATCCTTGTCGATAACGAGCCAATTCTAAAAAATGAAAAAAGAACCGTTGTGATTGATTATTCAAAATAGCACTAAATCAGATTGAATAGCTATTCTGGAGAATTTCAGCCCAACACATTTCTAAAAAGGAGAAGAATCTCTCGAGTCACGGATTTTCTGCCATCCAAATTTCATGGTTTGACTTAAAAACTACAGCAAATCAACTTGGAGGGGGAAACCGCTTCGTGTTCCCTCTTCCAGCGGTCGCCCGAAAGTCGCTTAGACTCCCTGCATCCCCTTCTCGAGCGGGGCACGAACCCACGCCCTTCGACCAATGTGGCATACCCCTTTGGATCCCCCCAGACAATCAGTTCCCCGCGGCAAGCAGCGGGGCATATCAACCGAAGTACGGCTACCTGCGGCCGACCGCACTCGCGGCTTCTGCCCCTCTTTCCATGCTAAGAGGCTTGAGGAGTGGGGCGAGTGGCTACCAGGAACTCTTGATGGCCAGCGAGAACTCGGCTGAATATCTTTCATGACCCAGTCTTTAACCGGGAGGAGAAGTCCGGCTGATTTTCGGCTCCCTTGGCGACAGAAGCGGCTTTGCCGACATCACCCGCACGCCCCAGCTGTTCTTGACATCTTTTTTTGTCATGATTTATACTTCCTAACGATGGTTGGTGGTAATAAGAGAGGCAAAAATGCGGCCGCAGCCAGCGGACCCGAAAAACCAAGCCTCGGCTGCGGCGTCGACCCGGCCTTCGTCAAGAAGCTGAAGAAGATCTAACCTCGGCGGAGGAGGCCATGGACCACAAGGTCGCCTGGGGCATCCTGGGGTGCGCGGGGATTGCCGAGAAGGCTTTCATCCCGGCCGTCCTCGAGTCGCGCAACGGCGTCCTGGCCGCGATCGCTGCCAGGGACGGATCCCGGGCCAAAGCCTGGGCGGACCGGTTCGGTTTCTGGCGGGCCCACCGGACTTACCGGGAGGTCGTCGAGGACCCGGCCGTCGCCGCGATCTACAACCCCCTCCCGAACGACCTCCACGCCGAGTGGTCTATCCGGGCCATGCGGGCCGGTAAGCACGTCCTCTGCGAGAAGCCCATGGCCATGAACGCCCCGGAGGTCGGGGCCATGATCCAGGCGGCCGAGACGCACGGCGTCCTGTTGATGGAAGCCTTCATGTACAAGTTCCACCCGCAGATCGACAGGAGCCTCGAACTCATCCGCGAGGGAAGGATCGGCGAGGTCCGTTCCGTCCACTCCTCCTTCACGTTCCGCTTCGAGCGCGACGGTGAAAACTTTCGCTGGTCCCCGGCCAGGGGCGGCGGGGCCCTCTACGACGTCGGTTGTTACGCCCTGAGCGCGGCGCGCCTCGTCTTCGGCGCCGAGCCCGTCTCGGCCTTCGCCGCGGCCCGCCCCGATCCCGCGACGGGTGTGGACATGACCACGGCCGCCCTTCTCGAGTTCCCCGGCGGCCGCTTCGCCCAATGCGACGCGAGCTTCGAGGCCCACTTCCAGAGCCGACTTCTCGTCGTCGGCACGGAGGGGACGCTCCGCCTCGACCGGGCCTTTTCGGCCAAGGAACTCGATGTCGCCCTCGAGATCGTCCGGGACGACACGAAGGAAGAAGTATACATCCCGAAGGCCGACATGTTCCGGCTGATGGCCGAACACTTCGGCGACGCCGTGCTCGAGCGGACGCCGCTCCGCTATCCCGCCGGCGACGCCCTCGGCAACATGCGCGTGATCGACGCCTGCTTCGAGTCCATCCGGACCGGGCGGCCCGTCGCTATCCCTTAAATCATCCTCAAGGAGGTACCGAACTGTGAGGTCAACAAGATCCGTCGTTTTCATCGTCGTCCTCGTCCTTTTCGCCGCGTGCTCGACCTACAAGGCCAATCCCGAGCTCAATTACTACCACGGGCAGAACGTCCCCGAGGGATTCATCACCATCCTCCGGGCGTCGCCGATGGAGATCGAATTCGAGATCCGGGTCGATTTCACTCGCTTTGAAAGGCTCTACCACCTCGTCCTCGACGGCAATACCCCGGTGGCCGAGGGCTGGTTCCGCACGCTCCGGGTCACCGTCCCGGTGTATGCCGTGACGATGACGCCGAAAAAGGGCCTGACGTTCGAGGCCGGCAAGACCTACCGCCTCTGCATCGGCCAGAAGAATCCCCAGGAGGTCCAGATGACCTCGAGCAACTACCCCTGCCTGGTCGATCACACCTTCGTCTTCCAGGAGAAGTCTTGACGGGCCGACGGGAGTTCCTGGCCAGTTCTCCGTCGGCTTTCATCGTCCTGAATCGGTCCCTGGGGCGCCTCTTCGCCGACGAGGAACTCCCTATCGGCTACTCGCCCCCCCCTCGCCGGCGGCTTCGTCATGGAGAGCGCTCCGGGACCCCGAGACCGTGATCATCGGCCGGCGCTGCCTCTATTTCGGCGGCACGGGCTTAAGAACGATCAAGGCAGAAGAACGAAGGGTCAGCGCTCGAGGATCTCTTTTTCCTTGGCGGCGGCGGTCTCTTCGATCTTCTTGGTATAGTCTTCAATGACCTTCTGGAGTTGCTCCAGGCCGTTGAACTTGTCGTCCTCGGTAATCTTCTTGTCCTTCTCGAACTGCTCGATCGCTTCCTTGGTCTCCCGGCGCATGTTCCGGAGGGCCGTCTTCTCGTCTTCGAGCATCTTCCTGATCTTCTTGGCCATCTCCTGGCGTCTCTCGTCGTCGAGCGGCGGAATCGGGACTTTGAGCGTCTTTCCGTCGTTGATGGGATTGAGCCCCAGGTCGGCCGCACGGATGGCCTTGTCGATCGTCTCCAGAAGCGAGGGGTCCCACGGCTGGATGCTGATCAGGGTCGGGTCCGGGACGCCCAGGCTGGCCAGCTGATTGACCGGGGTCAGCGTTCCGTAGTATTCGACCTTGATATCTTCGAAAAGACTCAGGTTGGCCCGGCCGGTCCGCAGCTTGCTGAGGTCCTTGCGGAAGTGCTCGGCCGAAACCTTCATCTTGGCTTCAAGAGCGCGCAGGGCGTCCTTGAACATGCGTCCTCTCCTTTAATGGACCAGAGTCCCGATTTTTTCACCCAGCACGGCTTTCCTGATGTTGCCGCGCTTGTTGAGATTGAAGACCACAATGGGCACATGATTGTCTTTGCACAAAGATATGGCCGTCGAGTCCATGACTTTGAGACCCTTCTTGATGACCTGGAGGTAGCGGATGGAAGCGAATTTTTTTGCGCTTTTGTCGAGCATCGGATCGGCGCTGTAAACTCCGTCCACCTTGGTGGCCTTCATGATCACCTCGGCTTTGATTTCCAGCGCCCGGAGGGCCGCCGCGGTGTCGGTGGTGAAATAGGGACTGCCGATCCCGGCGCTGAAGACGACGACCCGGTCCTTTTCCAGGTGCCGGATGACCCGGCGACGGATGAAGGGCTCGGCCAGGGCTTTGATCTCCATGGCCGAGACGTGGCGGCAGACGATGCCCACCTTCTCCAGCGCCTCCTGGAGGGCGATGCCGTTGATGACCGTGGCGAGGAGTCCCATCTGGTCCGCGGCCGCCCGGTCCATGCCCACTTCGGTGCCGCGGATGCCCCGGAAGATGTTCCCCCCGCCGATCATGATGGCCACCTGAACCCCCAGGTCACGGACCTCCTTGATCTCCTGGGCGATGGCCAGGGCCCTGTCGAGGTCGATCCCGTAGGAATGCTTGCCCAGCAGCGATTCTCCCGAGAGCTTGAGGAGAACACGCGTGTAAACCGGCTTGTGGCGAGCCATCGGCCTATCAGTTCTTGCCCAGTTCAAAACGGGCGAAGCGCCGCACCTTGATATTCTCTCCGAACTTGGCGATGGTCGAGGCGATCAGCTCCTGGACCGTCATCTTGTCATCTTTGATGTATGGCTGGTTCAAGAGGCAGACCTCTTCGAAGAACTTCTTGAGCTTGCCCTCGACGATTTTCTCGATGATCTGAGGCGGTTTTTTCATGTCCTGGAGCTGCCCGCGGATGATCTCTTTCTCCTGTTCCAACTCCGCCTCCGGAATGTCGGCCGAGGAGATGAAGCGCGGATTGGCGGCCGCGACCTGCATGGCGATGTTCTTGGCCAATTCCTTGAATTCCTGGTTCCGGGCGACAAAGTCCGATTCGCAATTGACCTCGACCAAAACCCCGAGCTTTCCTTCCATGTGGATATAGGAATTGACGATTCCCTGGGAGGCATCCCGGTCCATCCGTTCCTGAGCGCGGGCGGCTCCTTTCTTGCGGAGGACGGCGATGGCCTTTTCGATATCGCCCTGGCACTCGGCCAGAGCGTCCTTGCATTCCATGACTCCGATCCCGGTCCTCTGCCGGAGCTCCTTGACCATGTCCGCGGTGATTTCCATCATTCTCTCCTTGCCGGGCTCCGGGGCTCAGCTCCGGTCAATCTCAGGCTTCTCCTCTTCCGGGGGGCACGGCTTTGCCTTCCCGGACTTCCGCTTCGGACGCCTTGGCCGCCTCCATTTCCTTCTCCAACCGGCTCTTTTTCCCCTCGATCACCGCCTCGGCCACCTTGGAGGTGAACAGATCGATGGCCCGGACGGCGTCGTCATTGCCGGGGATGGGATAATCAATGTTCTCGGGATTGCCGTTGGTATCAACGATGGCGACAATCGGGATGCCCAGCTTTTGGGCTTCCGTGATGGCGATATCCTCCTTGGCCGAGTCGATCACGAACAGGGAGCCGGGGAGGCCGACCATTTTTTTGATTCCCCCCAGTGTCTTGGACAGCTTGCGGTGGAGCTTTTCCATCTTGGACTGCTCCTTCTTGGAGAGAAGCTCCCAGCGGCCGTCTTCTTTCATCTCGTCGAGCTCGACCAGTTTCTCCGCGCTGCCCCGGACGACCGCGAAGTTCGTCAGCAGCCCCCCCAGCCAGCGCTGGTTGACGTAGCTGCACTCGCACCGGTTGGCCGTGTCGCGGATGATGTCCTGGGCCTGCTTCTTCGTCCCGACGAAGAGGATGGCCTTGTCGCTCTCGGACACCTCCCGGATGAACTGGAGCGCCTCTTTGAAGATCTTGATCGTCTTCTGCAGGTCGATGATATAAATCCCGTTGCGCTGACCGAAGATATATTCCTTCATCTTGGGATTCCAGCGCTTGGTTTGATGGCCGAAATGGACCCCGGCCTCTAAGAGCTCTTTCATCGTCACGGATACCAACTTCGATTCCTCCCTTACCGTTTATGATACTGCGGCGCCTTTCGCGCGGCCAGCAGTCCGTACTTCTTTCTTTCTTTGATCCGGGAATCACGGGTCAGGAAGCCGGCGTCCTTCAGGGTCGGTTTGAGCTCACGGTTGAACTCCACCAGCGCCCGGGCAATGCCCAGCCGGATGGCTTCGGCCTGGCCCCTCAGGCCTCCCCCGTTGACCCGCATGAAAATATCGAACTTGCTCTCGGTATCGGTCAGCAGGAGCGGCTGACGGATGGTGTATTTATGCGAATCGAGATGAAAATATTCGGTGAACGGACGGGGCCTTTTGTTGACGAAGAGGGTGACATCCCCCTTCCCGGTGCGCAGGAAGACCCTGGCCACGGATGTCTTTCTTTTTCCTGTCCCATAGTATTGGATCAAACTCAAGAGCGCCTCCTAAAATTGGTATTCCCGGGGTTTTTGAGCTTCATGGGGATGACTGGACCCGCGGTAAACCTTGAGCTTCTTGAAGACCTTCCGGCCGAGCTTGTTCTTGGGGATCATTCCCCAGACCGCCCGGCGGATGACCTCTTCAGGCTTGTCCTCGAGAAGGTCCTTGAGTTTTTCGCTTTTCAAGCCACCGGGGTATTGCGAGTGCGAAAAATAGGTCTTGTCCTCGGATTTCCGGCCGGTGACCCGGATTTTCTCGGCGTTGATGACGACGACGAAATCGCCGATATCACAGAAATCGGCGAACTCCGGTTTGTTCTTGCCGCGCAAGAGGACGGCCACTTCGGTGGCCAGGCGTCCCAGAACTCTCCCTTCGGCGTTGACCAGCCACCAGTGCTTTTCAACGTCATCCTGCTTAGGGACAAAAGTTTTCATCACTCATTTCCTCAGAGATAAGGATTCAGCCAAAACCCAAAACAAGAGATGCTCTAAAATACAAGATATCGGGGAAATTGTCAATCTCGGCGGCCCGCCCGGAAGTCCTCCAAGTGCCTGAAAATCGAGGGGATTAGACGAACCGGCGGCGCCGGGGGGCAAGCCGAATGAGCCCGAAGCCGACGAGGAAGCCGCCGATGTGGGCGAACCAGGCCACCCCTCCGCCCAGTCCGACGTTCAGAACCTGAAGCACGAACCAGAGGCCGAGGACATAGGCGGCCGGGATAGCGACGATGCGGATGAAGAAAAAGAGGAACACCAGGGTCAGCACTCGGGCCGCCGGGTAAAGAACGAGATAAGCACCCAGGACACCCGCGATGGCCCCGCTGGCCCCGATCATGGGAAGGCGGGAGTTCGGACTGAAGATGATCTGGACAAAGGTCGCGCCCAGGCCGGACACAAGATAGAACGGAATGAACCGGAGAGGGCCCAGGTGGTCCTCGATGTTATTCCCGAAGACCCAGAGGAAGAGCATGTTCCCAAGCAAGTGAAAAAGCCCCCCGTGGATGAACATGGAGGCGAAGAGGGTCAGGGGCGGGGACAGCCGGATCCCTTCGGCCAGGCTGCGGAAATGGGTGATTTCGTAAGGGATAACGCCCATCCGCACGACATGATGACTCAACCCCTGGGGAGATAAGACCTGGTAGATGAATATCCCGATATTCAGGGCGATGAGCAGAATGGTGATGACGGGAAAACGGCGCGTCGGGTTTTCATCCCGGAGCGGGATAAACATCTATCGGCCGACGGATGAAAGAACTCTCCGGATCAAGCCGGAAGAATAGAATGACAGGGAACCTATCCGACCTTCTTGAGCTCGTCTTCCAGCTTCTTCCTCTCGGCGGCGCGCTTGCGCATATCGTTCCAGCGTTCCATGGCGCGGTCGGCTTCGGCTTTGTACCGGGCTTCTTTGTCGGGCTCGAGCTTGATCAACACACTCTGGTAGAGAACGCTCAACCAGCTATATGGCTCCGGATATTCCGGGTCAAGCTCGTTGGCCTTCTGCAGTGCCTGGAGTGCCTCCTGGGCCGTCTTCAGCCGATCCGCAGCGGGGAGATTTTGGAAGCGGTAGGAGCGCGACCAGCGGTTGACGCCCTTGGCCAGCCAGGCCTCAGGGCTTTCGGGGTCCAGGGCGATGCGCATATCCCAGTATTCGCCGGCCTGGTCGTAGACCTCAGGTTCGGGGGCCAGGTTCTCGAAGTAGTTGGCCACATAGGCATAACCCTGCGGATTTTCGGGGTCGAGTTCGATCCGCCGTAGATACATCGATTCGGCCTTGGACCGTAACTCGGCGTTCTCGGCGGCGTATCTCTTGTAGAACTCGGCGACGACGTAATAGTTGCCCATGTTGCCGGGCTCGAGTTCCAGAATCCGGAGGTAGAGCTTCTCCGCTTCTTCGAAATTCTTCAGCTTGTCGTACATATCCCCGAGGGAGAAAATGATCTCCTTGTTAGTGGGTTCGGCTTCGTAAGCTTTCTGGAAGGCCTCCAGGGCCTTGGCGGCGACCTCCTGGTTTTCGGGCGTATCCACCCCGATCTTGTAGAGACTCTTGTAGCTTTCGCCCAGGAAGCGGTAAGCCTGGATCATCTCCGGGTTGTACTTGAGGGTGAGTTCGTACTCGGTCATCGCCCTCCGGAACTTACCGTCCTTGAAGAGTTGATTGGCTTTGGAGAAATGATAGTTGGCTTGGAGCTTGTTGGCGTTCAGCTTCTCGCAGCTGGTCGTAGCCAGGACGACGGTGAAGACCAGCAGCAACGCGAAAACGAAATGGGTTCTGTTATGTCTCATCGCAGCCTCCTTAATTGATCACAACGAAACCAGTTCGAAGGTCAAATGTATAATAGAACGAGGGCCAAGTCAACTCCTTCTCAAAATCAACCGGAGCGGCGTCCCCCGGAGATCGAAACGCTCCCGGAGGGCCTGCAGAAAGAACTTCTCATAGGCGGGGAGAAGGGCGGCCGGCGTATGAGTGAAGAGGATGAAGGTCGGCGGACGGATCCCTTTCTGGGTCATATACTTGATCTTCAGCCGCCGCTTCGTCCTGGTGAGAGGAGGGTGGGTAGTGTTGATCCAGGTCAGGAACTCATTCAAGCGCGGAGTCTCCACCCTCCGGGAGCTGCGCTTGTAGACAACCTCGGCCTGATCCAGGATCTTGACGACTCCCTTTCCGGTCAAGGCGGATACAAAAAGAAGCGGCGCATAGCTCACGAACGACATCCCGCGATAGACGCTTGCCTTGACGACACGGGGCGATTCGCCCCGGGGAATCAGATCCCACTTATTGAGGGCCAGAAGAAGCGGCTTCCCGGAAGCAGCGGCGAGGTGGGCGATGGCCATGTCCTGACGAGTGGGAAATTCCCCGGCATCCAGCACCTGGCAGAGGACGTCGGCCCGGCCGATGTCCCTTTTCGCGCGGATGATGCTGGCCTTCTCTCTCTTGTCCCGGGTCCGGCTCAGCCGCCGGATTCCCGCCGTATCGAGGAGGCAATAAAACTTCTTGTCCCGGACGACAAAGGTGTCGGTCGTGTCCCGCGTCGTGCCCGGAGCGCGGCTGACGATCAGGCGGTTTTCGCCGCAGAGACGGTTGATGAGCGAGGATTTTCCAACGTTTGTCCGGCCGATGATCGCCACCCGAAGAGGCCGCAAGTCCTCCTTTTCTGAGGCCGGGCCTGAAAGATGCCCGGCCAATGTCCGCTCCAGATCCTCCAAGTTCCTCTTGTGCTCGGCGGAAACGGCCAGGATGCTCTCTGCCTTAAGGCGGTTGTGCCAGTCTCCCAGACGGCTCTCCCCCGCTTCGCTATCGATCTTATTGAGGACAACAAGGAGGGGCTTGCCGAGCTTCCTCAAAGAGACATGGAGCTCTTCCTCAGCCGGCAAGAGCTCTCTCTTCCCGTCGAGGACAAGAAGAATAATATCCGCTTTCCGGGCCGCTTCCCAGGCTCTTTCCGAGATCGCCTCGGCCAGGGCCCCTTCCGCCGCGTCAAACATCCCTCCGGTGTCGGTCAGGATGAACCTTTTTCCGTCCAGCTCCCCGAGAGCGGAAACGGCATCCCGGGTCATTCCAGGAAGCGTATGGACCAGGGACACTTTTCTTCCCACCAACCGGTTGAAGAGCGTGGACTTGCCGACATTGGGGAAACCCAGGATGACAACTTGGGGCAGGCTTTTCATGGGGTCGGAGCCGTCAGCGGGCGTTCAGTGAAAACTGCGGCGCGAACGCCTGGTTCAGGTTGATGTGACCTCCCAGCGTTTCTTTTTCACTGCCCTCGACCAGGATGAAAACCTTCTTGATCGGTTTGAAATTGTAGGCCAGCGTGTTGACAATGGAATAGACCGTGCCCAGCTCGGCGGATGACCCCGACGGATGGGTCTCCATGATCTCCTTGGAAAAATCCACGTAGGCGACACCCTCCTTGGTCAGGAAGATCTGTTGCAAGCGGGTCTCCGTCGGGAGAGGATTGACATAGCCCTTTTCCGAGCCCCGGATGAGCGCCGCGACGGTCTGTTGAGCTTCCGCGATGACCGAGGGATCGGCCAGGATCTCTCTCACTTCGGAGTGAAGGAGGCCGTCCTCCTCGGATAGGAAAAAGAGCGTCACTGCCTTGGCCTCTCCCGGCGGCACCGGTTCAGGCTCGCTCTCGGCGGGGACCACTTCGGCGGACGCCCTGATTTTCTCTCCTCCCTCACCCCTGAACAGGACCACGGCGAGCACCAGGACGACGACCACAGACAATCCGAAGAGGGACCACTGGACCGGCGTTATGATGCGCTTTTTGCTCATCCGACCAGCTTGATGTAGCGGACAAGGCCGCGGTAAATGGCCTGGGCGACGTTCTGTTGAAAATCCTCCCGTACCAAGTCCCGTTCTTCCTGGGGGTTGGAGATGAAGGCCACCTCGATCAAGACCGCCGGGCAGGCCACTCCGGTCAGCACCTTGAACGGTGCCTGCTTGATTCCTCTGTTCTTCGTGCCCAGGAGGGAGTTCAACTCGTCCTGGATGATCTCGGCCAGACGCTGGCTCTGCTTGAGATAGGCGGATTGGGCCATATCCCAGAGGATCATCATGATCTCGGCCTGGCTCCCGTTGTCGATGGGTCGATCAAGGTCGGCCGAGGTGTTCTCGAGGTAGGCGAGGCGGCGGGCCTCCTCGTCGCTGGCGTTTAGGCTTAGAAAATATGTCTCTGAACCGTTGGCGTTCTGCCGGTAGGAGCTGTTGGCATGGATGCTGATAAAAAGCTCTGCCCGGTGGTTGTTGGCGATGGCCGCCCTGTCCTCCAGGGACACGTTGATGTCCTTGTCTCTCGTCAGTTCGACGTGGAAGGCCAGGTTCTTTTTGATCACAGCCTTGAGTTTTTGACTTATGCCCAGGGTGATGTCTTTTTCGAGCGTCCCGAACTTGCCCTTTGCCCCGACTTCCAGGCCCCCGTGTCCGGGGTCGATGACGATCGTCCGGATCCCCTGTGCCGGAGGAGGGCTTTTCTCGGGCGGAGCTGCGGCCGCGCCGCCGGCCGGCGTTTCCTCTTTGGCCTCGGGTTCGGGTGAGGACGGCTGCGCCGGGCTCTGGGCCATCCAGCCAGAGGGGCGTCCCGTCGGCTCATAGAAATCGATGACGAGCTGGCGTTTGCTCTCGATGCGAAAAGAATCGTAGCGGAAAAGCTCGTCCCGGAGCTGGACGGCGACGATGAAGAGGTTGTTGCTTTTCACCCAGGAAAAGGATTTGATAAGACGGCTTTGGACGGGGTCGTCCCTCAACCGGAAGGTCAATTGGGACTGGATCTTGACCAGGAGAAGGCTCCCGTCCCGCTCCAATGTGAAGGGCAGGTCCGAGGGAAAGGTGATTACGACCCGGCTGTAATCCTCGTAATCCTGGGAAGTGACTCTGAGAGTGGGCTGGGCCGCCGCCATCGAAAGAAGAGAAAAAAAGAGAAGGAAAAGGACTGCAGGTCGCCGCGTCGTCTTTTTAGGGCCTATCAATTCCAGTCAACACAATAGGATGGTGGAGGCGGCGGGAATCGAACCCGCGTCCGGAGACATTCAGCAAGAAGCCTCTACATGCATATCCTCTTCCTTGTTCTCGTCGGCCGGCGCTTGAAGAGGAAAAGCGCCGTCCAACCAGCCCCCGAAGCATTTCACTCACCGGGTTCGGGGCCAACCGGGTTCGCTATCCTGCTGGTCGACGCCTCCCGGGAACCGCAGGAGAGAACCCGGGAAACGGCTTGCCTATACCTTAGGCAGCAACAGGGTGTGCTTCTGCACTTACTTGTTTCCACCGTTTTACGAGGTTGATGGAATCTCGACATGCAGCTTCCGCCTCACTATCCCCGTCGAATCCGTTCGCCCCCATCCTTCATTTTTATTATAGAGAGACGGGCACTCGATTGTCAACCGCTTCGGCATCTTTCCCAACGCAACTTTTTTTGCCGATTTTTGAATCTCTTTTGCCCCCTCTCCTCCATCCTCCCCCGCCAGGGGGGAGGAAATTTGTGCGAGAGCATTCGCTCAAGGTCAATTGACAGCCTCTCGCCTCTTTGATAAAAACGGGGCGGACTTCCTGTTCTGAACGATATTCTTGTTGAGCGCCGCAGTTTCTCTCTGGTAAGATAACATCCAGACGAAAAATGGACATCCCAATTCTCCGCGAGCTCATCATTGTCCTCGCCGCCTCGATCGTCATTTCCCTGCTCAGCCACAGGCTGCGGCTCCCCGCAGTGGTGGGATTTCTCCTTACGGGGATTCTGATCGGACCAAGCGGGTTGAGGATCATCAAGGCAACGGAGCCGATCGACGTCCTGGCCGAAATCGGCGTGGTCATGCTCCTTTTTACCATCGGGATCGAGTTCTCGCTGGGGAGGTTGAAGCAGATCAAGAAAAGCTTCTTTCTGGGCGGAGGACTCCAGATCCTCTTGACCACGGCCGGGGCTGTCATCTTTCTCCAACTTTTCCATTTCCCTATCTCAGAAAGCATTTTCTACGGATTTCTCATCTCCCTCAGCAGCACCGCCGTCGTCCTGAAGATCTATTCCGACCGGGCCGAGACGGATTCCCCTCACGGCAATATCGCTCTCGGCATCCTCCTCTTCCAGGATATCGGGCTGGTCCCGATGATCGCGCTCGTCCCGGTTCTTGGCCGGGACAGTTCGGTTTCGCTCGGCATTGTCTCGGAGCGATTTCTGCTCAGCTTCGCCGTCATCGCGGCCGTCTTCCTGGCCGCCCGTCTCATTATGCCCAGGGTGCTCTATTTCATCGTCAAAACGAGAATCCGCGAGGTCTTCGTCATCGCCGCGCTGTTCATCTGCGTCAGCACCGCCTTGCTCACAGCGTCGTTGGGGCTCTCTCTCGCTCTCGGCGCTTTCATCGCCGGCATCATCATCTCGGAATCCGAATACAGCCACCAGGTCGTCTCGGACATTATCCCCTTCAAAAGTCTCTTCAACAGCCTTTTTTTCATCTCCATCGGGATGCTCCTCAACCTCGAGTTCGTCTGGGCTGAAAAATTCTTCATCCTCGTCCTCGTCCTCTCTATCTTCTTGCTGAAGAGCCTCGTCCTCTTCGTTGTCGTGAGGTTCCTCAGATATCCTGCCAAGACGGCGCTGCTCGTCGCCTTGAGCCTGGCTCAGATCGGCGAATTTTCCTTCGTCCTGGCCAACGTCGGCCGGATAAACGGTCTCCTCCCGGAAAAAATCTTTCAGGCCTTCATCGCGGCCTCGATCCTGACCATCCTGGCGACTCCATTCCTGATACAGCTGGCTCCCCGCCTGGCCGAAAAATCCAAAAGGATGTTCAAGAAAGTCCCCCGGGCGGAAAATGAGGGTGCCGGATTGTCCAAGGACCTGAACGGCCACGTCATCATCGCCGGCTACGGACTCAACGGACATAACCTCTCCCAGGTGCTGAAGGAAACGGGAATCCCCTATGTTATCCTGGAGCTCAATCCCGATACGGTGAAAGCGTGCCAGCAGGACGGAGAGCCCATCCTCTTCGGCGATGTCTCCAGCCGGGAAGTTTTGAACGCGGCCGGCATAGAAAAAGCCAAGGCGATTGTTTTTGCCATCTCCGACCCCCAGGCCACCAGGAGGGGCGTCCAGGCCGCCCGGGGGATGAATTCCGCCCTGCACATCATTGTCAGGACGAGATTCATTTCGGAGATTGACGAGCTTTACAAGCTGGGCGCAGACCAGGTCATCCCCGAAGAATTCGAGACCTCGGTCGAGATCTTCACCCGCACCCTTGAAGAATACCACGTCCCCCGGAACCTGATCGACGCCCAGATCAAAATCATCAGGAGCGAGACCTACGGAATGCTCAGGGGCGTCTCCAAGACGCCGCGGTCGCTGGAAAAGATCAGCGAATTTTTAGCCGCGGGAACGGCCGAGACGTTTTATGTCACCGCCGAATCTGTGGCCGCCGGCAAGAATCTGAATGCCCTCGACCTCCGCAAAGAAACGGGAGCGACGATCATCGCCATCGTCAGGGATGAAAAGACGTTTGCCAGTCCGGGTCCGGATTTCCGCATCCAGGAAGGCGACATCCTCGTTCTCGTCGCCAACCACCGGGATATGGACCGGGCCTTCCAATTCCTGGGTTGAAAGCCCGCCTTCCCGGAGTCACTTTTTACGCAGGAACCTGTCCAGGAACTCGAAGGTCGCATGGTAGGCATCCTTGAGGTTCTGCCGGAGCTTGAACTCGTGCGGCTCGTCGGGACGGACCAGGAGCTCGATGTGGACGTCGCCCTTGGCCCGGAGCTTCTGCACCAGATCGACCGTCTGGGAGAAATCGACGTTCCGGTCGTCGTCCCCGTGGATGAACAGGACGGGTGACGTCCAGGACTTGACGGCGGCCGCGGGCGAGGACTCGAAGGCCAGCTTGCGGTCCTCCTGACTCAGCCCGGTGCGCCCTCCGCGAGACGACCAGTCGTGAACGCCGGCCAGGTCGACGCCCGCCTTGAAGATATCGGAATTCCGGGCCAATCCCTGGGCCGTCAGCAGCCCTCCATAGGAAAGCCCCCAGAGGCCGACTCTCTCCGGGTCGACCTCGGGCCGGCCCTGGAGGTACTTGGCTCCGGCCAATACGTCCTGGTACTCGGATGCGCCCCGCCATCCTGAATCAGGCGGGTTGCGGAAGGAACGGCCGTAACCGATGCCGCTCCTGTAGTTGATCGAGATCACCACATATCCGCGGCCGGCGAAATACTGGTTGATGCCGTAGGCCTCCGAGTAGAACTCCATGTAGTGCCAGCCCAGGAGCATCTGGCGCATGGGCCCCCCGTGGGTAAAAACAACACCGGGGAGGCGGTCTCCGGGCTTGGCCCCCTTGGGGAGGAAAAGCTGGCAGGGGATTTCGAGTCCGTCCGGCGCCCTGACGATGACGAGCTCGGGCACGACCAGGTTTTCCAGCGGAAATGTCTCCGGGAGACGGCGCGGGGCGATGACACGGGTATCGCCTCCTTTGGCCGGCACCAGGGCGATGGACAAAGGGTGTTTGGCCGTGGCGAACATAAAGGCCACTTCCTTCCCGGAGGCCAGGGCTACCGGATAGCAACCGATCGTCGCTCCCTTAGTCAGCTGGACAGCTTTGCCGCCGGCCGTCGAAACCTTCCAGATGTGCCGGCCGTGGATGTCGGCCACGTTGCTGCTGAAAAAGAGGGTGCCGCCGTCCGCGGAGAGATGGAAATGTTCGACCTCGGCCTCCCCCGGGGTCATGTCGAGCGGCTCTCCGCCGTCGGGCGCCAGGGAAAACAGGTGGTTCCAGTTGTCGTTCTCGGCGGTGAAGAGGATCCGATCGGTGGCGGTCCAGATCAAGTTGCGGACGGTGTAGAATTTCGGTTCCGCGCCGGCGGGATTCCATAGTTCTTGGCCGCGGCCGCTGTCCGCTTCCGCCAGCCAGACGGCCGGGGTGGGCGGATTCCGGTAATCATAGGTCTCGTTGTACTGGGCGCCGGGCCGCCGGAAAAAAGCGATCCGACGGCCGTCCGGAGACCAGGCCGGGTCGCTGTCGCGGTCGACACCCGGGGCCATCCAGGTAATCGTGTTTTTCGTGAGATCATAGACGCCGACGAAACTGTGGTCCTCGCGGTTCGTGATAAAGGCGACCCGGGTGCCGTCCGGCGACCAGCAAGGGCTGCCGTTTCGTCCCGCGGCCTTGAACAGAAGCTCAGGCTCCGAAACTCCGCCGGAAGGACTTGGGTCCCGGAGAGGGAGGCGGTAGATCAGACTGTCCTTGACCACGAGAATCCAGCGGCCGTCTGGGGAGATGACCGGTCTGTTGCCGGCGCAGACGCGCCAGGGATTTCCGCCGTCTGTCCGGACTGCCCAGACAGCCTGCTCGACGCCGGCCGGGTCGCTGGTCGGATTGGTGACCCAGCCTTCCTGGTTCGGGTTTCCGCCGCGGACATAGACGACGATCGAGCCGTCCGGAGTGACCGCGACGTCCGGGATCTCGAAGACCTCGTCCCTGACATAGCCGGTCAGGTTCACGGGGACAAAGTCCGGACCGGCGGCGGTCCAGATATTCCGCGCTCCTTCGATGTTGAACACCCAGGCAATCCGGTCGGCGTCCCGGGCCAAGACCAGATCCATAGGATATGGAGCGCTCAAGACCTGCTCGAGCGTGAAGGGTCCCTCTGGCCCTGTCCCCGCCTGAGCGGGAAAACCGAAAATGATGAAGAGAAACAGGATTGAAATCCAAGGCCGGAATGTTTTCATGGGCGCCTCCTTTGGCAGAGCCCAAAATAACATAAAGAGGGGGATGGAAAAAGGCTGAAGAGTCAGCCGCCTGACTATTTCTTCTTTTTCGTCTCTTCCAAGGGCAGGCTTTTCATCAGCTTTTTGAGGGTGTTTCGCGCGGCCCGGATCAGCTTGTTCATCGTCCCGGTGGACAGGCCGTAGATCCCGGCGATCTCATTCTGGGGCAGATCCAGGTAATAGTGGAGATAAAGGATATCAGCATATCTCGGCTTCAGTTTCTTGATATACCCGGCGACCAGCCTGACGCGCTCCTGGTTTTTCACGTGGATATAGGGATCAAAGACGTAGCCGGGCTCGGGAATCTCGTTCAGAGTCCTCTTTTTTCGCCGGATGTGATCGATGATCTTGTTGGTCGTAATCGAATAAACAAAAGTTCCCAGAGAGCTCTCTCCACGAAATGTCTCCCGGCGAAGGGCTTCGATGACGCCGACGAGAATCTCGCTGGCGACGTCCTCCCAATCGGGCGTTGTGCGGCCGATGGAGTTTTTGACCCTATGGCTGATCTGAGGCCAGTATTTGAGAACCGTCTCATTGGGGTTTGGATTCATCCCATTTGTTGTTTCGACGCTGGAAGGTCCCCTGGAATTCCCCGACGCTTTTTCTCCTGAATCGACCTGCTTCCTCATCCTCGATCTACCGCCTTCAGAGACCGGCTCTCCGTTGCTCTGAAATGAGGTGGACCTGTCCTCATTCCCGACACAGTCTAATTGCGGTCCCCAAAAAAGAAAATAGCCTTTGAGAGGGATTGGCGGGGTGATTTTAGAGTGCTCTTATAATCCTGTTGCGTGTTGACTGAACCACGTCAAAAGCAAAACCAGTCATCAAAGGAAGTGAAAAGGCCGGGCGGCCTTATAAGGAATGGCGGGGCTGCCGATACATTTCTAAAACTGTTTGCCCTGCCTAAGATTCAATCCCGTATAGCCCAAATCCAAGAGATTTTTCGGGCCGAAAGCCTAAATTATGCATAAAGGAGGAGCCGTGACAATCAAACATCAACTCAAAGCCATCCTCATCACCGAGGATGGCGAAAACTTTCTGTGCATCCGTCAATTCTATGTCAATGACCTACGCACAGGTCAACTCATTGATGGAAAAATCTATCAAGGGAGAAAATTTAAACGGTTCTCTTCCATTTACTGTGGGTGACTAAAGGCTAAGCGCCCGGCGACGAGATAAACGATGGTCCGGAGATAGCCGACATGTTTGAACCCGCAGGCCCGCTTCATGGCCGTCTTGATCTTCGAGTTCAGACCTTCCACCATCCCGTTCGTCACCCGGGCATCCAGGTAACTGACGACACCCTTCCAATAGCGCTTGATCGTTAGCGCCGCCTGGATCACGGGTTGAAGCCGGCTGTGGGTGGCCCAAAAGTACCATCGCTTCAGGCAGGCCACCGCTTCCGCCGGATCGCTCATCTCCCAAAATCGGGCCAAAGCCAGCTTGATCTGATAGGCCCGCGCCGTCTTCAGGTCCAACCGTTTCAGCGCCCGAAGCCGGGCCTCTTGTCGAGCCGTCAGGTTCTTCGGGTTCTTCAACCACAGGAATCGGCTCTTTTTCAGGACCCCGTTGTCGCGTTGTTCCTCCCGCCGGACCGCCTCCAGGGCCTTGTTGATCTGATTCATCACATGGAACCAGTCAAACACCACCCGCGCGTTGTTCAACAACTTCCCGATCCCGTTGAGGTAGGGATCCCACATGTCGCAACAGACAACGTCGATCTGGCCGGGGTCAACGCCCCGCGACTCGAGGTCTTTGACAAACGCCCCGACCACTCCCTTTTTTCGCCCTTCCCCCAGGAAAATGACCCGAGAAGCCCCGAGGTCGCTGAAGGACGTCATGTAGACATGGCCCTTGCGGAGAGAGAACTCGTCGATCCCCAGCTGATGGAAGCCGCTCAGATCGACCGCCCTCCGGGCCCGTTCGACGAAATGGTCCAGGATCCGCCACAGTCGATTGGCATGCACCGCCGTCATCTCCGCTACCGCAGCCACCGACATCTCCCGAGCAAGCGACAGGACCAGGAGCTCGAACAGCAGCGTAAATCCGCTGCCCGGCCGGGCCCAGGGGACCTCGACTTGTTCGACCCCGCACGTCCCGCAACGAACCCGGGGCACCCGGGCGTGCAGGTAGGTCTCGTACTGGAAAAAGTTGAGATGCCGCCAGGTCCGCTCCTGCGTGTCATGGACCTCCCCCTCAACCGTTTCCCCGCAGGAACAGGGGAACTTGGCCCCCTTGACGAAGTCGAGCCAGAGATCGAGCCGACCGTCCTCCTTGGAGAACTTGAGGTCGACCACCTGCCAAGGGTTGGTAAGGCCAAGGGCCTGAGTAAACAATCCGAGTTCGTCCATCGAGGCGTATCCTTTCAAAGCGGGATTCGACTCAAATCTTATCATGGCGGGACGGGCTCCTTAAATCACCTCAACCCACACTAAATGGAAGAGAACCGGAAGAATTAACCTAAAATACTCCGCGGTTAGCGGTTTCGGAGGTGTGATTAGTTTTAAACTCGCGGGAGTTACGCGGATAATCCGCGTAATATCCCCTAGGGCTATTAAGAACAAGGCTGTCTAACCGCTAACCGCGTGAATAATGACTTGAACCATACCATCTGCCCTCACTGCTTCTCCACTTTGAAGAACGACTATTCCCAGTCAGGTGTCAACTCCTATTAACATGTTTGTCAGATGCGCAGTTTTGACCGCGTTGGGTAAAACCTTCGGGCTCGAAGGAGAGTATATACTCGTAGAATGCCGAAAAAGGAGTCGAAATGAAAAGAACGACGCTACTTTTAATCTTGGCGGCCGCGTTCCTTCCGAGATTCGGTTCCGTTCTTAAAGGCGAGGTTAGCGTAGAGGACTTAGCCAAGCTCAAGACCGTCGAATACAATCTGGACCTCAAGGTCGATTATGAAACTGAGAAGATTTTCGGAAAATGCCGCCTGACCGTCCATAACACCGGCGCCGCCGCTTTCTCCGAGGTTCCCCTTCTCCTTTACCGGTTGCTCAAGGTGCAATCCGTCAAAGACGGCCGCGGCGAGCCTCTCCCGTTTACCCAGGAGATACTTGCCTTCGAAGACTGGGAGAAGCTGCAGGTGAACTCCATCAGAGTCACCCTGAACTCTCCTCTCCGGACCGGGGAAAAGGAGACCTTGGCCGTCGACTATCATGGATACATCCTCGGATACACGGAGACTGGCATGTCCTACGTCAGAGAGACTGTTAATAAAGAATTCACCATCCTCCGGCAAGACGGCCGGGCCTACCCGGAAGTCGGACTGCCCTCCTGGAAAGCGTCTCGAAGAATAGGCCTGCAGGACTATGACTATCGCCTGAACGTCACGGTTCCGGCGCCCCAGATAGTGGCCAACGGCGGCAGGCTCCTCGGCGTCTCGACAGCAGACGGGTGGTCAACCTACAGCTACGAGAATATCAAACCTGCCTGGCGGATGGACGCCGCCATCGCCGCCTACGCCATCCTCCAGGAAGATGCGGGCCTGATCAAGGTCTTCCATTTCAAGGAAGATGCCGCTGGTGCCGCCAAGATCGTCGCCGCCCTAAAATCGACGATCGACCTCTATTCTAGCTGGTTCGGGCCGCCGGAGAAGATCGAGGGGTTCGCGGTCATCGAACTGCCGGACGGGTTCGGCTCGCAGGCGGACGTGACGAGCATCCTCCAGACGCGTGCTGCCTTCCAGAAACAGGACCAGATGTACCAGCTCTATCACGAGGTCTCGCATCTCTTCGATGTCCGTTGCATTGATCCTTTCCCGGCGCGTTTCGAGGGCGAGGGGATGGCCACCTTTCTCCAGTATCTGGTCCAGGAAAGGATAGAAGGCAGGGCGGGGACCATAAAGAACGGCCTGGACAGGATCCTGGGCCGCCTGAAGAAAGAATTCGCTGAGGACCCGAAGAAAATCAAAGTCCCGATGGCCGACTATGGCAAAGAAGACATCACGGACCTCTCCTACACCAAAGGGATGGTCTTTTTCGCCCTGCTTCACGAGCTTTTAGGAGAGGAGAAATTCTTGGCGACGATGGGCTTCTATTACAGGAAATTCCGTCCGACCGGGGCGACGACCGCCGATTTCGCCAATCACCTGAGGGCCGAATCCGGCCGGGAGGTGGGGCGCTTGATTGAGGACTGGATTTTCGGGATAGAGAGCAGCCAGGATATCGCCGCCGGCCTGAGTTTCGAAGATCTCCTGAAAAAATACACACTATGAGCAGGTCGCTTAAGCCGGGCTCACACCTGGTCGTCAGAGCCAGTTATGGCCAAAAAAAAGGAGGCCGCCCTCCAACCAGACTCCGTTCGATTTTCCGAAATTCCATCCCCCGTATCGCGTTGTGAAAAGCGATGACCTAGGGCGTATTATCGTCCACGTCTACTCCGAATTTGCCGTCGAGCCGAGCCAAGAAACCGAGACTCTTTTTGATGTCTTTGACAATGAAGGCCGCTACATTGCCTGCTTCCATCACCCTTTCAGGACCCTCATCGAGAAGCCGATTCTCTGGAGGGGCGGGAAATTTTATACCATCGAGCAGGACGAGGATGGATATCTCTATATTGCCAGATATGCCGTGGAATTCAAGTTCTGAACCCATGGGGCAAAACCATTGCCCAACCGGAAGGAGGTGAGGACCCCAATTGCGGCCTCCCTAAGCCTGAAGATGCCAGGAAGCGGCTGGCCGGGAGTTGGAGAGAGTGCCAGGGATTTGTTTGGAGATTCTTTCTGACAAAAAGGAAGAGAATAAGGGATAGTGGCTGATTCACGATTGATCTAGAAGACGACGCAGGGGGGGAGGCGAAAAGCCTCCCCCTTTGTGTGTTTCAGGCTCTCAGAGAGTTTGACAAAAAAGATGGCTACCCCTCTTTACAGCCTCGCTTGAGATCGTTGTTTCTAGGCAATTCTCCGACTGTCCCCATATGGTGGGAAATGCGAACAGCGGTGGAATTGAGTGGTTTCCACATTAAACGTTATAGAGCCGATTATGGTGGATAGCTTTAGTAATCTCCATGATGGCGTTCGAGGCACTAAATCACCAGAAATCCACCAAGCTTCCCCCGCTTCTAAGCCCAGGAAAAGAGCATAAAAGAAAACAGGCGCAGATGGCTCCGACGGCGATTAAAGTGGCTAATTGGCAGCCGTAAGGACATCGTGAACAGTTTTCTAATGCTTCCAACCGTAAGGACATCGTGAACACTTGAAGGATCAAGCAATCGGATCAACAGTCTTTCCGACGAACGGAAATGAAA
>JBAUIH010000399.1:0-6597 GCA_049682755.1 Candidatus Aminicenantales bacterium | reverse complement strand
GGCAAAGGGTGTGGGTGAGGAAGTCCATCCAAAGGGGCCATTCCCCTTGGAACACCGGCTGCTTTGCTCCGCAAACCTGCCACCTCACTCCTTTCCTTTCTTTTCCCCAAGGCTCGGGATGTATGCTGAGAAGTCCGTATGAGCGACGAGCGGGCAGGGTTCCGCGAAGCGGAGAGCGAGGAGCGAATCGAGCAAGATTTCCTCGCCGGGGAAATCGCAGCGTGACTTCGAGGCATATATCCCGAGCCCCTTATTCATGGGCGGCCTCGGCAAGAGCGGCGACGTTCCTGGGCGGGACGTCGGGAAGGATGGCCTCATGGCTCGGACTGATGATGAGATGCGGCCCGAGGACGTCCTTCACTCGCCGCACTTCGGCCTTCACATCGGCGGGGGTCCCATGGTTGAGGACACGTTGCGTATCGATGCCCCCCATGAAGGCAACCTGGCCGCCGAATTCGCGGGCCAGTTTCTCAGCTTCCATGTTCTGCGCTCTGGCCTGAAGCGGATGAAGGCAGTCGACGCCGGCCTCGATCAGTCGCCCGATCACCCTGTAGATCGACCCGCAGGAGTGGAGAACGACCTGATATCCATAGCGGTGGCCTTGATCGGTGAACCTACGGAACCAGGGCAGGACGAATTCGTCGAAGCGGGCGGGGCTCAGAAGAAGGTCGATCTGGGTGCCGAAGTCGTTCCCGAAAAAGAAACCGTCGACAAGATCTCCGGCCGCAGCAAAAAACCTCTTGTTGGCTTCAAGATAGAAGGAGCAGACGCGCGCGGTGATCGCCTGGACGACATCCGGGTGAGTTGACATCTTGACCATGTAATTTTCCATGCCCATGAGGTCCATGATGTCGTGGAAGAAGGGGCTCCAGAACCCGCTCGCACGGTACACGTCCCCGGCCTCGGTCAGCCGGGAGATCGTCTCCTCGAAATTGAGCCGGTCGAGATCGGGCCAGTCGAACTCGTCGACATCGGCGACAGTCTCGGCATCTCCCAGCGGTCCGGCTTGTCCATGGGATACTTTATCCCCGCGGAGGTCGAAGAGTTTGCGATCCTGCGGATGCCGGTAGGTCGAGTCGAAGAACTGGGGCGAGATCCAGCGGTAGTCATCCCCCAGCTTGCGCCTCAGGTCCTCTTCGGATGCCGTCCCGAAGTAACGGTGGAGGACGGGCCAGGTGTCGGAATGGGGGTTTCCCAGCCAGAATCCGAAGCGCGGGGCCGGCCGGCGGCCGATTATGGAGCGGACGAGCTTACGGCCGTTCATAAGGCTCCGCATTCGAGTCTTGACATCGCCGGCCCGCTATTTTACCCCTTTCGCTTCCACGATCGCCCGGACCAACGGAAAAAACCGGTCGCCGGAGCCCATATCCCGGGTCGCTCCGGCCGCCGACTGTTCGAGCGCCGTCAAAACGGTCTTCTCCTTCACCGGATCTCCCTGGAACACAGATGCGGCCCAGGCATAAACGGGATCCTCTTCCCCTCGGGCAATCCGCCATTCGTCAAGAAGCCGCAGCGCTCGGTTATCCTGTCCGCATTTCCTGAAAGCGAGAGCGTTAAGCAACCGCACCGCATCCCATCCCCCCGCGAATTCCCCGGCGACGGCGCAGATCGCTTTGTAAAAGCCCTCCGCTTTCTTTCGCTCCCCCGCTCTTTCGGCGGCGGCGGCGGCCAGGAAATTCTCCAGCCGCTCGTCGACATCAAACGGCTTCCCCACACCGAGGTTCTCGGGCCACTCCCGGGCTTTGTCGACCCATTCCGCTGTTTTTCGCCCGTTCCCTTTCCGGAGTGATTCCGCTGCCAAAAAAAGGCAGGCCTGCCGATAAAGGTCATGGCCCTCCCAGGCTCCTTCGTAAGGAAGGATGGTCGTCTGCCCGAGCACTTGGAAGCATTCCTTGGGCTTCCCGTTATAAAGCAGCGCCTTGGCATAATCCATGGCCAGGGCGGGTTTGTCCGGTTGCTGTTTGTAAATGGCCGCGGCGCTCTTCAAGGCCCGCTCAAATTCCCCCCGTTTCTCAAAAAACTCCGTTTGGGCGCGCCAGGCTCTCCAATTCCTTCCGTCCAGGGCGATGGCTTTCTCGATGTCGGCCAGGACGAGGCTGCGGTCCGACCCTTCATCCCGAAGCCTGGCCCGGGTGAGATAGAACGGCGCCCAATCGGGCGACGACTCCAGACGCTCAAACAGGCCCTTGGCTTCTTGAGTCTTCCCGGCACTCCACAGCAGGAGACCGAGATAATAGGACGTCTTCCAGCCCGGATCCTTGGCCGCCGCCCAGCGAAGCACGGAGATGGTTTCCTGCCGGTGGGGGAAGACAAAGTCCGGTGATCTGGATGCGGCCCGATCGAGATACATCCGGCTCTTCGCCGGATCATCCTGCCTGTGCAAATAACCCAGCCAATAATTTACTATCGGATGGGCCGGCGCCATTTCCATAGCTTGAACCGCCTCCGTCGTCAACCCAAGATGGAAATAGAACATGGCCAGCTCAAGACAGGTTTCATGAGGGAACTCGCCGCGGACGAGCGCATTGAAGGCCCCTCGGTTGGCCTCGCTCGGCTCCAAAAGATAGCGTTCGAAGCGGGCGAAATGACTGAGCGGGTCGATCCTTTCGATCTCGTCGAGCGCCACCGTCGCTGCCGCTTCGTCTTTTTTTTGCCGGCAAAGGATCGCCTGCAGCTGGCGCGCGTTCAGGTTGTCGGCGTTAAAATCCAGCGAGCGGGCGGCGTATTCGGCGGACCTTTCCCAGAGCCTCTCCACAACGGCTATTTCCGCGAGCTGTTCATAAGCGGCCGAGCGGAACTCCAGGGAGCGGGCGGCCCAGCCGAACCCGTCCTTGGCATCGGCCAGGTTGCCGAGCCAACGGTTGATGACGTCGTAGATGAAGTTTGCTCCAGGATCGTAAGCGTCGACGGCCAGCGCATCTCTGGCGTAATCCAGAGCCTTGCGGTACTCGGCGCGTTTGTAAAGGATCTCGGCGACCCGGGTCATAGCCCGGACGTGACCCGGCTCTTTTTCAAGACAGGCCAGAAGTTTGGCCAGGGCTTCGTCGTAGCTCCGCTGTTTGGAGAGTTCCTCGCCGACGACGTAGAGGCCTTCGGCCGAACTCCAATCGAAATTCTCGGGCGAAACGACGGGCCGGCCCAGCCTGTTCATTTCCTTGTCGAGGCTCGTCCACCGAAGCTTCTCCTCGCCTAGTATCACTCTGATCTCACCTTTTTTCTCTCCGATAGCGAACGTCCGGACGAATGTCTCCATGGGCTGGAGAGCCAGACGTTCGGCGAAGACCGTCTCGCCGGCCAGGGTGATCACGAGTTCGTCATCGACGGGCCGGAGCGGACAGACCCCAACTTTGAGCGTTTCGTTATCGCGTTCCACGTTAAGCGCCGCGTCCGGAGAAGCGGCCACAAGCCCGCCGGTGTCCTTCACCGGGAACCAGATCTCCCGCCAGCGCATCACCGACTGGGGAGGGAAATGCATGTGCTTGAACGGCGTCAGGCTGCTGTCGCTTCCCGCCTGGTTAAAGAGAAGACCCGTCTGCGGCTCGACATACTGCGGCTTGGGGGGATCGGTCAGCAGGTCCTTCCAGATTTCGCCGTCCCGGGCCAGCGACCAGAGCCAGAGTTTCATCCCGGGCTTGTCGTCGTAGAACGCCCAGTGACCAAAACCGAATCCGGCCTCTTCGTAGTATCCGCCGAAGAATTCGTTGTATTCGCCGAGGATGTGGTAGGACTTGCTGCTGCCGAAGTCGTTGTTCCTGTAAATGGAGATATCGCGCCCATTCTCGTCGACCGGCCAGGGGTGGACATCCCCGCCGTGGCCGATATGGTGCGTGCCGGGATAATAAAATTTCAGGTCGTCGCCCGCATCCTGGGCCGAGGTCAGCCAGTTGTAGAGCGAGTCGTGCAGTGACGTCGGGTTGTACCAGAAGCATTCGGTCTCGAAATAAGCGCCGTCCTTGGGAACGCACACGTTGACCCGCCAGACCGTGCGGCTCGGGAGGTCGATGGCGCCGACAATACAGCTCACACTTCCGTCGCCGTTCTCCTGGATGAGATAATCCACCGGAGTAGCGGTGGTTGGGGCATGGCCGATGATCCCGAAGTTGAGCTCGATGCCGCCCGAGGTCCAGGGCCCGCGCATAGCGATTTCCCGGAACTTGACGACCGGATTCCAGTAGAGGAATTCCCGGCCGGACGATTTTTCGACGGCCCCCCAGACCTTGCCGCCGATCTCGGGCGCTACGAGGACCTTGACGTAGGGGTTTTCCAGTTTCACCGTTGTCCAGTCGATAGGACGGCCCTCGAGGCTGAAGCCGTGGAACCGGAAATAGGGATAGATCGGGCCGATGAGGGGCATGGGGTCGGGATCGGAGAACGGATAGGTCTTGAAACTTATCTTTTCTTCTTTGACCGTCGCCTCCTGTCCGGAAACCGAAAGCAAACCGGCCAGGATAAAAAGGAGGATGGGATTGACCGGCCTGAACCTCATCTTCACCTCCGCCCGGTGGCGTTTTTGGATGTTCAGTATATACCGTCACTTCTTCAGGCGCAAAGCTAAACCAGTTGGTTTTAGAAAGTACGAAAACATTTTCCCCGAATCCCCGCAACCGGGACTGACCTGAGCATCATCATCCTGGGCCCGATAACGTTCGTGACGGCGCTTGACAGAGCTCATTCCCCGGAATATACTCTTGCTTCCGACTAAGAAAAGAGCAAGGGGTTTGTGGCAGATGGTGCAAAGCATGGAATTTGACGACAGGGTATAAAATATCATGGGCAATACATTGAGTAGCGCGGAACGCGCCCGGCTGCAGCGCCGGGAGGCGGAGCTTCTCCAGAAAATAAACCGCCTGAGGAAGGCGATGAACGAGACCAAGGAACTCAATACGCTGGCCTTCAAGTCCAAGCTGCTCAAGGAAGCCCAGGAAGAGCTCCGCAGGGTCCAAGGAAAACTGAGCGGCACTCAGCACAACCCGGACTGAGCACCTCTGCCCCGGCCTCGCCTCTTTGCTCAGGAAACCCCGACGGCTCCCAAGGCCAATTTTCTTAATTATTGGCGAGGGCCGCAACATCTTCCCCGCCGCCGGCGGAAGACTCGGCGGAGGGATGCTCGCGGAGGTGGGCCTTGAGATCGAACCCGATCTTGAGGACAAGAAATAGGAGAAGCCCGGCGAGCGGCGAACCCAGAGCCTGGAGCAGGAAACCGCCGAAGATGAGGGTCAAGTGGAGGAGGACGATCCTCACGTAAGGGCGGGCCATGAGCTCATCGACGCTGGTCTTCCGATACTCTCCTTTGCCCAGCGATTATACTTGAAATAAAGGGGACATCAAACATGTTGCCCCTCATTCTCTGTGACCGGACCAAGCAGAACGCGACGTAAACCGCGTGGCGGTCGTCTCGCAAATGATCCAATGTTGAAAGACTCAAGAACAGGATCTCGTCATGGGCTATGTTGGGTTAACGAGGGTGGCCGACGGCCGTCTCCCAGGTCGCCCAGGGGCCGCCAAAGGGCCGCAGGCCCAGATCAGAGGGGCTCGTCGGGGCCGGCTCCAGGGCCTCATAGACCTCCCGGGCGTGGGCCTGGGCGCGCGCATAAAGCGAGGCCGCCCGCCCGTAAAGTGATAGCGCCCGGTTCCCCTCCGCCAGCTCCGCCCGGTTGAACGCGTTGCGGCCCTCGAACATCTCGGCCACAGCCTTCCCGTAGAGCTCCTTGAGCCCGGCGTAGCCGGTGTCCCGGTAATTCAAGTGCATGAGCTTTCCGTAAGCTTTGGCGATCTCCTCCTCGGCGGCCTCCCGCGCGGATTCCGCCAGCTCCGCAGGCCCCTTCGCCAGCCGCATCCGGAAGAACGTGTGCGTCCCGGCCGCATACCGGTAGGTCGGCCTCATCACCGAACCGTCCCCCGCGATCGATGCGTGCAGGACCCTCCCAGGTGGTCCCGTGCAGATATGCGCGACGCCCTCGTCTCCATCGTCCGGAACGACGACCGCCGTCCACAGGTTCGTCGGCCGGCAGAACATGGCCTCCCAGCCCCCGGCCGGCGGCCAGGGCGGCGGCGCGCCAGGAAAACGCAGCACCATCTTGGCGAACTCGACGTCGATCTCCCCGTAGTAGTTATGGAAGAGGTCCCAGATCATCTTGTTGCGGGGCGCCGCATACGCCCCGTACCCGCCGTGCCCGCCTACGAACCCGCGCTCTTTGGTCACCTGCATCTCCGGCGCGAGGTAGTTGTTAGTCGAGAAGAGGAAATCCCTCTCCCCGAAATCGCCCGGCTCCCTCACGGCCTGGATGGCCGCTGTCTTCTCTACGACGCAAGCGTTTCCCTGCACGTCCGCGAAGTGAAAATTCTCAGGGACATTGATCTGCCACTTCATGATCATGTCCCGGGCCTCAAAAGCACCGTCGCAGAAACGGACAAGATAAGGAAGGCTGCAGGCCCAGCCGATCCCGTAGCCCTCATCCTCGGGCCGCGGCGAGCCGCCCCCGCCGGAGTTGCCCAGGAAGAAGCCCCGGTTGTTCATCAGGAAGTGGTCGCCGATCTCGCCCGCGCCAGCCCCGCAAACGTAGGCGTTGCCCCGGTCAGGATAGGCCACGATGACCA
>JBAUIH010000398.1:0-3467 GCA_049682755.1 Candidatus Aminicenantales bacterium | reverse complement strand
GCATCATCCGGTCGAAATCTTTTCTTCTCAGGGATTCGTTTTTAGTGAGATTCTCCCGCAACTGGTCATTGATCTTCTCTCTCTCTTGTCTCGTGTCAAAAAAGGAATTATGAAAGCCTTCGAGGATCTGGTGGGTCGTTTCGAAAAGAGATTCGATACTCCGGCTCCTCGTCTCATAAGAAGCGACGATGTTTTCGGCGATATCCTTCATGCCCTCGGCTAAAGACATTTCCTTATCATCTCCTTTCCTCGGAAAGAAAAGGATTCTTGGCAAACCATGCTTTTCTGCCGCTTTTGGCGGATGAAGGATGGCCCGGCAAGAATCCCTTCGGGTCCTTGACCTTTTCCCTTAAGCGGCTGTGGCAGTCAAACCGATTGCCTCAGCATACTTCAGGTACGTCTCCACCGAAGCCACGACGACTCTCGCTTCCACGGCGAGAATCTCAATCCCGACCAGGGAGACTCGCACCCAAGCGTCGACGACGACGCCCTTGTCCAGGATCCGGTCAATAACCTCAACCAGACTGGAGGATCCGATCGCTTTTTCTACGGCCATCTTTTTTCACCTCCTTTCGTTCTGAATTCCGCTTTGTCGATCGAGGAGCGGTCAACCTCTTTATCGACACTTTCTTTATAAGCAATATCCGTGCCAAACCATAATTTTTAAAATCGTGCTCTCTTAACCCGTTAATAACATTATAATTATGTCCAGGCCATTTAAAAGGGCAGGGATGTTTTGCCTGAGAAGGGACATAATTGGCACAAATGGGAGATTAAACGGGACAGATTTGTCTCCGGCCCTAGCTTACGGGCGTCAGCTATCGCCTTCGTCGATCTTGGAAATAAGATATTCGCTTAAGTCCTCGAACCGCTTTTGATTTTTATGATAAAAGGGAAGCAGGGATTGGTATTCTTTGATTTTTCGTATTTCCTTGATTTCTTTGATTTTGATGTCCCGGGCGAGTCTCGGCTTGATACGGTGATAAGCGCCGATAAAAAGAATGCCGGTTTCGCCCTCATCGAGGGCCAAATCTATTCTTCGGGCGATGTCGTCATCTCTTTGGTTTAGAAGCAATTTCTTGGTTAGCTTATATATGAATAAGCCGAATAGTTTCTCCACGGTCGTTTTGGCCCGGATCATTTTCAGCAACCGATCTCGCTCTTTCTTCACCAGGTTGAAGTCTTCCGTCTTCATCAATAGCGCCCCTCGGTGAAGGAGCTTGGAAACCAATTGGTGATTTTTGCTGCCCGCTTTCTCGCCTTCCTGGATGATGTTCAATCCCACGTCCCCGTCCGCGACCATGCCATCCTGGAATATCTTGGTTCCGGAAACATTGATCGAATCAAAATAAAGGAAGAGCGCATCCCAAAAACCGTCGATGGTCCTCAGATGATCTCTCCACATGTTTTCGCCGAAATTTTCGAGGCCTTTTCGATGGATATCTTCGGCCAGAGAGCCAAGATCGGCGCTCGTGTGGATGATCGGAACATAAAGAAGAGTTCTCATTATCTATTCTTTTTCACAACGCTTCCTCATCCTTATTCTCTCATAACCAAGAAGGTTTCCTGAAAGATCAACTCGGACATCATAAATTCCAAGAAGCTCAAGATTAGCTGCTTCAGAAGGCTTTTCGGTTATTTCAACATTAATATGCCATATATTCGCTTCTTTGTTTATTCCTATCGCAGCGGGAGAACTAAATCCGGTAAGTTGAACCAACCCCGCCTTAGCAATTTCCGCAATATCTTTAATTTCTATTTTCTGCTCTTTATGCACTTTTAATCTTCTCCTCTAATTTTCCCAATCTCTTTTTCAGCTCTGTGTTTTCTTTTTCTATCTCAGCTTCTTTTGCTTTTGAGGAAAGAAAACCATCCGTTTGCCACCAGTTTATGCCCATCTCCATGGCCTTATCCACGGAAGCCACCAAGAGCCTTATTTTGATAGTGAGCAGGTCAATATCGGCGATTTGAATTTTAATGTCTCCGGCGATGACGATGCCCTTATCCAAGACCCTCTCTAAAATATCCGCAAGATTCGTGGCATTCGTGGCATGCTTCATTTGTTGTTGGGTCATGGGATTATGCTCCTTTGTCTATACGAGTTTCTTGGCTTTTATTATCAGACGCGCCGTGGTCTCGCGCAGATTCGCGATCAAGCGGCAATTCCCGCATTCCGTCTTTTTTTCGTCATACTCGACGCAGGAAAGAAGTACCGCGACTTCTTTTTGCATTTCTTCGGCAATTCCCGCTTTCTCCGACACTCCTTCAGCCCTGTTGATTCTATCCGTCATGTCTCTGATGATGGATTCTTGTTTTTGAAAAGTCGGACAATCCATCGTGGCTCGGCTATCTTTCATGACGTCAAATTCCCCAGCGGCCCTAAATCCAAATCCAGCTCTTCATCCTCAAGACCAAAGATCGTCTGAACCTCTTTGATCTTCTTCTTGACCGCTTTAAGACTCAACCCTAATTTTTGAATTTCAACGGGAGACAGAGCCCCCCGCTTGACTCTCCGAAAAGCCTCTTTCTCCATGAGTTTTCTTATCAGTTCAACCAAGGTTAAAACCAATTTGGCTAAACCCTGCTCGGCCTTTTTGGGATGACCCAGGTCGATGAGTTTGGGAATATTCTCTTCCGCTCTTTTGATCTCCCTTTGCAATTTCCGTATATATTCCATGTCCTCAGGAGTCAATTCCTGATCCGGATTACCGTAAGTCTTACCGGAGAGCTCTTCCGCCTTGGAAACAGAGGTCAGAATCAGCCTTAACCCTAAAAAGACAAGGTCGACATCCGCTACCCTGAGGACGAGATCGCCGTTAATCATCGCCCCTTTTTCTAAAAGCTTATCCAAGGCATCGACTAATCCGACATGATCGTGATGATTGACCGTATGATTCATCAAGGCACCCTATTTTTCAGGCGTGGGGAAATGATAGGCCGGCCAGGGGCCGCTGAACTCAAGATAAATGCCTTTTTCTTGAATCTCTTGATTCAGTCTTTGGGCCGCTTCTTTGAATTCTTCAATTTTCTCTCCAGCGACCAAACAGGCGGCATTTAAAATCATGGGCTCGCGTTTGCCCGTCAATTCTCTCCCCAAAATATTATTATGGACCGAGGCTTCGGCTTGCCGGCTTAAGCTTTCATATAAACCTTCGATAACATGATGCAATTCTTTGTTCACTTCACTTGAAATGACTTCTTTTAGCTCTTCCTCCATAAAAAAAGCCATTCCCTCCGGCAAACCCGCGATTTCTCTCTCCTTTTCTTGGATGGTTACATTTTTCTCTTTCACCGCCTGCTCGAACTTATTTTGATCCGTCAAATACGCCTTGACGCCCCATTCCTGTTTTCCTTCAAGTTTCTCCAACGTATCTTTGAATTGTTCATGGTGTTTGTTTAAGGTCTCTTGGAGCGCCTTTTCTTCTTTGAATATCGTTCCGAATTTCATCGGGATCAAACTCAATATC
>JBAUIH010000397.1:0-2707 GCA_049682755.1 Candidatus Aminicenantales bacterium | reverse complement strand
ACCCTGGGCTCTTTCGTTTTTCCCGGTTTGCTCCTCGCCTTTTCCTGGAGCCGCTGGCTGCCCTTGACGCTCGTCGTCCTGGCCGGCAACGGAGCGGCGGCGATTCTCATTTTCAACCTGGCCAACTCGCTGATTCAGACGCTGGTCAGGGATGAGCTGCGCGGCCGCGTCATGGGTCTCTACAGTCTGACCTTTTTCGGTTTTTTGCCGATCGGAGCGCTCTGGATCGGTGCCGTCGCGGAGCGTTTCGGAGAAACGGCCGCGGTCCTGGTGAACGGCGGAATTCTGCTCCTCTTCTGTTCGCTGATCGTTGTTTTCGTTCCGGAACTTCGCCGTCTCAAGTAGGCCCGGATTCCGGCCCGCGGCCCGGCCGAAGCTCCTCCCCTGAATCCTAAGTCTTGGATAAATTCTAAGCCTGGATTAAAATTGATGGAGAGGTCAAAGACATGAACCCAAAAAGATGGGCATCTGGGACGGCCCTGTTTATTTTCGGACTTATCGTCTCAAACCGGTACTCCTGGAGCGCGGACATGGTCAGCTTGAAGAAAGTGATCGAAGCCGAGATCGCCGGCTCCGGCGTCGAAGTCAGCCTGGCCTTCAAGGATCTTCAGACAGGGGAGACCCTTTTCATCAAGGAAAAGGATGTGGTCCATGCCGCCAGCACGATGAAAGTGCCGGTGCTCATCGAAGTGTTCAAGAAGGCCGAAGACGGCAAATTCCGGCTGGATGATCGGGTCGTTGTCAAAAACGAGTTTCACAGCATTGTGGACGGCAGCCCTTTTTCGTTGAACTCGGAAGACGATTCCGATCCCGGAATTTATGGGCTCATCGGAACCTCCCTGACCGTCAGGGAGCTCGCCGAGCGGATGATCTCCGTCAGCAGCAACCTGGCCACCAACATGCTCATCGAGCTCGTCCGACCGGAAGATGTGATGTCCACCCTGCGCCTCCTGGGCGTCCGGCGGTTGCGTGTCCTGAGAGGGGTCGAAGACGGGAAGGCTTTCGAGAAGGGCTGGAACAACCAGACCGACGCCTGCGATCTGCTCCGGGTGATGGAGGCGATCGCTTCCGCCAAGGCCGCATCTCTGTCCTCCTGCCGGGAGATGATCTCCATTCTGGAAAAACAAAAATTCCACGAGGGCATCCCGGCGGGGCTCCCCTCCGGAGTGCGGGTGGCCAATAAAACCGGCTCTATTGCCGGCATGGAACATGACGCGGCCATCATCTTTCCCCCGGGGCGCAAGCCCTGCCTTCTGGTCGTCCTGACCAGAGGAGTGAAAAGCGCGGAAGAGGGTGAGAGGCTGATCGCCCGGCTCTCGAAGCTCATTTTCGACCGGGTCGTGAGCCGGCCTGGACGGGGTTGACGGAAACCGGTTTTTGTGCTATATAATAAGCCTAAATGATTGATATTAGCTACAATATATTGTAGTCAACATATCCTAAGGTAGCACAAATTGAAGATTTTACTTGACAATTTCGGTTTTCGTCACCTATAATACCCGCCGCAGTCTGTCAGCTCATGAGTAAACTGCATCCCAGGTCCGGCAAGTACTTTATCGGGGCCTTCCTAGTCCTCTTTTTCCTGGCCGGGAAACCGCCCGAGTTCGGCGAGGAAAACCAGTTTTTTCAGGGTTTTTTGATCAAGAATCCGGTCATCAAGATCGGGCTGGGAGTCAACCTCGAAACGCTCGCTGTCCGGGCGTCCTCTGGGATGAAAGTCTATGAAGTTGGGGCCGATTACCGTCTTCTGGCCCGGGACATTGACGAGATCATGGTCAAAGGTCACAAGGAGAAGCTCACCGAGAAATTCCTCCTTCAGATCGCTCAGACTGCCAGCCGGGTTGAAGCCGAACGCCTGGCCGCCCGGTTGCGCCCGGATGTCGGCCGGAAGGTTTCTGTCGTTTCCGAGCAGGAAGCCGGATCCGACAAACTGTATCAGGTCCGGGTGGGGGATTTCCTCACCCGCACCGAAGCCCTCGGTTTTATCAAGGAGCTCAATCGGCTGGGCATCAAAGAGGCCTGGATCGTGAGGGAGGAGGTCACCGAAGAGAAATCCCATCCTCTCTGGGTTCTGATCGGCGACGAGCTCAAAGCCCTGACCAAAGACACCGTCATCTATTTCATACCCTCGGACCCGCAGAGCTATCTCTCTTATAAGGGGACTCAATACAGGGGAATCTTTGTTTTGCGCGCCAGCCCTAAAGGGCTCGTTCTGGTGAATATCCTGAATCTGGAGAACTATCTCAAGGGCGTCGTCCCGGAAGAGATGTCTCCGGACCAGTTCAACTCCTTCGAGGCGCTCAAGGCCCAGACGGTCGCCGCCCGGACATATGCCATCAAAAACAGGGGGCTCAACCGGGCCCTTGGATTTGACCTGTGCGACACCCCGAAATGCCAGGTCTACGGCGGATTGAGCGCCGAACACTCCGAGAGCAACCGGGCCGTGGAGGAGACCAAAGGGGAGGTGGTCGTCTATAAGAACAGGCTGATCAATGCTCTCTACACCAGCACCTGCGGCGGGATGACCGAAGACGTCGAAAACGTTTTCGAGGGGCAGTCCCAGCCCTATTTAAAGAGCACCGAGTGCACTTACGAGAAACAAAAGGAATGGACTCTCGAATCCCGGCCGCTAGTTTCCCACTGGATGAACGGGCGGGCGGTCGAACGCGAAGCGGCCATTCTGATGGGCCTGGGAGTCATCCCGCGT
>JBAUIH010000396.1:0-14126 GCA_049682755.1 Candidatus Aminicenantales bacterium | reverse complement strand
CAAAAGCGGCTCGGATCATAAAATCCTGATCATCGACGACGACATCATCTCGCAAAACCTGCTGCGATCGACCCTGAGCGGGGCCGGCTATTCGGTGATCGCCGCTTCCGACGGAGATGAGGGGATCGAGAAAGCATTGGAGCATCTGCCCGGGCTCATCATCCTCGACATCATGATGCCGGGGAAAGACGGAGGCGAAGTGGCCCGGCTCCTCAAGGACAATCCGAAAACCGCGGGCATACCATTGATTTTTCTGTCCTCGCTTATAACGGAAAAAGACAAAAGAATCGGCGGCAAGTACGATATTCTCAGCCTCCTTTCGAAGCCGTTCAACAGGGACGAGCTTCTGAACGAGGTCAGGAAATATTTCTTTGATGAAAAATGGCGAAGCAACCGTACGTAGGCAAACCATCATCCCGCCCCCATAATCTCCGCTTGCGAACCCCCCTCTTTTGAGATATTAAGGGGGGACGCTGACTGCCCTCAGGAAATCAGTCCGGCGCCGAGCGAGAATGGCGGCATGAAGAAAGGCAAGCCGGCCCTCCCGGGCATCCTTCTCCTGAGCCTCGCCTTCGCTTCCACCTCCTTCGGCCGAACGCAGACAACCGCCGCCGACGAATTGAAAAGGACGGCGCTCAAGGTCTTCGTCGAATGCGCTTTCTGCGACCTCGAATACATCAAGACGGAAATCACGTTCGTCAATTACGTCCGGGACCGGAAAGAGGCGCAGGTCCATATTCTCATCACTCTCCAGGCGACCGGCAGCGGCGGGAGGGAATATACGTTGACCTACCTGGGGCAGCTCGAATTCGCCGGCCAGGACGATGTCCTCACGTACTATTCCCGGAAGACGGACACCGCAGACGAAATCCGGCAGGGCCTGGTCCAGACGCTCAAAGTCGGCCTGATGCGCTACGTGGCCAAGACTCCAATCGCCGGGAGGATTTCCATCGGCCTCATGGACGAGGTCAAGCCCACGTCCGTGGACGACAAATGGAATTTCTGGGTCTTCAGCCTCGGGGTCCGCGGCTACATGAACGGGCAAAAAACCGCCGCCTACAATTCGCTGAACGGAAATGCCTCGGCCGCCCGGGTCACCGCCGAGTCGAAAATCCGGCTGGGCGCCTCGGCCAGCCATTACTACAACAGGTTCGATGTCGAAGACCAGGTCATCGAAAGCGCTCTGAACAGCGGGTCGTTCCGGTTGCTGGCCGTTAAAAGCCTGGGCGAGCACTGGTCGGCCGGCGGCTATTTCTCGCTCGCCTCGTCGAGCTATTCCAACATCCGGTTCGCCCTCAGGCCGGCCCTGGCCGTCGAGTACGATTTCTTTCCCTACTCCCAATCAACCCGCAAGCAGTTGCGCTTCCTTTACAAGCTGAACTTCAACGCCGTCCGGTACCTGGAAGAGACGATCTACCTGAAGACAAGAGAAAACCTCTGGAACCAGGACCTGTCCGTAACACTTGAATTGAAGGAAAAATGGGGCATAGTCAGCGGGTCGCTGGAAGGCTCTCATTATTTCCACGACCGCACGAAATACCATGTCCGGATTTTCGGCGAGATCACTCTCCGGCTGTACAAGGGGCTTTCCTTCGATCTCTTCGGCAGCGCGGCCCGGATTCACGACCAGTTGTCGCTCCCCAAGATGGGCGCCTCGTTGGAGGATATCCTCCTGATGCGCAAGCAGTTAGCCACGTCCTACGAATATTACCTCTCCGTCGGGATCAGCTATACGTTCGGCTCGATCTACAGCAACGTGGTCAACCCGAGGTTCGGGTCGGGGGGTGATTTCTTGTACGGAATATATTGAGTCTCCGCCGCTAAATCTTCCCCCCCCGGCCATTCACGGCCGACTGCCGGACCCGGCGCATAACGCTGAGTTCATTGCTGCCCTCGGTCTGCGGCGGAATGGATACCCGGAATTGATTCGGATATAATGATCAACGATGAGGATTCTTATCGCCCTCCTCGCGGCTCTTTATTTTTGCTCCGCGGACGTTCAGAAGGAGACCGCCTTGAAAAGGGAGGCCGAGGTATCGGCGGCAGCCCTCGAGATTGAGAAGCTCTATTCCCGGGGACAGGCTGAACTCTATGCGGGCGAGCCCGAAAAATCCGTCGCGACTTTCCGTTCGGCCCTCGAACTGGCCGGAAGAATCGGCAGCCGGGAGCACGAGCTCAAGTGCCTTCGTCAACTCAGTTTCGCCTATTGGGCGGGGAAAGACCTGGAGAATTTCCTCGACGTAAACGAAAGATCGCTTCAGCTCGCCCGGGAATTGAATGACCGGCGGGAAAACGTCAGGTCCGTGGTCAATTTGGGTTCCTATTATTCAAACTCGGGCGATTATTCCAGGGCGCTCAGTTTTTTTTCCGACGCGTTGGACGTGTCCAAAGAGGGTCTTGACGAAAGAGATCAAGCGCTCTGTCTGAAAAATATCGGCCTCATTTTGTCCCGGCTCGGGCTCTATGAGAGGTCCGCGGATTATCTCCAGGAGGCGCACGCCATCGAACGGCAGTCTGGGAATGTCGCCGTTTCCCCCCTGAACATGATCAATCTGGGGATGGCGTTTCGAAATCGGGGGCTCGTTTTATCCAAGCGAGAGGATCTCTACGACGCCCTCGGTTTTTTCACCCAGGCTCTTGATTCCGGGATAAGGAACCAAGACAGGCAGACAGAACTGAGAGCCCTCAATAACATCGGTAACATCCACCTCCACCTGGGGAAATATCACGCGGCCAGGAACCATTTTCGACGGGCGCTGCGGATCGCGGAGGAATTGCCGGACGGCGAGGCGCGCCTGCAGGTTCTGACCAACCTGGGAATCTGCCATCTCGAAACCGGCGACGTTCGGACGGCTCAAGAGTATCTTCGAGCCGCCCTCGAACAGGGGAGACAATTCGGCAAGGACAAGACTCTCTGGGAACCCTGGTTCTATCTGGGGCGAAGTCACGAAAAAGAAGGATCCGTGGAGCCGGCCCTGGATTGCTATCAGAAGTCGATCGATGCGGTCGAGCACATCAGGAACAAGATCGTCTTTGATTACTACAAAGTGGGGTTCATGAAGAACAAGTTCAAAGTCTATGAGGCCGCCGTCGACCTTTTGTACCTGCCCGGCAAAGATAATCTCACTTCAGACAAGGCGGAAGAGATATTTGAAATGGTGGAGAGGGCCAAAGCCAGGGCTTTTCTGGAGACCCTGGGCGAAGAAAAAGGGAGCCTCGGGGGCCGGTTGAATCCCGCGCTGGAGAAAAGAGAGAGGGAAATCGCCGGCCGCATTTCGTCCACCCTTCAGGAAATCGCGCGAAGAGACTTGTCTCCCGGGAGGAGAGAGGAGCTCCAAAAGACTCTCCAGCGCCACGAGGACGAATATCTCAACCTCGTTTCCAGAATCCGGGCGGAGGGGCCGGACCATGCGAACTTCGTTTTTCCCCTTCCCATCCGGGTGGAGCAGGTCCGGGGACGGCTTCTCGATGAAAAAACCGCGATTCTCGAATATTTCGTCGGAGAAAAGTACTCCCTGCTTTTCCTCCTGACCAAAGGAAAATTGGACGTATTCCCCCTGCCGCCCGGAAGGGAAATCGCTGCTTCCATAGAGGCCTACCTGAAGCTGCTGTCGGAGCCCCCGCAGGAAGATTGGACGGGGGCGTTGGCCGCCGGACGGCTGTCGCGGGATCTTCTTTCCCCCGCCCTGCAAATCCTTCCGCCGTCGATCGAGCGCCTGATCTTCATCCCCGACGGCCCGCTCTTATACTTGCCTTTCGACACGCTGGCTCTTCACCCCTCGGATTCGTCCTCGGGTGAAGATTTTCTCATCTCCAAATATGTCGTCTCCTATGCGCCTTCGTGTTCGTCGCTTTTATTTTTGAAGGGACGCCAAAAGAAGGATCGTTACGCCCGAAATCTCCTGGCCTTCGGGAATCCTTTGCCTCCTTCGGACTTTGCGTCCGTCGGCAAAAAGAAAATCTCCGTCGCCAACATATTGAAAGAAACATACGAAGGCCGGGGATTCGACTTTTCTTCCCTGCCTCAAAGCGGCCGCGAGATCAAAGAAATTTCCCGTTTTTTTTCAAAAGACGACCGGACCGTCCGCCTGCGCGGACAGGCCAGCAAGGTCATGGTCAAGACCATGGCTTTGGAAGACTACCGGATCATTCATTTCGCCTGTCACGGGTTCATCGACGAAAAGATTCCCTACCGGACCGCTCTCGTGCTCTCCCGGGATGAGCGGACCGGAGAGGACGGTTTTCTTCAGGTCCGCGAAATCGCCCAGCTCCGGATGGCCGCCGAATTGGTCGTGTTATCCGCCTGCGAGACCGCCGGGGGACGCGTGGAAAAGGGAGAGGGAATCCTGGGGCTGACCAGGAGCTTTCTTTATTCCGGAGCCAGGTCCGCCGTTTCGTCTCTCTGGAAAATAGGGGACAAAGCGGCCGGCGTGTTCATGGGCCGTTTTTATTCCCACCTCTCCCGGGAAAACGACATAGCTCAGGCCCTGCGTCTGGCCAAGCTCGACCTCATGAAATCGGGATACTCCCATCCGTTTTATTGGTCGCCTTTCGTCCTGCACGGCGATTCCGGCTCCCGGATCGACTTCCGCTGAATCTCAGCAGGAGAATTCCGGCCGGGACGGGGAAGGGATAGGGGGTTTGAGTTCACTCCGTCAAGACGAACCTTTCCAGGCGCGACGCGACTTTGTCTCCGTTTCTGAGGAAAGCCGTCGCCGTCCAGAAAAAGGACCGGTTGACCTCCAGGGAAGCCGCTAATTCCTCGGGCAGGGCCGCCGTTTCTTCGAATATTTTGTCGCTTTTCCAGACCGGCGCCAGGGCCTGGTCGTAGAGGTCGAGGATGTAATAATCCGCGCCGTCGACCTTTCGCCACTCGAACGACAGGGCCGCCCTGGCCACGTTTTCTCTGGCCGGCTTGACGAGTTCGACCGCAGCCGGTGATCCGGTTCGATATGTCTCGGCGGGCCGATGGATGATGAACCTGGCCATGAAAAAACCGGCGATCAGGAAGCCGGCGAGAATCAGGGCGGGACGCCAGGAGAAGCGGGAAATCAAAGTCCGCCGTTCCAACCGCCCGGCCGTTCTTATCTCGACCTCGCGGATGAATTCCTTTTCCTGCCTGAAAACGTCCAGGAGGAACCCGAACTCCGAGAAGCACGAACCGCACCGGGAGACGTGGTCGATGAGCTCGGCGGCCTCTTTGCCGGAAGAACGCGACCTCAAGAGCTTGACCATCTTTTCGGGCGGGGGACAGCCGGCGCGGGAGGAAGGCGTTTTTCGTCGAGCCGGATTCCAAAACATCGCTTTCAGGCCGTCAGTGTCGATTTTCATACTCAACTCCCCCTTCTTTAAGCTTTTCTCGCAAATCGGATAAACCTCGATAAAGGAGGTTCCGGGTTTTGTCTTGACTCCATTTCAAAACGGAAGATATTTCGTCGGCGGTCAGGTCCATCAGAAATAGCGTGACGACTTGACGGCGCGGTTCCATGAGCGAACTGACGGCCTCGTTCACCAGCTCCCAATATCCGTTTCCCTCGTCCGGAAATTCGGGATTTTTCCCCTCCCCGGGACGTATTCTCTGCCCGGCGCGGAGGATCACCCTCTCCTGACGACGGACGCTCCTGAGATGATCGATGAGCACCGAGTTCACTGCCCTCTTTATATATAACGAATGAAACCGGGTTTTTTTCTCACGGACCAGCTTTTTCCAGATTTTTATTTTGACGTCCTGGATGACGTCGTCAGGGTCTATCCCCCGGCTTTCCAGCCCGTGCCTCAAGACGCTTTCCCGGATGCGGCCGGAAAACCTGTCCAGGAGGGCCTCGAATTCCTCCGCGCTGATCTTATTCTTTTTCATCAAGATGCGAATTATATAGGGCATTTCAGCCGGCAAGTCAATCCTGGGGGCTCCGGGGAGAGGCCCGGAAAACGGCCCGGGAAAAAAGCCCGCAGTGAGAAAAAACGCCCGGATCGAACGTTATCTTTAATGATGGCCGATTTTATCAAAAATAAGGAGAAAGCATGAAAAAGCTCTTGAAATGCCTGTTCGGGACGGCTGTCGTCGTTTTCTTGATGACGGCGAACTCGAGCCAACCGGTGGCCGAAGAACTGGCGCCGGCCGAGGCGAAGTACATCGAGGTCTGCAGCAATGGGACCGTCTATGTTCCGCCCGACACCAAGTTCGTGACGTGTCGGGGACGGGTCATGAGAGTCATCGCCATCGTCTCTTTGGAAGCCGGGACGAGATCGGCTCCGGCGGACTGCAACTGTCCAAAATGCTGCGAGGGCCAGTGCGGCGTCACGGTCGCCTGCGAGGGCGGGGGGCTGTGCGTGCTTTTCCTTCTCTGCTGAGGCCGGCGCGGCTTTCCTCCGGAGTCGCGGGCTCTTTTTTCCGTTTCTGACCCGTTTTGCCGCAAAAAAATTTTAAGAAATTTAAGAGAAATGAGGAAAATCAGCCCCGATGAGCGTTTTATTTGATGGATATCTTGAAGAGACGCGTCTAAGCCTCCCGATGCGACCTTGAGCCGGGCGATCTGCTTGTAGCTCCGCATCCAGCTCAACCCGATCTTACTCTTGCTGGGGCGGGCGGTCAGCGTACATGATCATTGATATTGTCGGCGATTCTATACTAGTATAGGGGCATAAAACAAGGAGGAAAAGGTCCTCATTTTTATCACTGGTGATGAGAGATTGAGCGAAGCTCGTCAAGCAAATCTTTTATGGACCAAGCGGCGGGGATCGCTCTCGTGATGAGGAGAAGCCTGCATCTACTTGTCTTCATCGGGATTATTGTCTTGGCGGGGCTTCTTGTCTTATCTGTGTCTGGGCCCAGGAAAGTGAGCGTCACTCAGGATTTAACAGCTGAACTGCCTAAAGGGGAGACTTCCGGGGAATATAAAGTTGCCGCGGAAAACGAGCTGGGTTGGAGACTGAGTTTAGGGGCGCTCTTGAGAAGGCTCCGGATGCTGGGAATATTTTTTATAAATGTGTTCAAGAATAAAACCCTGTATTTTATTCTCCTGCTTTTCGGTTTTTTGGGGGGAGCTGTCACCTGGATTCGGAAAAAAGCCGTTTTCCAGAAAAAATACGGATTTTGGGCTGTATTTGGAGTGATTCTGGCAGTGATTGTGGCGTGGGTCTTCTTTCTGTTTTCAAAAAAAATCGTGGTCTATAATAGCTACATCAACACCAGCCCAGCCGGGGAAATCTATGGGGAAAAGAAAATAGGGCAGACTTTTAAAGCCCAGTATGATGACTTGAGTGCTGTCGATGTGCTCATGGCGACTTATCAAAGAGACATTACGGGGCAGATCATTTTTCATCTGAAAAAGGACGTAGGAGCTTCGGAGGATTTGTCTCAGAAGAAAGTCGATGCTGAAAAAATAAGAGATAACCGTTACTTTCGTTTTAGGTTCCCAGAAATTGAAGATTCCAAAGGGAAAAATTATTATTTTTGTTTTGAAGCGCCTGAAGCCAAACCAGGGAATGCTCTCACCATCTGGGCGAATGATGATGATAAATATTTTGAGGGAGAAAGAATCATCAATGGGGAGGCCGCTCAAGGAGACCTCATTTTTAAGACAGTCTATGATAAGATACTGAGAGAAAAGGCGGAACTTTTTCTTAGTGAGATCACCCGGGCGAAACCGTTTCCTTTGAACAAAAAGTGGTTTTATATTGGATTCATCGGGCTGTTTTTCTTGGGCTGTTCCCTATATTTAACGTACTTGATTAAAGTTTTTGATGAACAAAGAAAATAGCTTTCGCATTCGATGGCGGTTTTTAATTGTGACGGCCGTCTATTCTATCCTTCTCTTATTTTTTTACTATCGTTATGTGCCATTGACGGCCTCTTTCCAGGCAGCTCTTATGCCGATTTTAATGGCAGTTTTCTTGCTCGCTGTTATCAATTGCCAATGGGGGATTTTGTTCTTTATATTTGCTTTTCCCTTAATCAACAACCTACCTTATTTTTTCAATATATACGAAAATGTCCCTCATGCGCCGACAGCTTTAGTGCTATTTTTGTTTTTTTTTCTGGGCTGGCTGGTGAATTCCATCTTTTCGAAATCAAAGCTTTCCTTTGGACATCCTATTTATAAGCCCATAACTTTATTATCCATCCTTATTTTGATATCCGGGCTGATCACTTTTTTGAGATACGCCAACTTTTTCCCTTTTCTCGCCGACAGTGTGTATGAACTCAAGACCAATGTGGACGGAGTGAGCGCCGGCGGAGCCATCATGAGCGCGGTGTTCTTTGCGCTGAACTACCTTACAGGATGGACTCTGTTCTTTATTGTCATGACCAGAGTCGAAGAGAGGGAGTTTATTAAAAAGATAGGCGTGGTTCTCCTCATCAGCACAGCGTTTTCCCTCGGATTCGGTTTTTATCAGCATTACGGATCCCTCAGATTCGGCAACAATCCCCTCAGCTTCACTCAAGGATTTATCAACGGGACCTTTAAAGATGCCATGTCATTCGGGGGCTATCTGGCGGTGATGATCCCGATCCTTTTATCCATGGTCCTTTTCTTCAAAGGTGTTCTCAGGATTTTTTCGGTGCTGGTGTTCCTTTCGGCCGTGTTCCTTCTGCCCAACACCGGCTCCCGGAGCGGGTTGGTGTCCTTAGCCATAAGTTTGCTATTTTTTCTAGGATTTCATTTATTCATTTTAAAAAGACAAAAATCTTTTCCTTTGAAAAAAATTGTGATTTCGGGAGCTGCTGTTTTGCTTGTGTGCGCTGTGATAATCTCCGTCCTTCTCTTTTCACAAGGCTCTATTGTTTACAAAAGAATGAATGAACTGTGGGTGTCCCATAAAGAAGGGGGTTTGGATGGAGCCTTAGCGGAGCGGAGTTCGAGTCTTTGGAGAGCCGCAGTCCAGATGATCAAGGACTACCCTCTTTCAGGAGTGGGAATAGGAGCCTTTATTATAGAGCTTCCCAATTATGCCCGGACTTACGGAATTCCTTTAAGGACTACGGACTCTGCAGAAAATTATTTTATCCAAGTTTTTGTCGAGCTGGGAATCATAGGCCTTTTTTTCGCTGTGTGGATTTTTGGACTGATTTTTAAACGGATGAGAAAAGGATTTGATCCTGATTTATCAGCAGATGGGTGGAAACACATCCAAATCGGCGTATCCTGCGGGATCATTTCTATGTTCATGATATTCTTGGTGCACACTTTTATTGGAAGTTATGAGCTGAAATACACTTTTTGGCTGCTGGTGGCCATGCTTTTTGTCCTCAATCGAAGCGACGCCGAGGCTGAAACCAAAATTGTTTTCAGCAAGAAGTTTAAATTTCTCGGCGTGATCCTGATTTTGATCTTCACCGCGCTTCAGTTATGGAATTCAACCCACTCTTTGTCATTGAAGCACCAAAACGAAGTGTTTAAATGGGATCACAATTTTGGCTTTTATGACATCGAGAGAACCAGCGCTGGAAAGCAGTTCCAATGGACTAAAAAAAACAGGGGATTGACTATTACTGTCACAAAGCCGGTCATTGAAATCCCGATGATGGCGTCTCATCCTGATATCAGAGAAAATCCAGTGAAAGTCCAAGTCTATTTGATCAAGGATTTTTTCAGAGAAAAAAGGCTGCTGGATGAGATCACATTAAGAGAAAGCTCCTGGAAGACATATGAATATCATCTTCCGGACGAGGTGGATACGGAGGTTCTTTTCCTTTTTAAAGTCAGCCGGACCTGGAATCCAAGGAAAATGTCCGGAGCTTCGGATACCAGAGATTTAGGAGTTGCCTTAGGAGAGATAGGGTTCAAGACAAAATAATACACCAGACTCGATAAAAATAAGACAGCTCCTTCTGCAGAGCATTCTCATAACTTTGGGAGAGGGCTTTTTTTTGAAAAATATCGGGCCAGCTATCTGTGGCAGGATGAAAAGTCAACCGCACGGCTTCTCCTCCATCGACCGGCTTAATGAATATCTCATAATCACTCATTCCGCGGTCAGAAGATGGGCTGGCCGCAAAAACGACGGACTTTCCGTCCCGGGACCATTTCGGGAAATAGCAGTGAGGGCGTCCGGGAATGGCGTTCTCAAAAACCCTTTTTTGACTCCCGTCTGCCGCGCCTATATAGATATTATGGATGCCGCCGTAAACCCAGGCGACATGCAGTCCGTCGGGGCTGTGCTGCGGCATGCAGCCGAGGTCAAAGAAGGAATGACCGGTTCCGTCCAACCGCACCCGGTGAACACTCCACGCCCGGGGATAAGAAGAGCTGAAGAAGAGCCACTGGCCGTCTGGAGAAAGGGTGGGAAACCGGAGCTCTTTGTTTTTGAACTCTTGGAGTCTCCGCGGAATGATTTCCTCAGATATTTGTTTTTCACAATCATAAAGCCTAATGGAATCTCCAGAGTCATCCTGTGCCACGTAAACAATCTTTGAGTCGTCCCAGGATAGATCGAAAGAAAAGCCGCTCTCTAAAACCACTTGAGTATCGGATCCGTCAGGACGCATCCGGAAGATATCGTCATTCCTCTGAAAGTAGATCCACTTTCCATTTTTGGACCAAACGGGATGTTCGTTTGTATCCTGGTCATTGGTGAGCCGCACTTTTTCAGTGCCGTCCGCATTCATCCTGTAAATTTCCCAGGTGCCGTGTCTAGAGGTCGACCACACTATGGTTCCTAGAATCTTTCCCTTAATGGATGCCAGAGCCTTCATTTCCTTAAGGGTGGGTGTGGTCTGAAAAGAACCTTGAAGAAAAAGGGGGATGAAAAGGAGCCAGTGGAGTTTGTATTTGTGTCTGATTATGACGTTTCCTCCTCTCTTTTTTGATGGCTGCTGAAGAGGGATTTATTGAGCCAGGCTGTTCCCAGATAGCAGAAATTCAGGATCAAGAGGACTTCTAGAATATCAGAGGATAACGGAAATTCGGGATATTTGAGATAGACCCACTCCAGCATATCCCTGAATAGAGAGGCCGCAATGAGACCGCTTATAAGACCCGGGATGAGCGCGGTCAAAACAGCGGCTGCATTTTTTCTGGCTAAGATGGCGGTCAAAAATACAAGAATGACAGCGCCTCCACTAAACCATAAGGGTTTTCTCAGGGGGTTGTCTGTTTGCATGCCGCTGAAGATTTTTAGTGTCATCATCAGGTTTATACATAAACCCAAGGCAGCGGCCGCCGCGATGACCCACAGGATAACGACAAATGAATGAGCCTTTCCTTTGATCTGTGTGCCGGTGTTTAAAAACAAGTCGCAAGGGATATGTTTTTTGATGTGTTCTCCATGGGTGATAAAAATAACCGCCCCTAAAAATCCAAGAAGCAGTGTCCCCAGGCTGGAAAGAATGGGGGATTGAAACGTCCAGTTGATTCCCTGGAATCGATTCAAAAGATTTTGAATGACCGCATTGATTCCCGCTCCCAGCAGAAATCCGTATACGGCGGGGGCCAAATGTTCTTCAAATCTGGAAGAGAGGATCACATCCAGCGCCAAGGTCCCCAGGATAAAAATGGTGACCATGAGAAGCGGAAGCCAGGGCCACGACTCAGCCACCCTGGCCTTATAAATCACGGCTGCCCAGCAGATGATGAAGTCCGCCGGGAAAAAGATGGCCCGGAATCGAGGAGGAAATAGCCGAAATGCTTTCTGATGGGGAAGAGGATTCATCTGATTTCCATTATAATGGTGATCTTTGTGTTCTTCAAGTTCACCGGTCAGGTCATGAGACACAGCGAACTTGACTTAAAAAGGATTTGGATATATTCACTAAAGAAAATGCGCCTACGCTCATGAGGGAATCATAACCGATCATGAAGATCATCCGTTATTTTTATGAGCGGTTCATATTGAAAGCTCCTGACATCATCGCCCGAATGAGGGCCATTCACACGCGGGAGGGATTGTTCGGGCTTTTCAAATACATGCTCCAGAAGCTCTACCGAAAGGTCCTTTTTCGGATCGATCCGGATATCTTGAACAGGATTCAGTACACCGACTGGCAGAAAAATGTAGAAAAGAGATATCTGAACAAAGACTACATGGAAAAGTTGAGTGATTTTGTGGGCCGTGAGACCCGGTTCTCCATTATTTTTCCCGTCTGGAACAAACCCCTCGTTTTGCTGCAAAAGGCCCTTTCTTCAGTGCTGGAACAGCATTATCAAAATTGGGAGTTGTGTGTCTCAGACGGTTCCACTGAAAATACAGAGAAGACAAGGAATTTCCTTGGCCGTTTCAAGGGAGATCATCCGGATAAAGTTAAACTCAATTTCCTCAAAAATCCTTCAGGAATCAATTTGATTGAAAATTCAAACCAAGCTCTGTCCCTAGCAGAAGGTGATTTTTGTGTATTTCTTGACTGCGACGATGAGCTCTCACCCAACTGTTTGCTTGAGCTGGCTCTTGCGGTTAAGAAAAACCCTCAGGTCGATTTCATCTACAGTGATTTCGACAAGATCGATTTGGCGGGACATCGATTCAACCCCTCTTTTTGGCCGGATTGGTCCCCTCACACCATTCTCTGCCAGATGTACACCACACATGTCACTTGTTTTCGGACAGCGCTGTTGAAGACGCTGGGCGGTCTCAGGAAAGGGACCGAAGGAGCTCAAGATTGGGATTTGGTTTTAAGGCTCGGCGAGCACACCCGTCACATTGTTCACATCCCCAAGGTTCTCTACCACTGGAGGGTTTACAAAGGCTCGACGGCTCACGAGAGCGGCGGGGCCAAGGCCTGGGCCTATGAAGCGCAAGAAAAGGTTCTGTCCGACTGGATTGAGAGAAATCACCCGGACGCCGAAGTGGTGGAAGGTGCCTATCCGGGGGCCTGGAGAATCAAATACAAAATCGTGGATTCTCCCAAGGTCTCCATCATCATTCCTTTTAGGGATAAGGTTGATTATTTAGATAAGTGCGTGAAAAGCATTTTAAAAAAGACAGACTACCAAAATTACGAGATCGTGCTCATCAACAACCGCTCCACCCAAAAAGTGACGGCCTCTTATCTGGAGGCCATTTCCAAAAAAGAAAATATCAGATTCCTGAATTATGACCAAGAATTCCATTTTGGAAAATTGAACAATTGGGCGGTGGGGAATGTCGATGCCGAGTATGTGCTGTTGCTGAACAATGACATCGAAGTGATCAGCCCCGAGTGGCTGGGTGCCATGCTGGAATACGCGCAGCTCCCTGAAGTGGGAGAAGTGGGAGCGAAACTCGTTTATCCGGACGGAAAAATCCAGCATGCAGGGATTGGGGTCGGGTTGGGAGGGGCCGCCGCCCATCCCCACCGACTGCTTGATGATGGATATGGCTTCCAGGGATGGCTGGCCAATCCCCGCAACGTCTTGGCGGTCACGGCAGCCTGTATGATGATTAAACGTGCTTTATTTTTTGACATGGGAGGATTTGACACGGATCTTGATCCGACATATCAGGATGTGGATTTCGGGATCCGGCTCTATGAAAAAGGGTATTGGAATGTTTACACTCCTTACGCCAAGCTCTGTCATTATGAGTCCATAACCCGCTTTGCCAGAGACTATACAGATCCTTTAGTTGAAGATAAAGAAAATGCCGTAAAGCTGAGAAAGAAATGGCCGCAGTATGTGGGGATTGATTTTGGAGCTGACCCTTTCTACAGCCCAAACCTCTCTTATGACCACGAAGATATGCGTTTTAGAACCTATTGGTATCCGGAAGATTGGGGCAAGTGGGTGGGCTTGATCTGTGATTTTGGGAAAGACGGAAGAGATAACCGAGAGCGAAGGGGTTGAACGATGGTGTGTGAAGAAAGAGAAAATGAAAGAGACCGAGTAGCGAAATCGGCCCCCCCTCAGGGCTCGGGAAGCAAACCGAAGAGGATCCCAATAACCCCGAATTTACAGATATCCATTGACCTGGACCTGTCATGAAACGGCTGAAAATAGTCTTTTTCCTTTTCGTTCTTTTCCTTGGAGCTTTTTATGTTTGGCTCATACCGCCCTGGCAGTCACCGGATGAAACGCATCATTTTGGCTATGGGGTTCTGATATCTGGGAATGTTGAACTGGGTTCTGAAGAGCACGCAAAAATCGATAGAGAGATCATGGAATCCATGGCCGTTTTTCATGCTTGGAAATATACGAACTTAATCCAACCTGACC
>JBAUIH010000395.1:0-10493 GCA_049682755.1 Candidatus Aminicenantales bacterium | reverse complement strand
TGTTTCTCCTCGGTGTCGAAAACAGGATGGAGGAGCTGGTTGAGGGCCTCCGGCTCGACCTGGAGAAGCGCCTTTTCCTTGCTGGTCAGACCCTCTTCCACAAGGTCGACGGCGATCTTGACCGCCGCCTGGCCGGTGCGCTTGCCGTTTCGCGTCTGGAGCATGTAGAGTTTCCCGTCCTGGATGGTGAACTCGAAGTCCTGGACGTCACCGTAGTGCTTTTCCAGGTTAGTGGTGATGTCCTTGAGCTCGCGGTAAACCTCGGGCATCTCGGAATCGAGATGTCCGATGGGAGAGGGCGTGCGGACGCCGGCCACGACGTCTTCGCCCTGGGCGTTGAGAAGGTATTCGCCGTAGAGCGCCTTGTCGCCGGTGGCCGGGCTCCGGGTGAACCCGACACCGGTGCCGGACTGCCGGCCGACGTTGCCGAAGACCATGAGCTGGACATTGACCGCCGTCCCCAGGTCGTCGGGGATGTGGTTGAGCCGGCGGTAGGTCTTGGCCCGGGGATTGTTCCACGATTTGAAGACCGCGTCGATGGCCAGCCGCAGCTGCCCGTTCACATCCTGGGGAAAGTCATTTTCCGTCTCGGCCCTGATCAAATTGCGGTAGGCCGCGATTGTCTCTTCGAGCATTATCTCGGTCAGGTCGTGGTCGAGCTTGACCCGGTATTTCTCTTTATAAGCGTGGAGGATCTCCTCGAATTTCTTCTTGGGGATCCCGAGGACGACGTCGCCGAACATGTGGATAAGGCGGCGGTAGCAATCCAGGGCGAAGCGGCGGTTGCCGCTCTTCCGGGCCAGCCCTTCCAGAGTGGCGTCGTTGAGTCCGAGGTTGAGCACCGTGTCCATCATCCCGGGCATGGAGAACTTGGCGCCGGAACGCACCGAGACGAGAAGCGGGTCGGCAGGGTCGCCGAACTTCTGTCCGGCGGTCTCCTCGAGCTTGCGGAGATTCTCCTGGATCTCGGCTCTGATCTCATCGGGGAGCTCGTCGCCGGACCGGGAAAAAATGTTGCAGGCTTCGGTCGAAACCGTGAACCCCGGAGGTACGGGCAGTCCAATCCCGGCCATCTCGGCCAGGTTGGCGCCCTTGCCGCCGAGAAGGTCTTTCATGTCCTTGTTGCCTTCGGCCCGGCCAGGGGCGAAGAAATAAACAGATTGATGAGGCATGGTCAAACTCCAAAAAAAAAATTAGGAACCAATATACTCTGCGGCCGCCCCAAATTCAACCGCACAACTGCAAGACATCCGAGTCTGACCGTCACCGTCCGCGGGCTGTCCGGGGCGAAGAAATGATCAGGACGAATAGTTCAACTGGACCACTTCGGATCCATAAACGCTGACGACCGCCGTCTCCCCGACCATCGCCCCCATCTTGGCGTGGACATGGCCGTGGTAGACGAACTTGGGCTGCTGGGACTCGATGTACCGCCGGATGGCCTCGCTCCCCTGGTGAGCGGCGTCATCCTTGTCGGTCAGCCCGAGGACCGGGGCGTGGCAGATGAAGATGTCGACATAGGGAAGCTTGTCGAGCTGAGCGGTCGCTCCGAGGTCATCCCATTCATACGCCCCCGAACCCATGTACGCGGGCACTCCTCCCAGCCCGCCGATCAGCCAGTTCCGGTGCTGGATGAAGCGGAGGTGGACGTCGGTGACGAAATCCGGGAAGGGCTTGGTGGAATCGTGATTTCCTTTGACGGCAAAGATGGGTTTCCGGAAGCGCAGATAGATCTCCTCGAGGATTGGAGGGTCCACGTCGCCGCAGGAGAGGACAAAATCGATCCTGAGGCGGATATCCTCTTCAAAACGCGGTTTCGGGTAGTCGGCGACGACCAGGACGTTGCTGGGGAAGCCGATCATAGCCGCTCGCTAGAGCCGGAAGCGGACGCGGCGGCGGGTGCCGGCCATCTCTCCGGTTTTGTCACTCTCGCTGACCCGGAAAAACGCCAGGTGAATGACCCGGTCATCGACGGCGAGCGCCGATCCAACCATGGTCTTGCTCTCGTACCGGTAATCCCGGCCCCGGCCGACGGAATCATAGGACTTCTCGTCGCAATCGGCCGCTTCCTTGATAAAGTCCTCCGCCCGCTTGAGATCTCCCTTCAACTCGCCTTTGGCGTCCTCGAGGACGGCTTCCATGGCGTAGCTCTTGATCAATTTCGGGAAGAGGTCGGCGAACGCTTTTTCCTTAGAGATGAAATCGAAACCGACGGGCTCGGCTCCCCGGAAAACCAGGAATCCCTTCTGGCCGGGAATGCAGCGGAAGGCCTGAAGATAATCGTCCAGATCCTTTTTTTTCTGCTCGAAGACATCCTTCATGGCGCCCGTCTCGGATACGGTCCCTGCCTGGGCGGACATCTCGTCGATGCTCCTCCAGACCGTTCCCTGGTCCGAGCGGTATTGCCCGGTGCTGCTCAGCGAGGTGGCCACCGTCCGGGCCTTCTCCACGCGCAGTTTGGGGGACATGACGGTGTCGGAATCATGGAAGGACTTGGAGACATACGCCCATCGTCTCTGTTCGGTGCAGCTCACCGGTATGATTAGTTCCGACTTCTCGTTGATCAGGATGGTGGTGTTAAGCACGCGGTTCTGCTTCGCTCCGACGAGCTCTTCGCCGTCGAGAAGGAGGATCGGGAGGGGCGCTTGATTGACGACCTTGAGCTCCGGCACCGACCCGCCCGAGCTCACCTCGGTGACAAGAAGAAGGGATTTCTCCAACGCTTCCTTCAAGGTTAGGTAATCGGGTCCGCCGTCGAGCGGGTCCAGCAAGGGAAAGACGGACATGGCCTTGTGTTGCTGGGACGTCTCAACCTTGAGATTGAAAAGGCAATTCTTGATGGTGGTGTCCATGGCTTTCTCCCTTGATCCTGCGGGTATTATATCACTATCACAATAAAATGGGGACGGTCTTTTTGTCCCCCCTTCTCTCCGAATTATGGAATTATGGGGACACTAACCATAACTCTCGAATTAAGGTAAGTGTCCCCTGATGGCCTGAATGTCGTCAATTTCTGAATACCCATTGTTGATCGTCAAGTGATGAACTGGACCAACTCAGAGACGGGACGGCGCTTCTTCGGGTTCCACTTGTCGGCGGGATAGCCGAGAGGCGTGAAGGCGACCGGCTCAAGTTCGGAAGGGAGATTCAGCACATCCCGGGCCGCTTCCGGGTCGAAAGCGGCGATCCAACAGGTTCCCAATCCGAGATCGCGCGCCGCCAGGAGCAGATGAGTGAAGGCGATGGTCGCATCGACTTCGCCATAGTTTTTTCCGTCCTTCCTGACCCAAGATTCGCCCTTGACCGCGCAAGCACAAACGACGAGCGGCGCCTGGACGAACCAGTCCCGGCCGTAGATCCGCTTGAGATCCTTTTGCCGCCCCTCGGTCTTGATGACGAGTAAACGGAAGGGCTGCCGGTTGGCCGCCGTGGGAGCAAGGATCGCCGCCTCCAAGATCTTGCGGAGTTTATCTCCCTCCACCGGATTCGATTTATATGCCCTCACGCTATAGCGATTTTTAACAAGCTCCCTGAAATCCATGGCCTGCTCCTTTTTTTCGATTATGCGGCAGTCAGATTATCTATGATTACACTTTGTGTCTATCCCCAAGAGACTTCAATTGAAGCTATGCCACATATCTCGCATTCCTAAGGGGAACCGATAAACAGACTCCTCAGTTCGATATAAGCCGGACAAGCCAGGTTGGCCTGGAAGAAGACATGGTTATCCTTGCTCGAGCGCACGATGATCCCGGCATCCGCCAGCCTCTTCAGTTCTCGTTGAGCTGCCCCCCCGGATACATTCGCCAGCCGGATGATTTTCCTCACAAAATAGGCCTCATCGGGTTGCCGGAATAGCAGACCCAGGATAGACCTCCTCGTTTTCCCAAATAGCGCCTCTAGAACCGTCATGATTGCCACCTTTGTACTCTATTTTAGTACAATTATACTCAATTTTAATACAAAAGGCAACAATTTTCTTGGATTTCTACCGCGGCAGGTATTTTTTCGGGAATTTCGCCACCGCCGTGAAGTTCGGATCGACGACGTTGGCCACCTGGGCGCTGCCGACCTGGGAAAGGACCTGGAGAGCCTCCCAGCGGTCGAAGCCGAATTCCGTCTCCAGCCATTTGACCATTTCCACATGGGCGATGCGGAAAGCATCAAGGAGCGGCCGGGCCGATCCGGCCACCATGATGTAATTGCTGTTCTCCAGTCGCGGCCAGGCGATTTGCTTCCCCTTCAGGAGCTCGAACTTGAAGGCTACATCGGCCGATATCTCTATCCCCGACCCGATAATCTCGCCGTCGCCCTGGAGGGCATGGACATCGCCGAAGTAGAAATACGCCCCCTCATGGAAAATCGGAAGGTAAACGGTGGCACCTTCGCAGGCCTCGGAGGTATCCATATTGCCGCCGAAAAAGGAAGGCACCCCGCCGGGGATGGCCTGATCGCCCGGCGGAGCAGTGGCCAACCGTCCCATCATGGGCTTGAGTTCGACCTCAATCCTCTTCATCCGGCTTCCGGGAAGGTCGAGGGTGGCGGTCATCCTTTTCCCGTCGATCTTCCAGATGTGAATCAATTTGGGAGCCGGCTCATGGAGCATGGGCGTCATTTCGGTCGCGGTCAATACACCGTATGCAGTCGATGTTCCGGAGCGCCCGGTGGCGATATTGGGGCGGATCTTCAGGATCCGGATGACGAGGGTGTCCTCCGGAGTCGCCCCTTCGATATAAACGGGCCCGACTTCTCCCGGCCAGGGGCCGTCTTTCTCGGTGAAGAAATCGGAGTACAGCGTATTCGACTCGATGGTGTCGCCCGGGTTGACGCGCAGCACCGGCTCCCGGACGGCATATGTTTGGTGCCCCTGCGATGGCTTGAAGCGGTGAACCTCGGCGGCCCCGCCGGCATCGGCGAAGACCCAAAGGAGAATTAATAGAATGATTCTGACAGCCATGGTTCCAGCCTCCTTATGCAAAGAATCCAGATATTTCGCCCGTTAACGGCCGGTTTCCCTTCCCGGCCGGCGGTTCATTCGCCGAACACGCCCGGGTCGGCGATCTTGGTCTCCAGGCTCAGGACCCTGTAAATGCAAACGGGGTTGGCCAAGGTCTGTATCTGGGAGCCGCTCTGAATCTCGGCGATATAGCCTTCGAGCGCCATCCCCCATTCCAGGTCGACGAAGACATAACCCTGGGCGGCGAATCTGATGATCGAATGCCTGATCTCCCACTTCGCCGTCTTGCGGCCGGCCTTCTCGTGGGTCTTCTTGAGCTCCTGCACGGTGGCCTTGTATTTCTGGGGGTCCAGGGCCTCATCCAGCTCTAGTCCCGCTACGATGAGCTCCCGGCCGTCTTCATCGGGCATGTAAGGGCTCAGGGTGAGCTGCCTCAGGGGGACGGTGACCGAAGCCGGCGCTTCCCGCTGGCTCTCCGAGACTTTGTACTCACAGAGTTCCTTTCCTCCCCCGGACAAGATGTTCTCCAAATAGTGAAAGGTCCTCTTCGCTCCGACTTGGATCAGCCGCTCTTTGAGCACATATTCCTTGCCGCCCTCGGTGATGATCTCCCATTCCTTCCCCTTGAACGCGTTGCACTTGACGGCGTGCTCTTTCTCGACGTACTTGTCGACGCGGAAACTCTGGGCTTTCTTGCTGAACCAGACCTCGCTGATCTCCGTCGGGAAGCCGTCCTTGGTGAAATTCTCCCAGTCCTCAAAGGCATCCTTCGAGGGAGACCAGTACTTGAGGTGGAGCTCGTCGATCTTTTCGTAACCGGCGAATTTCCAGGGAATGGGCGTCTTCTGGACCGGGGCCCGGGCGGCTAGGAGTCCGATCGCCGATACGGCCATAAGAGCCACAAAGGCTTTGATGATTCTCAGAGCAATCATGAATGATGCCTCCTTGCGGGATATGATTCGACCACGCCTAATCTAAGGAGAATCGATTCCCCTTGTCAAGGGGGAGGCAGGAAAGGTGAAATTCGAATCAGAACAGTTCGACGCCGGCGAAGACGAGCGGCGCAAACCGGCCGCTGCCGAACTCCGCTCCGTAATCGATCGCGTATCTCAAACCCAACCCGGCGACCAGGGAAACACAATCAGAGAGAGCGACTTCCAGCCCTCCCCGGGCGGACAGCGCATGCCGGTCCGGGGTGCCCTCGAGATGACGGAAAACGGTGCTGTTATCGAGATAGAGGTATCCGGCGTCGATATTGACCCGCAATTCGCGGTTCGCGCCGCGGGACCATTTCACAGGCAGTCCGTAGCCGTATTGAAACCCGTAAGCCAAACCGCTCCTCTCGTCCTGGGTCAGGTTAACGGTCCCGGCATATAGAATGGAATAAAACCTCTTGGCCGAAATTTTCACTCCGGCATTGAAGAGCGCGGTGTTCCCCGCCCAGGCCGCCATCCGGATCCGGCGGTCCTCCCTCCGGGTCACGTTGACCAAGCCGACGGGTAGCCCCTCCAGCTCGCCCGCCACGTTGACGACCCCGACCTGGACGCCCGTCAAGCGTCCGGCGACATTGAAGAGGCCGATCTGGACGCCCCGGCAGGTCCCTCCGCCGATATTCATCAATCCGGCATACTGGAAGGCCCGGCTGTCCTCGCCCGCGATATTGATGAGGCCGGAGACTTGGACTCCGCTCAGGTTTTCACCCGCCAGGCTGAAAAGTCCGGATGCCTGGAAGCCTTCCAGAGTCTCACCGGCAATGCCGAATAATCCTGAAACCTGAATCCCTTTCGCGGCCTCGCCGGAAACAGAGAAGAGCCCGGATGCCTGGATCCCTGTCATCCTCTCCCCCGCGACGCTGAAAAGCCCAGAGGCTTGGATCCCGGTCAGGTCTTTTCCCGAGACGCATCCGAGCCCGGCAAGCTGAATGCCCTGGCTCCTCTCTCCGGCCACGCTGATCAATCCGGCCGCCTGTCCTCCCACCATAGACTCACCCGCCACCGCGATCAAACCCGCCAGTTGAACGCCCTCGAGGGACCGCTCAAGGGCCGCTGCCCCCAGGCTGAAATCCAGGCCGCTCACGCTTCCCAAGTGACCGTAAAAAAGGCTCAGGCTGAGGTTGGCCGTGTCATGCTTCGATTGGTTCGTGCTCACGGGATAGAAAAGGGAGAGATTGAGAAAGCGGTGGCGCGGTTCCGGCTCGGGCCGTTCCTGTTCTGTTTCTTGCCCGGCCGGAAACGCCAGTGAGGCCAAGATAATAAAAAATGCCGGTACGCCGCTCCATATTTTTTTCATACTTCACATCCTGCGGAAGATAGATAAAATCATCTCTCTCACTAAGATTTACGAAAATACCCGTCTAAAAGTTCGACGACTAAAGCGCTTGGGAAAATAGGATGTTCGAAAAATAGGACCGTCCCCATAAAAAGAGGTGCCTGCGGGGTCGATTTGACTTCGGACCGGGTTGTTCCGATAATGAGCCTCATCAAGCCTGAAGGAGCAAAAGATGCCCGGAAAGAAAATCCATCGGCGCGAATTCATCAAGACGGCGCTGGCGGGGATCCCCCTGCTGGGCCTCGACTGGGAGTCTTTTCCGAGGGGTGACCGCCGGTCGGCCCGCGCAGAGGACGGCACTTGGGACGCCGTCATCATCGGCTCGGGCCTGGGCGGATTGAGCTGCGCCGCCGGCTTCGCCCGCCAGGGATTCAAGCCGCTCGTCCTGGAGCAACATCTCGTCCCCGGCGGGTATGCCACCACCTTCAAGCGCCCCGGGGGCTTCGTCTTTGATGTCTCGCTCCATTCCACGACGGTCGAAGAAAGGAACGGTCTTCACAACCTCATTCCCGGCTTTCCGGAAATCACCGACATTGAATTCGTCCCCCACAAGGTCCTCTACCGGGCCATCTTCCCGGATCACGACATCCGGGTGCCGCACAAGGATGTCGACGGCTACATCAAGCTTCTGACCAGACTTTTCCCGGAGGAGAAAGAAGGCATCGAGGGGCTCTTCCAGACGATGAATGGTTTGGTTGCGGAGCTCAACAGGTACCAGGGCACCGGCGGACAGGTGAACATGGCCGACTTCCCGAAAGAGTTCCCCTATCTCGTCAGATGCTTCAACAGCACCTGGGGGGCGGTCCAGGATTCCTATCTCAAGGACCCCAAGCTCAAGGGCGTTGTCTCTTCCCTTTGGGGATACTTCGGGCTGCCGCCTTCGAAGCTGGCGAGTCTCTATTATATTATGCCCATAATCGGCTATCTCCGGGACGGCGGCTACTACCCGATCGGCAAATCCCAGAAGATCAGCGACGCCCTGGTCCGGTTCATCGAAGAGAGAGGAGGCAAGGTCATACGGCCGACCAAGGTCAAGGAAATCCTCGTCAAAGACCACGCCGCCTACGGCGTCAAGACAGGGGACGGCGCCGAGCACCTCGCCAAAGTCGTCGTCTCCAACGCCAACACCTACGACACCTTTCACACGATGATGGATGAAAAGGAATACCTCAAAGAATACCTCACCCGGATGGACACGTTCACAGCCAGCCTGTCCTCCTTCCAGGTCTTCCTGGGATTGAAGAAGGATCTCGTCGGCGAAGTTGGGATCAAGGACACCGAAATCTTCTTCGAGACCGGTTACGACACGGAGGAGAGCTACCGGATCGCGCTCAAAGCAGAAGTTGAAAAGGGCGGGTTCGGACTGACCCTCTATGACAACCTCTACAAGGGATACTCGCCGGAGGGCAAAAATACCCTCAATATCATGACTCTCCAGGGCTATGACTCCTGGAAGAAGTACGAGGCCGACTATTTCGCCGGGAAAAAGGACGCCTACCGGGCGGAGAAAGAGCGCCAGGCCGACATCCTCATCAAACAGGTCGAGGAAAAGCTCCTTCCCGGTCTCAGCCGGGCCATCGAGGTGAGGGAGGTCGGCACCCCCCTGACCAACGTGCGCTACACCGGAAACTACCGGGGGGCCATCTACGGCTGGGACCAAACCGTCGACAACTCCGAGCCCCGGCGTCTGCCCCACAACACGCCGATCCGGAACCTCTATCTGGCCGGCGCCTGGACAAGGCCCGGCGGCGGGTACGGCGCCGTCATCCCGAGCGGCCTGCAGTGCTTCGCCCAGATCATGACGGAGTGGGACGAAGCGAAGTCGGGATGAGATCATGCGTTGACGAGAGGCCCCCTAAATTGCCGTTAGGAAAACGCTATCCCTGTCATCGCGAGCACCCTTGGGTGCGTGCGATCTCATTCCTGCTTGATGGGATCCCTCGTTATACTCGGGACGGCCCAAAGGGCCGGATTGCTTCACTTCGCTCGCAAAGAAAATTTTCTATCGGCAATTTTGGGCTCCCCCTCCAAGTTGACTCATCGGCAACGGCCGATTAAAATGATTATCCGGCAATGAGCAGACTGATCCTGAGCTCAGATATCCCCAGAGTGAGCAGGGCGGTCGTTCTGTGCCTGTTCCCGGCGCTGTTCATCATCGCCCTGCTCTTCCCGCCTCTTCTCCTGTTGCTCCCGGCAGCCGTCCTTTCAATCGTCATCTTGTTTGAGCCGGCCCCTCCCCGGGCTCCGGCAAAAGTCTTTTCCGCAGCCGTCCGCCTTCCCGGCCGACGAGGCCCTCCTTTGGGTGTCTGATTCTCCAGTTCCCAAGAGAATCCCATCCCGGCAAAGGAGGCAGACATGCGGAATTCAAACGCCCTGAGAAAAATCAAGAATTCATTCAACCGCCTTCGCGGAAATCCGGTCGAGACCGACCTCGGCCCATACCTAACCGTCCTCGAAGAGATCCGGTCCCGCGACTTCCGGAATCTCTCCTCTGCAGAGCTCAGGACAAGATCACAAAACCTGAACGCGAGGATCCGATCCGGCCTCTCCCCCGACGAAATCATGGCCGAAGCGTTCGCCCTGGTCGACGAAGCGTCCCGCCGGACGATCGGCCTGGCTCCGTTCGACTGTCAGATCATCGCCGCCCTGGCGATGGCCGAGGGGAAAATCGCCGAGCTCCCGACCGGGGAAGGAAAGACTCTGGCCGCTGTATTCCCCGCTTATCTCCATTCTCTTTCCGGACGAGGAGTCCACGTCCTGACTTTCAACGACTACCTGGCCCGCCGGGACGCGGCCTGGATGGGCCCGGTCTTCGAATGCCTGGGAATCAGGGTCGGATGCGTCCAGGAGGGGATGCGGGTCTCGGACAAGCGCGCTGCCTACGCTTGCGATGTCACCTACGCCACGGCCAAGGAAACGGGCTTCGACTTCCTCCGCGACGAGATCGCCGTCGAACGGGAAGATCTCGTCCACCGGGCCTTTCACCTGGCGATCGTCGATGAGGCCGATTCCATCCTGATCGACGAAGCCCGGATACCCCTGGTCATTTCCGGAGTGGAAGAAAGGGCCGGATGGGATGCCTCACGCCTGGCTGCGGCCGTGCAGATGCTCATTCCGGACCGGGATTACGAAACAGACGACGAGCACCGGAATGTCTTTCTCCTCGACCCCGGCCTGGAGAGTATCGAGTCGCTCGTCGGCTGCGGCA
>JBAUIH010000394.1:0-9884 GCA_049682755.1 Candidatus Aminicenantales bacterium | reverse complement strand
ATGCGCTGGTCGGCACGCCGGAACATCTAGCCGTCGTCCAGAAGGTGGCCGATGAGTCTATGACTCTACTCAAGAATGATGGGGTCCTGCCGATCAAACCGGGGAAGCTCGCCAAAGTGGTCAACATCAGCCTTCAGAAGCTCGACGGCGATCCATCGCCGGCCGCTCTCGCCGCCAAGCTGGCCACGGCCTTCCCTGGGACTCAGAGCGTCAGCCTGCGGCCGGACTTGGATGAATCCTATTATGAAAGAGCGTGCCCTGAGGTCGCGGACGCCGACTTGGTGATCATTAGCTTGTTCGTCCCGCGCAACCGGCTTGGCGAGGCCGCGCCGCTTCGCGACCCCGACATCGCCTTCATCAGCCGGGTCATCGCCAGCAAGCGCAAGTCTGTTGTCGCCATGTCTTACGGAAACCCCCACCTTATCCGCAAGCTCGAGAACGTGCCGGCCTTCCTGGTCGGCTACGGCGAGCGCGGCTGGTTCGGCAACCAGGCCGTCTATTTCGATTCCTTCATCAAACTTCTCAAAGGCGAGATCAAACCGAAAGGGAAACTTCCCGTTCTGGTGAGCGAAATATATCCGATCGGCTGCGGGTTGCGCTATTGACCCGGATGATTTGTTGTCGGAACCGTCCCTAATCGAGCCGCCAGACACGTCGCCGGCGATTCTTCCGGATTGAGGCGGCAATGTCCTGAAGCCGGACAACGATCCGGATTTTTTCTTCGAAAGGGAGCCGCGCAAGGGCCCGGCGGCGCTTGTCTTTCGCCCGGAAAATCGATCTGGCGACTGGATCGTGCATACCTCTAGGCCTTTATCTTCCGGTATCGATCGGTAAGCCCATATTTATTTAACAGACCTGTCAATAATTTCGCGTCGAGCTTCGTTTGACTCGCGAGTTGAAGCGCCCTTTCTCTATCTTTAGAGCGGTTGGTCTGAACGGCGATGGCCACGAGATATTCGGGCCTGAGGATTCTGGTTCTGACTTTCTTGTACCTCGATTCGACCGCCGATTCGACCGCCTCTTTGACGAGCTCATTGTAAACGGGAATGAACTGGACCGGGACCCCCTCGATGACGACAAGTTCCTTGTCCAAAGAATATCGTCTCCTTTTCAACTCCTTATGGATTGGAGAGAGGACATCAAGCCCTTCTGACGTCGGGATGAAAAAGATATCCAGATCGTAAGTCAGGATCGGTTCGATGTAGTAGGTCGCGGCGATTCCGCCGCCGATGGCGTAGGCTCGGATCAAACCGGAGCTGTGGAGTGCCCGAATAACCTGGAGCGCTTTGTCCATCTAGTCTCCTGCCCGAAGGGCTCTCTGGATTTCACGCCTCCAGGAGCGGAAGAATTCGTGGAGGTCACTCATAGGATAGCTCCAAATTATTCCTCCCAGGATCTTTTCTCGGCGGTGATTTTCATGACGCATGATCCACCTGAATTCCTTGCTTCATTATACCGGGAAATGCGCCGGGTGTCATCGCTCTACTTCGGGCTGACCGTTCCAGCCGAGTGGGCGAGGGCCCTTCGCTGACCGCGGGCCAAACGAGCCGGCTTTTCTCACCTGATCCTCGCGAATGCGGCAAGATTTTCTAGAGAGAGACGAGCCGGGATCAGGAGCTTTGGCCGGGCGAGGGAAGAGATCCGAGGCGTTTGCGGGCGTCGGCCAGTTCCAGCTGCGTCGGGTCGGCGTCTTCCCAATATTCGCGGAATTTTTGATACTCGGCCTCCGCTTTTCTTATCGAGAGGCAGGGGAAAGGGCGGCTTTGAGGCGGGCGGGTGTGATCGGCAGCCGGTTGAGCCGGGCTCCCGTTGCATCGAAGACCGCGTTGGCCACAACCGCGCCCATGTTGACGATGGGGGGTTCGCCTCCCCCCTGGGGCGCAAGCCCCGGATTATCCACCAGGACGGTCTCGATCTCGGGCAGCCAGGAGAAGCGGGGAATCTCGTAAGTGTCGAAGTTGAGGTCCCGGATGGCGCCGCCGCGGAAATGAATCTCTTCGGACAGACAGTACCCCAGTCCCATCGTAACGCAGCCTTCTATCTGGGCTCTGGCCCCGTCGGGGTTGATCACTCTTCCCATGTCCTGGGCGCAGACGACGTGCTTTACCTTCACGGCGCCGCTGTCATTCGCTTCGACTTCGACCATCGTGACTACATAGGTGTTTAGATAATTCACGAGAGACGCGCCGACGCCCCGGCCGCTCGGCGCCTTGGCCGGTTTCCAGCCGAACTGCTCCGCCGCGGCCGCGAGAACCCTCCTCATCCTTTCATCCTTCAAATTGATCAGCCGGAACTCCACGGGGTCCAGACCGGCCTGGGCCGCCATCACGTCCATATGAGATTCTCGGGCGAAGGTGTTGGTGTTGCTCCCCGGACCCCTCCAGGCGCCGACTTCGAAGGGATGGGCCCCTGCCGCTGCACGCCCCCAGCCACCGCGCGAGATGACCCGGTAATGGGGGATGTCGTAAAAAGGCTGGGAGGAACGCTCGCCGCCGAAAAAGACGACGTAGTCCCAGAGAACTAACTTGCCGGCTCTATCCATTCCGGAAACGATCTTGACGACTGCCGCCGGCTGGAAGGTATCCTCGAAGAACTCGTCGGGCCGGCTCCAGGCCACCTGGACGGGCGCTCCTGCCAGCTTGGCCAGGCGGGCGGCCTCGACCACCTGCTTGTTCCTGTTTTTTCCGCCGAACCCTCCGCCGACGAACGGCGTGATCACTCGGACCTTCTCAACCGGCAGGCCGAGGACCCGGGCAGCCTCTTCCTGGGCGCCGAATGGGCGCTGGGTGGACGCCCAGACGGTGGCCGCGTCTCCCTCGACCTGGACGACCGCGGTGTGCGGCTCCAGGGGTGCGTGGGCGACATAGGGAGTGAAGTAGGTCTTATCGAAAACGGCCGTCGCCAGCTTTTTCCCTTCTTCCAGGCTGCCCTTTTCCTCGACGATTTCCCCGGGCGGAGCTATGCTCAAGAGATGATCATAGATAGACTGGTCGTCGACCGCCGCTTCCGGCAGGTCCCATTCCGCATTGATCCTGGAGAGGGCATTTTCCGCCTCATCAAAGGAATTGTGCAGGACGGCGATGAGATCATCGTCCCTAATGATCCGTGCCCCTTCCGTCTTTTCCGCTCCCGAGAGATCGACCACTTTGAGTCTTGCGCCGTGAGCGGGAGGCCTCAGTATCCGCGCATAGAGCATACCGGGCAGCCGGATGTCACCTGCGAACTCCGCTTTGCCCGTGACTTTGAGGAGGGAATCCTTGCGGTCGGCCGGCTTTCCGGAGATCGTATATTCAGCCGGCGGCTTGACGGGCGGCTTCGGGTCGAGATGCCGTTCGATCATCTTCCCCTTGGCCAGGACGCCATAAGATATGCGGTTTTGGGGGTTCACTTTTTCCTGGACAAAGCCTTCCCCGGTCGTAAGCTGGGTTGCGGGGAGCTTCCAATGTTCGGCAGCGAGCTCGATGAGAACCATCCTGGCCTCGGCGGCCGCCTGCCGGAGCGCCGGGCCGAAGTACTTGATCGATCGCGAACCGAACGTCCCCATGTCCCACGGGCAGAGAGCCGTATCGCCCATGACCATGTCCACCTTGTCGAGGGCGATGTCGAGCTCTTCAGCGGCGATTTGGGCCAAGGCTGTCTCGGTGCCCTGGCCCAGCTCGGTTTTACCCGAAAACGCGGTCACCTTTCCATCCTCTGCAATCCTCAGGTAAGCGTTGAAATCGGTGGGATATTCCCGGCCGCCGGCCCGCTGCTGAGCCTCGAGCCAGTCCCGGGGATCGCCGACCGTGAAAAAGACGAATATCCCTCCGCCGGCCAGCTTCATGAACTCCCGGCGTTTCATCTTCGGGCTCCCTTTCTCATCCCCTCGGCGGCACTCTCAATGGCCTGCAATATCCGCCAGTAACCGCCGCAGCGGCAGAGATGATCTTCCATCGCTTGAGAGATCTCTCCCCGGGAAGGCCGCGGGTTCTTCCGGAGCAAGCTGACGGCGGTCAGGATCATCCCCGGCGTGCAAAACCCGCACTGCGCGACGTTTTGCCGGATGAAGGCTTCTTGAAGAGGATGGAGCGCACCGCCGGCGGCCAACCCCTCGATCGTGGTGATGCTCTTGGAATGCACCGTCTTTACCGGAGTGCTGCAAGATTTGACGGGTTCTCCGTCGACGAGCACCGTGCAGGCGCCGCAGAATCCCTCGCCGCAGCCGTATTTCGTCCCGGTGAGCCCGAGCTCCGTCCGCAGAACCCAAAGAAGCATCCTGTCGGAGTCGACCTCCAGGCTAACGGGCCGGCTATTGATCTCGAATCGGACTGTCTCTTTCATTCTCTTCCCCTCGTTGTCCAATGGTTTCGATCCAGGTATATCATCGCGAATGAACAGACGTCAACGTCAAAAAGTCCCTCCCTATTCGATCCTGGGATAAGGCCGGTCGAGCAGCCTGCGGAAATAGCCTTCCCGTCCCTATTTTTTCTGGTCGGCTGGTTTTTCTTTGTCTTTCTTTTTCAAAGCGGTCTTGAGCTTCTCGGCGAACAGCCCGCCGAAGGCGACCTCCTTGGCGGCCGCCGGTTTGACCTCTTCTTTCTTTTCCCGGGCGGCGATTTCGACTTCCTCTTCTTCCTGCTCCTTGACGGCGGCCAGGGCTTCCTGTACCGATTCGGCCAGCTCGATGCGTTCTTCAATCACCCGGCGCTCGCTCTTGCGCGGCCGCGGACCCCTTTCCCCCTCGATCTTGGGTTTTTTCCGCCTGACCGGCTTGGCCGCGGGCGCTTCGACTTTGGGTGTCATGGGAGGAGGCACGACCTGGATGGGAGGAACGGTCTCTTCGATCTCCTCGGCCCCTTCTTCTTCGATTACTTCCTCTTCCGGGAGAGCCTCCACTTCCGGCACGAAGGCGGGTGCCTCTGGGATTTCGACCGGCAATTCGGGCGTGACCTTCTCGACTTCGGGGCGGAGTTCATGATAATGGAAAATTCCCTTCTTCTTTTCGGAGGCGCTGAATTCCGGAGCGTTGAGCAAAGCGGTTTCGATATCCTCCTGGGTGGCCTGCTTGAGAATATCCACCAGGTGATACGCCCGTAGGAAATGGAGCGAATGTCCGTCCGACTCCGGAGCGAAGATTTTAAAAATCATAACCAGCAGTTCATGGAGGTCCTTCGTGTCCCGTTGTTCATAGAGAGGCAGAAGCTGGTTGAGCGTCTCCTTTTCCAGGAAGATGATTTTGTTTGGCATGGCGAAAGTGAAGGCCTCGGCGCCGGGGTCGGTGAACTTGTCATCGACGGGATTGTAGTTGAGCTGGGGGACGGAGATTTTCTTCTTCGATTTCTTCAGCCAGAAAGCGAACTCGGCAGGGCCCCTTTTCTCCAGAGTCAGGCTGGCGCCCTGGGGGATGTTCTGGGAGAGAAAGAAGTCCTTCAATCCCAGGAAGAAACAGTTCGAAGGATAGTAATAGACCGTGTAGTTCTTGTTTTCCTCGGAATCTACAAAACTGTACTCCCGGATGGGCGAGAGGTCCTTGTTCAGGCTCTTGGGAACCCGGACTCCTCCCGACAGGATTTCCCGCCAGGTCAGGTAAATCTTGAGGGGGAATTCGTGGAAGGTGCTCAGTTGGGGTTTCTCCGTCAGCTCGGTCTCGGGCAACTTGGCCGAAGCCGCGGACAGGGGAAGCTCCTCCAGGAAGGAATTGAGGATGGACTTGAGATGCCACCGGCCCCAGCCGAGCGGCGAGACGAAGACAAATTCCTTCTTGTGTTTCTTCTCGAGCGCGTAATCGAAAGACAGGCAGGTGATCTCGAAGAGGTTATGGGAAGCTTCAAGGCCGAAGAGCTGTCGGACCAAGTCTTCTGTCCGGGCGGAAAGGTGCGTTTCCTGGATCTGCTGGGCGGTCTCTTTGACCTTGTCGTCGGGGATTTCGACCCGGTTTTTAGCGAGCTGCCAGTAGTCGTTCCAGCTGAAAAACCGATCGGATTTGGAGAGGGCCGAGCGCAGCCTTTTCTCCAGGGCCTTGATGTCCCGGTCGGTCATCGGGAGCTCGCTCAGCCGGGGATCCTCCGCCTTCTCCATTTTTTCGGGGAGAAGGTTCTTTCCTTCGCAATCGGAGGGGAGGAGGACCTGAGTTTTGGTCTTGGCCATGTAGTCGATGTATTTCCGGAAAAGGCCGCCGCCGCTATAATCCACCTCCAGCATCTCACACTGAAAGCTTTCGTAGAAGACCTTATTGATGACCTTGAGAACAACCACTCCCTGGAAGTGCTCGACGGTCTTGCTGCTGACCGTCAGCGCCTCATCATACTCCTTGTAGATGAAGTCGCCGACCTGGTATTTGCAGCTGGAATCGTACCTGTAGACGTCGGAGACGCGTTGGCTGGCGGTCTTGAAGAAGGCCAGTTTCTCGGTGATCTCGCGGAGGGAAAGCGGACGGGAGGTCTGCTCGAGCTCTTTTTCGACAAAGGCGTGGTCGTCTGTGGTGACCTGAGTGAGGTTGTTCTCTTTATCCATTTTTTTCGGTTTTTCCCATTAATAATACCATAATCACTTTTTGAACATGAAGCCGGTTTTCGGCCTGGTCGAAGACGATAGAGGCGGGGGAATCGATGACCTCGTCGGTTACCTCGTCCCCCCGGTGGGCGGGAAGGCAATGCAGGAAGAACGCGCCCTTTTTGGCCTGGGCCATCAGGTCGCGGTTGACCTGAAAAGGCGCGAAAATGCGGGACCTTTCTATTTTCTCGGCTTCCTGACCCATAGAAGCCCAGACATCCGTGTAGACGGCGTCCGCCCCGGCCACGGCCTCCCCGGGGTCATCGGTCAGGGTCAAGGAAAAGCCGGTCTCCCGGCCGTCCGCCCCGGCCAGCCGGACAATTTCGGGATTCGGCTGGTAGCCGGGGGGAGTAGCCACCGATATCGCCGTCCCCGCTTTCGCCCCGGCCAGCATCAGGCTGTGGCAGACGTTGTTGCCGTCCCCGACATAGGCCAGCTTGATTTTCGACAGGGCGCCCACCTTCTCTTTGAGGGTGAAGAAGTCGGCCATGGCCTGGCAGGGATGGAGCAGGTCGGACAGGGCGTTGATCACCGGGATTTTGACGGCGGCTGCCAGTTCGATGATGTTCTTATGGGCAAAGGTCCGGATCATGATCCCCTGGACCCAGCGCTCCAGGTTCTTGCCGACATCGTAGAAACTCTCCCGGACGCCGACCTGGCCGTCCGAGGGGCTCATGTAGATGGCGTGTCCGCCGAGCTCGAGCATCCCGACCTCGAAGGTCATGCGGGTGCGGAGCGAAGGTTTCTGGAAGATCATGGCCAGCGCCTTGTTTTTGAGCGCCTTCCGGTAGGACCGGGGATCGGCCTTCATTTTGACCGTGAGGTCCAGGATCTCGTGAAATTCGTAGAGGCTGAGATCGTGGATGGAGATGAAATCTGTGTTCATCGGTTTTCCTCCTGGGCGGCCACGATGCGCGTGCCCGATCGCCGGAGCAGCGCGGCCTTAAGGTGGCCGGCCGAGGTGATCAGAACCTCCTGCCCGCCCGCCTGTATATACTCGATGGCAGCTTCGATCTTCGGGCCCATGGAGCCGCGCGGGAACTGGCCCTGGTCCAGATATTCTTTGGCCTGGGCGATGGTCATGACATCGAGCGGCCGCTCCTCGGGCGTCCCGTAGTCCAGGAAGACCCGTTCGACCCCGGTCAGAATAATGAAAAGGTCAACTTTGACCTCCCTGGCGATCAGGCTGGCCACGTAGTCCTTGTCGATGACGGCCTCGACGCCCCTGAAGAGGCCGCGGCCGTTGATGATGATCGGTATCCCGCCCCCCCCGGCAGCGACGACGATGCGCCCGGCCGCAACGAGGTCCCGGATGATCCATTTGGGGACGACGTCGATGGGCCTGGGGGAGGGCACGACCTTCCGGTAACCCCGTCCGGCATCCTCGACCATCGTCCACTTCTTCTCCTTGGCCAGGATCTGGGCCCGGTACTTGGTGTAAAAAGGGCCCACCGGCTTGCTCGGTTCCGTGAAGGCCGGGTCATTTTTGTCCACGACGACCTGGGTCACGATCGTGGCCACTTCCTTGTCGATCGACCGGGTCCGGAGCTCGTTGATGATCGCCTTCTCCAGCATGAAACCCATGCTGCCCTCGGTCATGGCGTCGCAGATATCGAGTGTGAACGGGGGAATCTTGGTAATGGCCTCTTCCATCTGGATGAGCAGGTTTCCGACCTGGGGTCCGTTGCCGTGAACGATGATGAGTTCATAGCCCTTGCGGACGACATGAACCATCAGGCGGGCGGCCCCCTGGGCGTTCCGCATCTGCTCCTCCTGCAGACCGCGCTGGTTTTCGGGGAGCAGGGCGTTGCCGCCGAAGGCGATGAGGGCGATCTTCTGTTTCATCAGAATGTCTTGAGCACGTCCTTGAGTGTGGGCGACCCGATCTCCTGGAGTTCATAGCGGACGCGGAGAAGCGTCTTGTTGGTGGTGAGGACCCGGTTGAGGTCGATCGGAGTGCCGCTCACCACCAGGTCACAGTCGATCTTGTTGATAGTTGCGGCCAGCTCGCGGGTCTGCTTTTCGCCGTACCCCATGGCGGGAAGAACCTTATCCAGGTGATTATACTTCTGGAACGTCTTCTTGATGCTGCCGACGGCGAAAGGACGGGGATCGACGATCTCGGCGGCTCCGTACTTCCGGGCGGCGACCACTCCCGCGCCGAAAGTCATGCCGCCGTGGGTCAGGGTCGGGCCGTCCTCGATGACCAGGACGCGCTTTCCGGCGATGGCCCCGCCGTTTTCGACCGTGATGGCTGAGTTCGCCCTGATGATCGTGGCCCGGGGATTCACCTTCTTGATGTTCCCCAGGACGATAGCGACCTGCTCCTTCCCGGCCGTGTCCATTTTGTTGATGACGATGACGCGGGCCCGGCGGAAGTTGGTTTCGCCCGGATAGAAGCGCAGCTCGTGGCCGGCGCGGTGCGGGTCGGCGACGACGATCTCGAGGTCGGACCTGTAAAAGGGAAAGTCATTGTTGCCGCCGTCCCAGAGGATGACGTCGGCCTCTTTTTCGGCCTGCCTCAGGATGGCGCCGTAATCGACGCCGGCGTAAACGATAATCCCCTGGTCGATATGGGGCTCATATTCCTCCCGTTCTTCGATCGTGCATTCGTGTCTGTCCAGGTCGGCATAGGCGGCGAAACGCTGGACCTTCTGCTTGACGAGGTCCCCGTAGGGCATGGGGTGGCGGATGACGGCGACCTTCCGGCCCTTATCCTTGAGCAGGAGGGCGACCTTGCGGCTCGTCTGGCTCTTGCCGGAGCCGGTCCGGACGGCGCAGACGGACACGACCGGTTTCCGGCTTCTGATCATGGTGTCGTCCGGGCCGAGGAGGACAAAGTTGGTCCCGGCGGCCATAACTTGGGACGCCTTGTTCATCACGTATTCGTGAGAGACGTCGCTGTAGGCGAAATGGACGTCATCGACCTTGAATTTCCGGATGAGCTCGAAGAGATCCTCTTCGGCGAAGATAGGGATCCCTTTAGGGTAGAGCTTTCCAGCCAGCGCGGCGGGGTACTTCCGGCCCTCGATATCCGGGATCTGGGTGGCGGTGAAGGCGACCACCCGGAAGGCGGGGTTGTCGCGGAAATAGACATTGAAATTGTGAAAGTCCCTTCCGGCGGCGCCCATGATGATGACTTTTTTCATTATCAATGCTCCTTAATAAATAAAAAACGCGGTTCGGGGCATAGACATCCCCGTTAAAAAAGAGGCCGTTAGTATAATACAGGCGGTCGGGGTAAATCAATGAGGGGAGGCTCGGGGTATGGGCTCGAAGGCCCGGGAATTTCCCCCGGCGAGGGAAATTCCCTTATTTCCTCGGCTCGCTCTCCGCTTCGCGGACCCCTGCCC
>JBAUIH010000393.1:0-8198 GCA_049682755.1 Candidatus Aminicenantales bacterium | reverse complement strand
TCGCCGTGATCATGGACGGCAACGGTCGCTGGGCGGAAAAGCGCAGGATGCCGCGGATCGAGGGCCACCGGGCCGGCTCGAAAGCCGTTAAGGAGGTCGTCGAGGCCTGTGCCCGCCTGGGCATCCCGTTCCTGACCCTGTACGCCTTCTCCAAGGAGAATTGGAAGAGGCCCAAGAGGGAGGTTGCCCGGCTCTGGAGATTGCTCGAAGACTATCTCCAAAAACAGGATAAAGAACTAATAAAAAATAAGATCCGCCTTCTCGTCATCGGTGAGAGAGAAGGGATTCCCGCGCCGGTCCAGAGAGAGCTCGAAAGAGTGGAAGCGCTCACCCGCGCTCACGACGGCCTGACCATCGTCCTGGCCCTCAACTACAGCGGCCGGTCTGAGATCGTCGATGCTGTGAAAAGAATCCTTCAGTCTCCTGGAGTCAACCCCGAAAGCCTGGACGAAGCGGTTTTTGCGCGGCACCTCGATACGGCCGGGATTCCGGATCCCGACCTGCTCATCCGGACGAGCGGGGAACTCCGGATCTCCAATTTCCTGCTCTGGCAAATCGCCTATTCCGAGATCTGGATCACCCCTGTCTTGTGGCCGGATTTCCGGCGCCGGGAATTCCTCCGGGCGCTCCTCGATTTCCAGAAAAGAGAAAGGAGGTTCGGCGCCGTCCATGCCCGCTCATCCGGAAGCGCTTAGCTCGCCTGCGACGTCCGGCGGCTGCTTGCCATGAATCTCCTCAAGCGCTTCCGCACCGCGCTGCTGCTTCTGGTTCCCCTGTTTGTCCTCATCCAGTATGGTTCTCTCCTCCTTCTTTTCATCGTCCTCCAGGTTTTTATTCTGGCCGCCCTGCTGGAGTTCTACAACCTGGCTCGAAAAAAGAGACTTCACCCCGCGGTGCCGCTCGGTCTGGCCGTCGCCCTGATCATCAGCCTGTCTTTTTATTTCAAGAGCTCGTTTCCCCTGGGATTGGCCTTCTTCGGGGCCCTCCTCCTGACGGCCGCTTTCTATGTCTTCACCTTTCAGAGGGTCGAGCAGCTCCCTCATTTCATACCCTCCATCGCCGTGACCTTCTTCGGGGCGCTCTACGTCAGTTTTCCGATGAACTACCTTTACTTGATAAAGCTCGAGAAAGGAGCGAATTTCATCTATTTTCTCGCAGCCATCATCTTCCTCGGAGATACCGGGGCTTATTTTTTCGGCAAGCTCATCGGCCGGCATAAGATGACGCCGCTGGCAAGTCCCAACAAAACCTGGGAGGGGAGCATCGGCGGCATCGCCCTCGCCGTTTTGGGGGCCCTGGCCGGGCATCAGCTTTTGCTTAGGGAGGTCGGCCTCTGGGAGGCCCTGGCCTGCGGCGCCCTGGTCCACGCCGCGGCCCAGCTCAGCGATCCGCTCGAGTCCTTGTTCAAGAGAGCCGTGGGGGTCAAAGATTCCTCCAATTTCCTGCCCGGCCACGGCGGCTTCCTTGACCGGATCGACAGTCTTCTCCTGGCGACTCCGCTTTTTTACTATTTCGTCAAGTGTTTCTGGGAATGAAAAAGATCACCGTCCTCGGCTCGACCGGCTCGATCGGCACCAACACGCTCGATATTGTCGGCCGGCTCGGGGAAGAGTATGTCGTCAGCGGACTGGCGGCGGGATCCAACATTTCTCTGCTCCTGGAGCAGGTCCGTAAGTTCCGGCCGAAGATCGTCTCACTCAGGACGAAAGGGGAGGCCGCCCGATTCAAGGAAGAGTTGGGCGATCCGGCCGTCCATGTTGTTTTCGGCGCCGAGGGAGCCGAAGAAGTCGCCCGTTTCGACGAAAATGATGTTGTCGTCGCCGCCATCACGGGCATCGAGGGGCTGAGGCCGACGGTCGCGGCCGTGGAGACAGGTGCGAGGGTGGCCCTGGCCAATAAAGAATCCATGGTCGTCGGCGGAGCCATCCTGCGGTCCATCGCGGCGGCTTCCGGGGCCGAGATCATTCCCGTCGACAGCGAGCACAGCGGGCTTTTCCAATGCCTGGCCAAGGAACGGAAGGAGAACGTCAAGAAAGCCATCCTGACGGCTTCGGGGGGTCCGTTTTTCCGGGCGCCGCTTGCCGAGATCAAGGCCAAGACCGTCGCCGAGGCGCTGGCCCATCCGCGCTGGAAAATGGGCCGGAAAGTGACCATCGACTCGGCGACCCTGATGAACAAGGGCCTGGAGCTCATCGAGGCCCGCTGGCTCTTCGACCTCGAACCGGCTGCACTCGATATCCTCATCCATCCCCAGAGCGTCGTCCATTCGCTGGTGGAGATGAAGGATGGGTCGATGCTCGCCCAGCTGAGCATCACCGACATGCGGATTCCCATCCAGTACGCGCTGACCTATCCGGAGAGAGAGGCATCGGAGCTTCCGGCGCTCGAGTTGAGCCGGGTCCGGTCTCTGGAATTCTTCGAGGTGGAAAAAGAGCGCTACCCGCTCATCGCCTATGCCAGGCAGGCGCTTGAGGTGGGTAGAAGCTTGCCGGTGGCACTCAACGCCGCCAATGAAGCGGCGGTTGAGGCGTTCCTTGGCCGCCGCATCGGTTTTTCGGACATCGCCGCGGTCATCGGTGCGGTCTTGGACGGACATCGGGTCGGCGAGGCGGAGACTCTGGGGGCCGTTATGGCCATCGACCGGGAGACCCGCGTCCAGAGCGAACATTACATCAAGAAAAAGGAATAGATATGGGCACAGTGATCGAGACCATTTTGTCCTTCCTGGTCGTCTTCGGCGTCCTCGTCTTCATCCACGAGTTCGGCCACTTTTTCACCGCCAAGCTGGTCGGCATCCGGGTCGAAACGTTCTCGTTCGGATACGGCAAGCGCCTTTTCGGATTCCGGCGGAAAGGGACGGACTATCGGGTCAGCCTGATCCCGATGGGCGGCTACGTCAAGTTCCTCGGGGAAGGGGAGTTTTTCACGGACGGCGGGACAGCGACTTACCCTCCCGATCACTTTCTGGCCCAGACGCGCTGGGAAAGGTTCCTGGTGATGGTCATGGGCTCGGTGATGAACATCCTCTTGGCCGTCCTGATCTTCACTGTTATCAATATGGTGGGGGTCACGGTTCCGGCCTACCAGGATGAGGCTCCGGTCATCGGCTACATCGAGCCCGGGTCTCCGGCGGATCAGGCGGGATTCCGGATTGACGACCATCTTCTCAGCCTGGACGGAGAGAAAGTCGGTACCTGGTATGATGTCGAACTGGCCGTGGGAGGCAAGCCGGACCGGCAGATGACGGTTGAGATCCGGAGGGAGGGAGAGACGCAGGAGCTCCATCTCCGGACGGAACAACGGACCCGGTACGCGCTGGGCTATGCCGGTTTCATGGGAAAATTCCTGACCCAAATCCGCTTGGTTAAGCCCGGCTCGGCGGCCGAGAAAGCCGGGTTACAGCAGGGAGATATCATCCTGGCCGTCGACGGCCGGACGATCTATTTCCACCAATTCGTCGAGTTCATTGAAAGAAATCCGGACCGGGAGATGCAGTTCCTGGTGGAGCGGAGCGGCCGTGAGATAACCCTCCCCATTACGCCGCGGCTCGAGAGCAAGGTGGGCAAGATCGGCGCCTATACCGAGGCCCAAACGGTGACGAAGACGTACGGCTTCTTCAGGGCGGTCGTCCAGAGCGTCAGCGATAATACCAGGAACACCTTCTTGATCATCCGCTTCATCAAAGACCTGATCCTGCGGCGGGCCCCCACCCAGCAGCTCGGTGGGCCGCTGGAGATCGCGAGCTTTTCCTACGCTGCCTGGAAGGGGGGCTTCTTGGCCATGCTGAGCTGGATCGGGCTGATCAGCCTCCAGCTCGGGATCATCAACCTGTTCCCGATCCCCGTCTTCGACGGCGGCCAGATCTTCGTCCTGGCCCTGGAAGGCTTGTTCCGGCGCGATTTCAGCCCCAAGGTCCGGCAGATCTGGATGCAGATCGGATTCGTCATCTTTGTCTTCCTGCTCGTCTTCATCATCCTCAATGACATCGTCAAAAGGATGCCCAACGGCTGGGAAAGCCTGGTGCCTTGGTAGCCGGAATGTTCCCGCGACGGAAAACGAGGCAAATCAAAGTCGGCGGGGTGGCGATCGGGGGCGGGGCGCCGGTCGTCGTTCAGTCGATGACCAAGACTTTGACCCACCACATCGCCCGGACCGTCGCCCAGATCAAACGTCTGGAGAAGGCGGACTGCGCCGTCGTCCGCCTGGCCGTGCCCGACGAGCGGGCGGCGACCGCCCTGAAAACGATCCGCAAGCGTGTCTCTATCCCGATCATCGCCGACATCCATTTCGATCACCGGCTGGCGCTGGCCGCCCTGCGCGCCGGGGTGGACGGGTTGCGTTTAAATCCCGGCACCATCGGCTCGAAGGACAAGGTGCGCGAGGTCATCACAGCCGCCCGGGAGCGGCGGGTGCCCATCCGCATCGGCGTGAACTCGGGATCTTTGGAGAAAGATATCCTGGCGAAGTACGGAGAAGCTTCTCCAGAAGCGATGGTCGAGAGCGCCTTGGGTCATATCCGGCTTCTTGAGGACCTGGATTTTGACCTGATCAAGGTGTCCCTCAAAGCCTCGGATGTCGGCCGGACCGTGGCCGCTTCCAGGCTCCTGGCGGAGAAGGTGGATTATCCTTTTCACGCGGGCATTACCGAATCCGGAAGCCTTCTCTCCGGAAGCGTGAAATCGGCGGTCGGTCTGGGCATCCTCCTGGCCGAGGGTTTGGCCGATACGATCCGCGTGTCCCTGACCGCTCCTCCCGAGGAGGAGGTCCGGGTGGCCTATTGGATTCTCCGGAGCCTCAGACTCGGCGGCCGGCAGATCGACTTCGTTTCCTGTCCGACCTGCGGCCGGGCGGAGGTCGATCTGATGAGAATCGCCCCGGAGGTCGAGAAACGGTTATCGGCGATCCGGGTCCCTCTGACGGTGGCCCTGATGGGCTGCATGGTCAACGGTCCCGGCGAAGCGAAAGACGCGGATATCGGGATCGCCTGCGGCCGCCGCGTTGGAGTCCTTTTTAAAAGGGGCCGGCTCATCCGCCGGATTGATGAAAAAAAGATCCTGGCCGAGTTCGTCCGGGAAGTGAAAAAGATGGCCGGAGAGCGGCGCCGTGGAGAAAAGGGATGACGACCACGGCGGCTAAAAGCCGGGTACCGAAGGTCACCAGAGAGAAATTGGAGAGACTTCGGCGAATCCTTCGCCGCATGGGCAGGGCCCTGGTCGCCTTCTCGGGCGGCGTCGACAGCACTTTTCTGCTCAAGGTGGCGGCCGAGGAGCTCGAGGGCGATGTGCTGGCCGTCATCGCCCGCTCCGAGACCTATCCCGAACGCGAGGTCAGGGCGGCCGTTGCGTTGGCGCGCAAAATCGGCATCGAGCATCTCGTCATCAAGACCGGGGAGATCGATAATCCGGCCTTCGCCGCGAACTCGCCCCGGCGCTGCTATCATTGCAAACGGGAGCTTTTTTCCCGGCTCAAAGAGCTGGCTGCGGAAAGGGCTTTTCCCTATGTGCTCGACGGATCGAACCATGACGATAGGACCGATTACCGCCCCGGCGCTTTGGCCGCCCGCGAGCTCGGCATCCGCTCGCCGCTCAGAGAGGCCAAGATGACCAAGGCGGAGATCCGGCGGCTCTCCAAAGAGATCGGCCTCCCCACTTGGGACAAACCCTCGCTGGCGTGTCTGGCCTCACGCATTCCTTATCACACGCCGATCGAGCGGAAGACGCTTCTTCAGGTCGCCAAGGCAGAGGAGGTACTCCGGCGCCTTGGCCTGACCCAGGTCCGCGTACGGCACCACGGCGATATCGCCAGGCTCGAGGTCGACCCGGAGGACTTCCGCAGGATCATGAAACCCGGGGCGAGACAAAGGGTGATCGCCGGGCTCAAGAAGGCGGGCTACACCTATATTGCTTTGGACCTTGAAGGCTACCGTACCGGCAGCCTGAACGAGCCGCTGCGCAAGACCGCCGGGCTCAGGCGTCCCCGCCCAGAAGAACCGGCAGGAAGAATTCCGCGACTCGTTCCTTGAGAAGCGCGTCGGCGAATCCCGACTTCTCCCGGCCGCTGAAGATTTCGTCGCTGACGATCTGAAGCGAGGCGGCCCTGATCCCATGGAAGGCGGCCAGGGCGAAGACGGCCGATGTCTCCATATCGACGAGCTCGGCGCCCCGCCGCCGGCTTTCCCTGAGCCAGTCGGAGGTCTCTCGATAGGGGGCATCCGTGGAGATGATGACGCCTTTCCGGCGGACCGAAGTTCCGCTCTCCAGTTCGGCGGAGAGGCTAGGGGAGGGGAGAAAGGATTTTCTTCGAGGGAAGTAGTGACGGGACGTGCCCTCGCCGGCGACGGCCCGGCTGATTCCGATCACATCGCCGATCCGGAACCGCCGGGAGAGGGAACCGCAGAATCCGAGGACGATGACGTCTTCGGCGCCGGTGGCGATGACGGCTTCGAGGGCGAGCCCGGCGGCCGCGGCGCCCATCGCTCCGTAGAGGGCGCTCTTTCCGTCGAGCGTGTAGAGCGAACAAAAACCCAGATCCCTCTCGGCACCGGCCTTTTTCCTGAGGGCCCGAGAGAGGATTCCGCCGGGAAGATCACAGGGGAGATAGATGACCATTTTGTCTTTGAAACCGCGGATGGGTTTCGGCGTGACGATCGAGGGGCTGCGCACGCGTCTTTTCTCCGCGAAGATTTTCTCAGAACCGGCGCCGTAAATCAACGCCTCTTGCACCCCTCATAATGACTCATATGATCAGCCGACGCCGGCTGATCATTATGCCTGGCCCAAGTTACTAATTCCGCTTTTCGTCCGGGAGCACATGCATTGTTGCCTAAACCTGTTTACAAAACTAGAATAAAGGTATGCGCTATGAGGAGGTTTTTCTGCGGGCCATCGATTTCCGCGATGAGAGGTTCCGGATATCGCGCGACACCGGCCGGGAAGGCCTCATCCAGTCGATCAAAAAAGAGGGCCTCATCAGCCCTCCGGTCGTTTGCCGGAGAGGGCGACGTTATGTCCTCGTGACCGGCTGGAAGAGGGCGCTGGCCGGCCGGGCGCTGGGCTTCCGGAAACTGCCCGTGTTGGTCGCGGAGGAAACAAATGAGCTGCGTTTGTTCCTGTCGGCCTTCACCGAGAATCTGGCGACCCGGGAGCTCAGCCTGGTGGAGAAAGCGAACAGCCTTGATAAGCTCGGCCGATTCGGGGTGAGCGCGAACAAACTGGTCAGAGAATATCTTCCCCAGCTTGGGCTTCCCGCCACCACGGGCCATCTCCGGCTGATGCTCTCTCTGGCCGGGGCCGAACGGACCGTCCTGGATTTTGTTACCGAGAAAACCCCTCCGCCGGCGGTCGTCAAGGCGCTTCTTGGCTTTTCACCCGGAGACCGGCGGTTCCTTTTGCCTCTTCTCCGGCCTCTCGGCCAGAACAAGCAAAGGCAGCTCCTCGAGGACCTCCGGGATGTTTGCCGGAGAGACGGGATCCCGGTCCGGCGGCTGTTCCGGAGAAAGGAAATCCAATCGATCCTCAGGTCTTCCCGGCTCTCGATACTGCAGAAAGCGGAGGCAGCGAGACAGCGGCTCAAAAAGATGCGGTTTCCAGCCCTGAGCGCGCGCGAAGAGGCCTTTCGATCAACGCTGCATAAGCTGAAGTGGCCCCGCGGCATCGACGTGCAGCCTTCATCCTTCTTTGAGGACGACCACGTGACCGTCTCCTTCCGGATCGGGAGCCGGGAGGAATTCCGGGCGGCCCTGGACAAGCTCAGGGACGTAGCCGGCCGGGAAGAACTCGACGCGCTCTTCCGGGAGAAAGGATGATCGAGCGGATCTTCGTCGACGACAATGCCGCCTCCGAGCCTCTGACCCGGCGGATTCTCAAGAATTCCCGGGATATTCCCGTCGAGTTCGTCCCCCACCGGAGGCCTGTCTATGACCTGATCGCCGCGGCGGAAGACCCGGTCGGCGAGGGCAAGAAAACGCTCTGGCTGACCCGGCAAAAGGGCGGCTTCGTCAAGCCCTGCCCCTGCACCCCCAAGTACATCGGCTGCAATTATTTCATCATCAATTCAGTGCTCAACTGCCCGCTGGATTGCTCCTACTGCATTCTTCAGCTCTACCTCGGGCCCTCCCCGGTCACCGTCTTCGTCAACTTCGAGGATATGAAAAAAGGCTGGGACGCCTTCATCCGCCGGCGCTCCGGCCGCTTCTTCCG
>JBAUIH010000392.1:0-2549 GCA_049682755.1 Candidatus Aminicenantales bacterium | reverse complement strand
GAAAAGGGCTTCGCGCGCCGCAGCCAGTTTCTGGCTTCCGTTCGGCAGGAGGGCAAGAGTCCGGGCGAACGCCGTCTCCTCCATGAGCCGGCGGGCGGTCGTGGAAGGGAGGCCGTCGAAGCGCGATTTGCGAAGGCCGTGCAGGAATTCGCGGGCCTCCCGGGCACGGAGCGCGGCTTCCCTGATTATTGGGGAGCGCCGGGGTTCGTCTTTCTCGAGGCGGCCGGCGACGACATCGGCCAGGTCCAGGGCATAGAAGGGCGGCCTGAAAAAGGCGGCCTGGGCGATCCCGTCCGACTCGTCCGCCACCGCCCGCAGGCCGAGGATGAGCTGCCGGATGACCGGCTCCCGGAGAAAGAGGGTGGCCCCGCGCGCGGCATAGGGAATGCCGAAACGCTCCATGGCCCGGAAGAGAAGCGGCAGGTTTGTCGTGGCCTGGGCGAGAACGGCGACGTCCCCGAAGTCCACCGGCCTGGTTTCGTCCGCTTCGCGGTCGCGGACCTTGAAGTTCGATTTGTCCTTGAGCCAGCGCAGATAGCGGGCCAGCATCTCGGCTTCGATGGAGCGGGCCCGCTTGGCCTTGAGCTTTTCGGCCGCCGGGTCCGAATAGGGCAGCGCATGGAGGACGGGTGAGGCGTCTTTGATCGGGCCGGGGGCGAGGTCTTCGTAGAAAGCGATCCCCTGTTCGCGGTCGAAGCTCCCGCCGTTTTCCGGGGGTTTGCCGAGGAGATCGGGGAGGCGATCGTTATAGTATCCGACGAGCGAGGGGCGGCTGCGGAAATTGGTGACGAGCCGCCTCTCGAGAGCTCCCTGACGGGTCATGCGCTCGCGAACGTCGGCATAGCTAATGATGTCCGCCCGCCGGAACCTGTAGATCGATTGCTTGGGGTCGCCGACGATGGTCAGCCGGCCGGGCGTGAGACAAACCTCGTCCCAGCGGCGCGCCGACTGCCCGTCCTCGGCGAGGAAGAAAAGGATCTCGGCCTGCAGCGGGTCGGTGTCCTGGAATTCGTCCACGAGGATGTGGTCGAAAAGACGCTGGTAGAATGCCCGGATTCCCCCTTCGTTTCTTTCGAGGAGGTTCCGCAGCTTGATCAAAAGGTCGGTCTGGTCGACGCATTCATGGCGGGACTTGACATGCTCGTAGGCGGCCGCGATGACGGGAGCCATGTTGGCCAGACGCGCTCCGAGCCAGCCGCTGAGCGGGGCGAGGATGGTTTCCTGGAGTGGGGGGACTTCTTTTTTCTTGTCGCCGGCAGCGAATTCCTTCCAGAATTGCCATCCCTCGGGATCGTCGGGGAAATTCGCGCCCTTTTTGAAATCGGGAGCGAAGAGAATCGTCCGACGAAGTGAGGCAAGAAGCCTGATGGGGGTTGTCTCTTCCAGGCACTCTTTGAGCGCAGGCTTGAGGTTCTTGAACCAGCGCGTTCCCTCCGAATCTCCGGGGAGTGAATCGATCCGGTGGATGAAATCGCGGACGGCCTGCCTGGATTTGTCGGGAGGCGGCTTGGGAATTTCGGGGCGGGGGAACGGGATGTCCCGCTGGAGTATCATCGCTTTGACCAAGGCGTCGAAACCGGGCCTGGATGCGTAGTCTAACTGCAGAGTCTCGGCGCGGAAGCCGGCCTCGAGATAATCTTGGATCGTGAGCTGAACCTCTTCGACTTGGGCATGGTTGAGGTTGTGAGAGGAGATGACCGGGGTCAGAGCCTCGGCGAGGTGCCCGCTTTCGGAGGTGGTCAGGAGCAGCTCGGCCGTCTCCGCGACGAGCGTGTCTTCCGAGTCGACGATCTCATAGGCCGGGCTGATCTCGGCCTCGACCGGGCGCATGCGGAGGAGGCGGTCGGCGAAGCTGTGGATCGTGCCGATAAAGGCGATGTCCACTTCTCCCAGGGCCGCGGCCAGGAGCCCGCGGCGGATATTGTCGTGGGCGGGTGTCCCGGCGAGGTTTTCGAGGAGGGCCTGGCGGATGCGGAGCTGGAGCTCGCCGGCGGCTTTGCGGGTGAAGGTGATGGCCGCGATGCGGGACAGGGAGAGCGGTCGGGGCGAAGAGGCAGTTTGGGTGGTGAGCGAGGCGTGGGAGGAAGCGGAAGAAGCAGACGTGGACAAAGGTGCGGTCGGGGATGACAATGATGATGAAGACGCGGTGGTTGGGATGGAAGAATCAGCGGGTTGTGAGAATGGGGCCGTTGGAGCGACGAGCTCTAAAATGCGGTGGACGAGGGTGTGGGTCTTGCCCGTGCCCGCGCCGGCTTCAACGACGACATTCCGGACGTGCTCGCGCACGATTGCCTCGCGGGCCGCTGAATCAGGCAATTTATCCATCGGTTTCCTCATCCTCTGCGGCTTCCTGTTCCCGCAAGGCGAAAAAGCGCCTGATGAGCGGTCCGGCGTGCTTCAGTTTTTCTCCCGCGGCGCCTTTCGCCTGTTCGCCGCAGACCGGGACGAATGGGCAATATCCGCAGTCGTCCTCGTTGTCTGTCCGTGGAAACTGGCGGGCTTCGACAAGGTCCGCCACGGCGGCGAGCCAGTCCCTGCCCTTTTCCAGG
>JBAUIH010000391.1:0-13608 GCA_049682755.1 Candidatus Aminicenantales bacterium | reverse complement strand
GGTGTTCTCGTTAATGTCTGTATCGCAAGAAAAAACACTTGGGCCGCCGCCGAATGCGCCGGCCCAGGTCAACGTCAATGGGATGGCGCTCGAGATCAACTATAACGGGCGGACGGTCTTCCGCGGCCGGGTCGAGAACGCGGCCGACCTGGATCGGCTGAGCACCAATGACTACAGGATCGGCAACGCCGTTCAACAGGTCGTCACATTCAACGCCAAGTCCGGGGAGCGACCGGTTGTCCTTGCTGGCTCCATCAGCGGGAGCGAAGAGTCCTTTCCCTGCGAATCCGACCGGAATCCCCGCTTGCCGGCCATCGTCAGGCACAGCTCCGGGCTGAGCAAGAGCCTCCTCAACCAGGCCGTTTATGACCGCAAGTGGGATTGGGTGCTCTCGGTGGATGACCAGCCGCGCACGCGGACGACAATCAAGCCGGAGCGGACTTCAGCGGCCGGCCATGAATTCTCGCTCCGGGCCCAAGGGAGCGAGATCGTGCTGCGCTTCCGGCCGCGCTTTTATCAGGTTCACCGCGGACTCAAATATTTCGAGCCCTGGACATACACGGCCTGGGACAGGCCGGTCGTCGGCTGGTGCTCCTGGTTCGCCTTTTTCGACGAGATCACCGAGTCGGACATGCTCCGGACAACCGACGTGCTGGCCGAGGTCCTGGTCCCTTTCGGCTATGAATATGTCCAGATGGACGACGGCTACCAGCGCGATATCGGGCTCCCTGAGCTCTGGCTCGAGCCCAACGAGAAATTTCCCCGCGGGCTGGATTTCCTTGCTTCCTATATAAAACAAAGGGGAATGAAACCCGGCATCTGGACCAACACGGCCTTCGCCCAGACCGAGTTCGCCGGAATGCACACAGACTGGTTTGTCCTGGATCCTGCGGGAAAAGTGGCCAAGGGCAACTGGATCCGCCATGTCCTGGATGCCTCGGTCCCGGCGGCCCGCGACACCGTGATCAAGCCGATCTACCAGGGCCTCATCGAGGACGGTTTTGAGTATTTCAAGGTCGATGCCCTCCGCCACTTGCGCTACGAGGGATATAATGCGTTCAGCGAGCATTTCCAGAGGAAAGGCTTGGACATCACATCCGTGTTCAGGCAGTACGTCCGGACGATCCGGGACGTCGTCGGCCGCGACTATTTCATGCTCGGCTGCTGGGGCGTCCGGCCCGAGCTCGTGGGCATCATCGACGGCTGCCGCCTGGGCACGGACGGATTCTCGTTCGCCGGGTTCTCCCAGTACAATTCCTTCAACAACGTCGTCTGGATGAACGATCCCGACCATATCGAGCTCTCCGAGGCCGAGGCCTATCGGTCGACCATGGTGACATCCCTCACCGGCTCTCTGATGCTCCTCACGGACAAGCCCGAAGTGTACCGGACTCCCCGCGTCGAGCCGGCCAAGAGGTCGGCACCCGTCTTGTTCACCCTCCCCGGCCAGCTCTTCGACGTCGATGCTTCCCGCTCTCAGAACCTGTGGCGCGTCGACAGCGAAGTCAGCGGCAAAGAGCCGAAGGTGTTCGATGCCGGACTCGTTCCGGGGTGTCACCTTTATCTCCTTGAGATCAACAGGCCTTTTGAGGATTGGATGGTCCTCGGCCGGACGGGCGGCGATCAGGCAGCGATCAGGTTCGAAAATCTCGGTTTGGACACGGCAAAAGAATACTTCGTCTTTGAATTCTGGAGCCGCAAGCTCATCGGCGTGTTTAGCGGAGAGTTCCCGACGGGAGAGATCGACCCGAAATTCAACGGCCAGGTCTTTTGCATCCGAGAGCGGTTGCTTTATCCTCAGATCCTGGCCACGGGCCGGCATATCACCGCCGGCGGAGTCGACCTGATCGAAGTCAAATGGGAAGATAACCGGCTGTCCGGCAAAAGCCGGGTCGTCGGGGGAGATGCCTATGATCTGCTCGTTTCCGTTCCGCCCGGCTATGCTTTTGACCACGCCGAATGCGCTGGTGCCGAACTCCTGGAAGCCCGGCGGGACGGAGAGATGTTGCGCGTTCGGCTGAAGTCGAATCAAAGTCGCGAGGTTTCCTGGACCGTGCATTTTATCGAATGAACATGGGCATTCAAGGGCTTCATAAAAGACATATCTCCATCTGCCTTTTCTTCCGGCCGAATGGAGGAGTGGAAGAACAGACGATCCGCCTATCCTCCTCCCCCGAGTGGGAGGAGGTGAGGAGGAGGGGTTTTTGTCAACGGCCAGATCATAACAGGAGGTACCGATGATTCCGACACACAGGACCAAGGTGTTTGGACTCGTTTTCATTCTTCTTTTGGCTTGGGCCGTACCGTCTCGTCCTGCCGAAACTCACGAGCTCTGCTCGCCGGATAAAAAGATCAATGTGGTCATCCGGACCGACGGCGCGGTGTCCTATTCCATTTTCTGCGACGGGAAAGAGATCCTCGCTCCGTCGCCTCTTTCCCTGACCATCGAGGGCGCCGGCATCCTGGGAAAGGAGGCGCATTTTTCCGGTCTAAAGACGAGGTCGGTCAACGAGAAAATCGTACCCCCCGTCCGGGAAAAAAGGGCGGTCATTTCCGACCGGTATAACGAAGCCGTGCTGAATTTCAAGGGAGACTATGGCCTCGTCTTCCGGGCTTACGATGACGGCGTGGCCTACCGCTTTTTCACCAAACTGAAAGGGCGGGTAAAGGTGACGTCGGAGGAAGTAGGCTTCCGCTTCGGCGGGGACCATTCCGTCTATTTCCCTGTCGTCGACTCCTTCCTGAGCTCGTTCGAACGCAATTATTCTTACCTCCCGCTCAGCCAAATCAGCGACGGGAAGATGGCCTTCCTGCCCGTCCTGGTCGACATCCAGGATGGCCCCAAAGTGGCGCTTACCGAGGCCGACCTGGACGATTATCCCGGGCTCTATCTCATGGGTTCAAAGGATGGGTCGTCCGCCCTTTACGGCAAGTTCGCGGCCTACCCGCTGAAAGAAGAGCAGACGCGGGACCGGACGCTGGCGGTCTCCGAAAGGGCGGATTACATCGCCGAAACGGCCGGGACACGGGAGTATCCCTGGCGGGTCTCGGCGATCGCCCGCCGGGACGGTGAGCTCGTCGAGAACGACATCGTCTACCGTCTGGGCAGGCCGTGCGCGCTCGATGACACATCCTGGATCAAACCCGGAAAGGTCGCCTGGGACTGGTGGAACGCCCTCAACCTTTTCGGGGTCGATTTCGAATCGGGGGTCAACACCAAAACCTACAAGCACTACATCGATTTCGCGGCCCGGCACGGGATCGAATACATCATCCTCGACGAGGGCTGGTCCGACCCGGCGGACCTTCTCAAGACCAACCCGGCGATCGATATGCCGGAGCTTCTTGCCTACGCCCGCGAGAAAAACGTCGGCCTGGTTCTCTGGTGCGTCTGGCTGACCCTCGATCGCCAGCTCCAGGAAGCCCTGGGGCTTTTCGAGAATTGGGGCGTCAAGGGGATCAAGGTCGATTTCATGGACCGGGACGACCAGAAGGTGGTCAATTACTATAAGAAAATCGCGGCCGAGGCGGCCAAGCGAAAGCTCGTCGTCGATTTCCACGGCGCCTTCAAGCCGACGGGCTTGCGGCGCGAATACCCCAATATCCTAACCCGGGAAGGCGTCCTGGGGCTCGAATACAGCAAGTGGAGCAACCAGGTGACCCCCGAACACGCCCTCCTCATCCCCTTCATCCGGATGCTGGCAGGTCCGATGGATTTCACGCCCGGGGCGATGCGGAACGCCGTCGAGAGCAATTTCAAGCCGGTCTTCTCCGAGCCGATGAGCCAGGGGACCCGCTGCCACCAGTTGGCCATGTTCGTCGTCTACGAGAGTCCCCTCCAAATGCTCTGCGATTCGCCCTCGGCGTATCTGCGCGAACCGGAGATCATGGGTTTCCTGGGCCGGGTCCCGGCTGTCTGGGACGAGACGAAAGTACTCGATGCCAAAATCGGTGATTACATTATTGTCGCCCGGCAGAGCGGGATGGACTGGTACGTAGGGGCGATGACCGACTGGACGCCGCGCGAGCTCGAGATCGATTTCGGGTTCTTGGGCGAGGGAGAACACCGGGCCGATATCTATGCCGATGGTCCGAACGCCTCGAAATGCGCGAGCGATTACACCTGGACGAGCGGCGTTATCAAGGCCGGCGACCGGGTGAAGATCCGGCTGGCGCCCGGCGGCGGCTGGGCCGCCCGCCTGGCCAAACAAGGGGAATTAGAACTCGATTAGAAGCCGAATGCATTTCTTCTGGAATATCCCTTTCTGTTTGTCGGGTTGATTTCCTTTTCCGCTCAAGCTAAGGTCATTCATCAGGAAAGGAAAATCCTCTGGTTTGACTTACCATAGGGGGGTATGGTATATTCAAGACGGAGGTCTTGGATCATGAAACAGGTAACAACCCATGAAGAGGAATTGACCCGGCTCAGAAGGATCGAGGGACAAATCCGCGGCATCCAGAAGATGATCGAGGAAAAGAGGTACTGTGTCGACATCCTGACTCAGATCAATTCCATCGTCGGGGCCATCGAGGGAGTCGAGGAAAGGATCCTCCAAAGACACCTGCGAGGCTGCGTGGACCACTCGTTCGCCAAGGGGACCAAGGAAGACAGGATAAAAAAAATAAATGAGATCATCGATGTCCTGCGCAAGTTCAGAAAGTATTGACTCTAAGACAAGTGGGCCTGAGGGAATTCCGAGGCGCCGGTCAATGGTTCGGGACGATTCCGGTGCTCTGCGCAAAAAACTCAGAAGGGAGGGTGAATAATGAACAAGACCATTATTTGTTTACTGGTCCTGGCGGTCACCTTGAATGCATTCCCTGTCTTTTCTCAAAGCGGACCCGGGGAGAACTCTATTCTTTCGGGATTGATCAAAGAGGCGCTGGAAAATAATCCCAGGCTCGAGGCCGCGGTCCAGCGGACGCTGGCGGCCGAGAAGGCCATCCCTCAGTCCGGAGCCCTGCCGGATCCACAGCTCACCCTGGGCGCGATGAACCTGCCGGTCAATAGCTTTGCCTTCAACCAGGAACCGATGACCGGAAAGCTGATTTCTCTCATGCAGATGTTTCCGTTTCCGGGGAAATTGGCCCTGGCCACGGATATGGCCGAATACGAAGCCGCTGCAGTCAAATTTCAGCAGCAAGAAGTCCGCAACCAAGTCATCCAGATGGTCAAGCGGGCCTATTATGACTTATATGCTATCGACCGGGCCCGGGAAACGATCGAAGAAAACAAAGTCCTGATGAAGCAGTTTGTCCAGGTGACCGAAATCAAGTACGCCACCGGTTCCGGCCTTCAGCAGGATGTTCTCCGCGCTCAGGTTGAGCTCTCCAAGCTCGAAGACGATTTGATCATGTGGGAGCAGAAAAGGGTGGCCGGCACGGCCCTGCTGAATGCGCTCTTGAACAGGGACCCGGATTCGCGATTTGAAGTAACGTCTCAGGATCTAGCCCTACCCAAGGATCCGCTGCAGCCCGTCTCGCTGAGTGAGGTCGAGGAGAGAAGGCCGCTCTTAAGAGCCTGGAAAGAAAGGATGGGCAGAGCTGAAGCCGCCGTTAAACTCACTCGCCGCGATTATTGGCCCAACTTCACTCTGGGAACAAGCTACAATCAGCGAGATAACCTGGCCAACGGGATGATCATGTACGACTTTTTTTCCGTCACGGTTTCCTTGAACATCCCTCTTTACTATAAGCGCAAGCAGGGGGCCAGGGTGGCGGAGAAGGAACTGGATAGGGCCGCCGTGGCCGCTGAATACGAAAATGCGCGGGCCGGGGTCCTGGCCGAGATAGAAAGCCTGAAAGCGGACCTCGAACGAAATAGAAAGAGGGTTGAGCTCTATCAAGGAGGCATCCTCATCCAGGCCCAACAATCGCTGGAATCGGCCCTGGCGGGATATCAGGTGGGCAAGGTTGATTTCTTGACTCTCATCAACAATTGGATGATGGTCGAAAACTACGAGCTCCAGTATTTCTTCGCCCTGGCCGATTACCGGAAAGCCCTGGCCGGTTATGAGCTCGCTATCGGCAGGGAAGCGACGAAATGAAAACAGTATTCAAAGGAGTCGGACATGAGGTCTAAGTCGATAGTTTTTTTGTTGGCAGGGATTCTCATCGGAGCGACGGCAATATATTTTTTGATGCCGAGGCCGAAAACCGCGTCGATCACTTCTCAGGCGGAGGGAAAACAGCTCTATTCCTGCGGCATGCATCCGGAAGTCATTTCGGATAAGCCGGGGAATTGCCCGATCTGCGGGATGAAGCTCACACCTATCAAAAGCACTGCTTCCGGCCAAACAGGGACGGCAGCGGGGACGCCGGAAAAGGAGCGCAAGATCCTGTATTGGCGGGCCCCCATGGACCCGACCGAAATCTACGACCATCCGGGCAAGTCCAAGATGGGCATGGACCTGATTCCGGTCTATGAAGGGGAAGAGGCGGGAGGAGCCGGGAGCATGACCATAAACGCCGCCGTGCAGCAAAACATGAACCTGCGCGTCGCCCCGGTCGAGCGCCGGGATATTTCGGCCGTGATTCGCGCTTTCGGTAAAGTCACCTATGCGCAGGATAAAGAATTTTCGGTCAACACAAAGATTAGCGGTTGGATAGAAAAGTTATACGTCAACACGGTCGGACAGAATATCCGCCGGGGCGACCCGCTCTTGGAGATCTATTCACCCGAGCTGGTTTCCACTCAGGAAGAATACTTGCTGGCCTTAAAAAATTACAAGAAACTGATGGAAAGCCCTTATGAGAATATCCGCCAGAATGCCCAAAGGATGGTCACCGTGGCCCGAGACCGCCTCAAGTACTGGGATATCTCCGAACCCGAGATCGATAGGATTGAACAATCAGGCAAGGTGCGGCGGACCGTTCCCTTGAAATCACAGCTGAGCGGGGTTGTCACCCACAAGGCTGTGGTCGAAGGCGACAAAGTCGGACCGGGAATGGACCTGCTCCATATCGCCGACCTGAGCAAGATTTGGGTGGAAGCGGCTGTCTATGAATCAGAGATACCGCTTCTCCGGTTGGGGCAGAAAGCGCAACTCGAACTGGATTATCGGCCGGAGTACAAACTCGAAGGCGAAGTCGATTTTATCTATCCCTACCTTGACCGGAGGTCACAGGCGAACAATGTCAGACTGATATTCAACAATCCCGAGCTGGTCTTGAAGCCGGATATGTACGCCACGGTCCGGATTTTTGCTCCGACGATCAGCGCTTCCCTGGCTGTTCCTGCCGAAGCCGTCCTCCATTCCGGGACCCGGGACATCGTTTTCGTGAGCAAAGGAGAGGGGGTGTTCGAGCCCCGCGAGGTGAAAACGGGCGCTGAATCCGATGATGGGTTTGTTCAGGTTATCTCCGGCCTTTTCGATGAGGAGCAGGTTGTGGTTTCGGGGCAGTTTTTGTTGGATTCGGAGAGCCGGACCAGGGAGGCCATAGCGAAGATGAGGGCCGCCAGCGCGGGAAAGGCCCGGGCATCCTCGATGGAAATGCAAGAATCCAAGCCCGGGACTCAGGAAGCTCCGATGGAAATGCCCATGCCCAAGCCTCCTGAAAAAACCAGCCAGGGGGAAGAACAGATTAAGCTCCATATGGATGTCTCCGAGCTCTACGCCTGTCCGATGCATCCCGATTTTATAACGACAGACCCGAAGGCGAGCTGCCCGGATTGCGGGATGGCTGTCGTCCCTGCCAAACAGCTCGGCGATAAGGTCAATCTCGATAAGGCCGAGTTCTACACCTGTTCCATGCATCCGGAATTCCTGACGACCGACCCCGACGGAAAATGTCCCGAGTGCGGCATGAAGGTGGAGAAGGTTAAGAAAAAATAATCCGGGGGTCCGCCCCTGTGTCTCAGTGAGCTGAAGACTATGCAGACAGCCGATATCCGGAGAAAGAGATGCTAGAAAAAGTCATTGAATGGTCGGTCAATAATCGCTTTTTGATTTTCGTTTTCATATTGGCCATCGTCCTGGCCGGATTCGTCGCGATCCGGACAACGCCCGTCGACGCTATCCCCGACCTGAGCGATGTCCAGGTCATTATTTTCACGGAATTCCCGGGGCAAGGCCCCAACGTCGTCGAAGACCAGGTCACTTATCCTCTCACCACTGCGATGCTCTCAGTGCCCTACGCCAAGGTGGTCCGGGGCTATTCCTTCTTCGGCTTCTCCCTGGTTTATATCATTTTCGAAGACGGAACGGACCTCTATTGGGCCCGCAGCCGCGTCCTGGAATATCTGAACTACGCCGCCAGCCGCCTTCCCCAGGGCGTGATCCCTCAGTTGGGCCCGGATGCCACCGGTGTCGGCTGGGTCTATGAATATGTTCTTGACGGCGGGGACAAGTACGATTTGCAGCAATTGAGGTCGATCCAGGATTGGTATCTGCGTTATGAGCTGGCCAGCCTGCCGGGCGTCAGTGAGGTGGCCAGCATCGGCGGATTTGTCAAGCAATATCAGGTCGAGGTCGACCCGCTGAAATTGCAGGCCTTTCACATCCCTCTTCAGCTGGTGCGCGCCGCCATCAAACGCAGCAATAACGACGTCGGCGGCCGGCTGATCGAGATGGGGGAAACGGAATTCATGGTCAGGGGCCTGGGGTACATCAAATCTGTGGCGGACCTGGAGAAGGTCCCGGTCGGGATGGGACCGAATAATGCCCCGGTGCTCCTTAAGGACGTGGCCTACATCCATCTTGGTCCCGAGCTGCGTCGAGGCATTGCCGAGTGGAATGGGGAAGGGGAAACCGTCGGCGGCATCATCATCATGCGCTATGGTGAAAACGCCCTTAAGGTCATCGACGGCGTCAAGCAGAAGCTTGAGGACCTGAAAAAAGGCCTGCCGGAAGGCGTCACCATAAAAACGGCGTATGACCGGTCTTCTTTGATCAAGCGCGCTATCGCCACTCTGAAAGAGAAACTGCTCGAAGAAACCATCGTCGTGGCTCTGGTCATCATGATTTTCCTTCTCAACCTGTCAAGTTCGTTCGTGGCCGTACTGACTTTGCCGCTGGCAGTGTTGCTCGCCTTCGTGGCCATGAGGCTTCAGGGCTTGAACGCCAACATCATGTCCCTGGGGGGGATCGCCATCGCCATCGGCGTCATGGTCGACGCCGTCATCGTCATGATCGAGAACGCCCATAAACACATGGAGCGGGAGACGATCAGCAGTAGCAGCGACCGCTGGAGCCTGATCGTCAAAGCCTCCAAGGAAGTGGGCCCGGCCTTGTTTTATTCGCTCCTCATCATCACTTTTTCTTTTATGCCGGTCTTCACGCTGCAGCAGCAGGAAGGACGGCTTTTCAAGCCGCTGGCCTTCACCAAGACTTATGCCATGGCCGCTTCGGCGATCCTGGCCATCACGGTCGTGCCGGTCCTCATGGGATATTTCATCCGGGGAAAAATCCGGTCTGAGGAAAGACATCCTCTCAGCCGGGTCCTCATGAGGGCTTACAGGCCCGTCATCGAGTTCGTCCTGAAGCACAAGGTGATGACAATTCTCGTCGCCGTCCTGATCGTCCTTGTTAGCGTGTTCCCTCTCTCCCGCCTCGGTTCCGAGTTCATGCCGCCGTTGGATGAAGGTGATCTGCTCTACATGCCGACCACGTTGCCCGGAATCTCGATCACCAAGGCCAAGGAACTTCTTCAGCAGACGGACAAAATCATCGCCACTTTCCCTGAAGTCAAGTCGGTCCTGGGAAAGATCGGCCGGGCCGACACGGCCACAGACCCGGCTCCGCTGACGATGATTGAAACCACGATCCAGCTCAAGGACGAAAAGGCCTGGCGCCCTGGCATGACCATGGAGAAGCTCATCCAGGAGCTGAACGACGCCGTTCAATTCCCCGGCTTGACCAACGCCTGGACCATGCCTATTAAGACCCGGATCGACATGCTCAGCACCGGGATCAAAACCCCGGTGGGGATCAAACTCCTGGGCCCAGACTTGCAGACTCTGAGCGACCTGGGCGAGAGGATCGAAGCCGTGATCCGTCAGGTCCCGGGGACGGCCAGCGTGATATCGGAGCGGGTAACGGGGGGGAATTATCTTGATTTTGTCATCGACCGCGAAGCAGCAGCTCGCTATGGGCTGACGGTCGGCGATGTCGAGGAGATCATCATGTCCGCCATCGGCGGAATGAACGTCACCACGACCGTCGAGGGATTGGAGCGGTACCCCGTCAACGTGCGCTACAGCCGGGAACTGCGCGATAACCTGACGGCGTTGAAGCGGGTGTTGGTCCCGACACCTGCAGGGGTGGAGGTACCACTCGGCCAGGTTGCCGACCTTCAGATCAAGAAAGGACCTCCGGCCATCAAGAGCGAGAATGCCCGAAGAACGGCCTGGCTGTATGTCGATGTCAGGGACATCGATGTCGGAACTTATGTCAAGATGGCCAAAAGAGTCGTCGACACTTCGGTCAGTTTTCCCTCGGGCTACAGCATCGTCTGGAGCGGCCAGTATGAATACATGCAGCGCGTCCAGCAGCGGCTGCGTTTGGTTCTTCCCGTAACGCTCCTGATCATTTTCTTGCTGCTCTATTTCAATTTCCGTAACATTACCGAAAGCCTGATCATCATGCTTTCGCTCCCGTTTGCCCTGGTCGGGGGGATCTGGCTCATGTGGCTGAGCGGCTACAACATGAGCGTCGCCGTCGGCGTCGGGTTCATCGCCCTGGCCGGCGTGGCCGCGGAGACGGGAGTCGTGATGCTTCTCTACATCGACAACGCCTATCGGGACCGTTTGCTGCATGGGCAGATGAACACCAAAAAGGACCTTCATGCCGCGGTCGTGCACGGAGCCGTGGAAAGAGTGCGGCCGAAACTCATGACTGTCACGACCACGATCGCCGGGTTGTTGCCGATCATGTGGAGCCAGGGTACGGGCTCCCAGGTGATGAAACGCATCGCCGCGCCCATGGTCGGGGGCCTGATCACCTCCACGATCCTGACACTCATCGTTATCCCGGCCATTTATTATCTTTGGAAGGGCCGGAAACTCGGTGTCGAAGAAGACGAAGAGCATGAAGAGAGGACGACAGGCAAAGGATAAGGATCTGAGAGGTGAAAGATGAAAGAAATTAAAGCCTACATTATCTGGCGAAGGGATATCCATGGAATCAATGAAAATGAACCATAAGTTGGATGCGTCTCATCATCGGGAGAATGAGCACCTGGGCCATAAAAACGAACACAAAATGCGGCATGGAGATCATCACTCCCATATGGTAGCGGACTTCCGGAGACGCTTCTGGATCTCCCTGGCCATTTCGGCACCGGTCCTCCTTCTCTCGCCGATGATCCAGAGATTTTTGGGGATAAGGGAAGAATTGAGATTTGGCGGCGATCTGTATGTGCTCTTTTTCCTTTCTTCTCTTGTCTTCCTCTATGGAGGGTACCCTTTCCTCAAGGGGATCGTCGATGAGCTGAAAAAAGGGAATCCGGGCATGATGACTCTGATTGCCCTGGCTATAGCTACGGCTTACATATACAGCGCGAGTGTCGTTTTCGGGTTGAAGGGAAAGATATTTTTCTGGGAGCTGGTCACGTTGATTGATATTATGCTCCTGGGCCACTGGATTGAGATGAAATCGGTCATGGGAGCATCCAGAGCTCTGGAAGAGCTCGTCCGCCTGATGCCTTCAGAGGCTCACCAGGTCATGCCAGACGGAAGCGTCAAAGATGTCCCCGTCGAAAACCTGGCCGGTGGCGACAGGGTTCTTATCAAGCCCGGTGAAAAGATCCCGGCCGACGGAGAGATCATCGAGGGCGAGACATCGGTCAACGAGGCGATGCTTACAGGAGAATCGAGGCCCGTCTCAAAACATGTCGGCGCGAACGTCATCGGAGGCTCGAACAATGGAGAGGGCTCGGTCACGGTTGAAATCAAAAAAACCGGCAAAGATTCCTTCATTTCCCAGGTCATCGAGCTTGTCAAACAGGCCCAGGAAAGCAAATCGAAGACCCAGGACCTGGCCAATCGGGCCGCCAGGTGGCTGACAATCATCGCCCTGGCGGCGGGAGCCATAACTCTTCTGATCTGGTTGGCGGTTTTTAACAAGGACTTTGCCTTTAGTCTTGAGCGGACGGTGACCGTGATGGTCATCACTTGTCCTCACGCCTTAGGCCTTGCTGTGCCGCTGGTGGTGGCTGTCTCCACTGCGCTCTCAGCCCAACGGGGTCTTTTAATCAGAAACCGGGCAGCCTTCGAACGGGCCAGAAATATCCAGGCTATCATTTTTGATAAGACTGGGACATTGACTCTGGGAAAGTTCGGCGTCACGGACAAGGTCGTACTTTCTGACGACTTAGATGAAAAGAACCTATTAGCATATGCGGCCTCCCTCGAGTCGCACTCCGAACATCCGATTGCCCGCGGGATCGCCTCTTCCACGGAAGAAAAATATCCTGTTGAGGGATTTAAAGCCATCACCGGAAAAGGCGTGGAAGGAAGAATAAACGGCCGGGAAGTGAAGGTGGTCAGCCCCGGGTACCTTCGTGAGAAAAATCTATCTGCAGAGGACGTGAGGCTGAAACAGATCTCCTCTGAGGGAAAGACGGTCGTCTATGTCCTCATCGATGGAAAACTAAAGGGAGCTATCGCTCTGGCCGATATCATCAGGGAAGAGTCCAAAACAGCTATCGGCAAGCTGAGGGAGATGGGAGTAAAACCGATGATGCTGACTGGAGACAATAAGCAGGTCGCCAGATGGGTTGCCGAGGAAATCGGGATCGATGAGTACTTTGCAGAAGTTCTACCAGATGAGAAGGTGCAGAAGGTCAAGGAGGTTCAATCCAGGGGGCTCATCGTGGCCATGACGGGAGATGGCATCAACGACGCCCCCGCACTCGCCCAAGCAGATGTGGGAATCGCGATCGGAGCGGGAACTGATGTTGCCATTGAGACCGCTGATATCGTCCTGGTGAAAAGCAATCCGCTCGACGTTGTCTCCATCCTGGGACTGGCCCGCGCGACATACAGAAAAATGATCCAAAATCTCGCCTGGGCGACCGGCTACAATGCCTTCGCCATTCCCCTTGCTGCCGGAGTCCTCTACGTCTACAACATCCTATTGAGTCCGGCGATGGGGGCAGCTCTGATGTCGGCCAGCACGGTTATTGTGGCCATTAATGCAAGGTTTCTAAAACTAAAAACTTGATTTTCTTTCCGCCCGCTGAATCCGCGCAGAAATTCGGCTGCATTGGTGGACTCCATTCTTCTAAATTTAGTCATCCTTTTCAACGGATTCGGATGTCCGCCGGGGATTATTCTTTCCTCATTAAAAACTTTTCCCTCTGGACATACCGCTTATACAATCCTCGGCGTTTCCTTTAGGATCTTCACAACATGACGACGCCGGAGCATTGAGATTATCCAATTCATTCTGTTCAGTAAATTTGGCCATTCCTCTCTTCCATCTTTAAAAGAGCTTCTGAGACAACTTCAGGCCCAATTTTCCTATCAATTTTTCTATGTATTCAAATTTGACTTCCCTCAGGTCATACTCTAATAACCCGAAGGGCAGAGTTCCACGGGCTTGCCCGTGGGTGAATGAGTAGGCGGCGATATGATAAGATGGGCGAGTGGAAATACGGTATTCAGGA
>JBAUIH010000390.1:0-4894 GCA_049682755.1 Candidatus Aminicenantales bacterium | reverse complement strand
CCCGAATCATCATTTCGAGATCGGGGCCGCTTTCAACCAGGGAAACGCCCGCTCGGAGTTCCAGGATGGAATCGACGAACCCCACGGGGAGGAGGTCTTCGAAAGGATCCCGTCCGGAGTCGCCGCCATGGCCGGTGAAGAAGACCGGAGCGCAATCATTTTGCAGGGAAAAGGACAAGCGGTCCTTGGCGACAACCTGATCGCTCACCGGCTCGACTACGGCTTCTCCCTTCGCGGCGCCGCTTCATCCACGGAAACCGAGATCCTGGACAATCTCCATATTCATTATTTCGGTGACGCCCCTTTCGAGATCATGCGCTTCAACACTCCCCTTCGGCATCGGGAGAAGGCCTTTGATACGCACCTTTTCGCGGAGGACACGATCACCCTGCAGAGTCTGGCCTCGTTTTCTTTCGGCCTCCACCTGATATCGACCCGTGGATGGGTGCCGGCGACGGTCTCCGCCTCGACTGCGGGCTTCCCGGAGCGGGATTCGGGAGGAAAGATCAACTGGTTTCACCTGTCTCCGCGGCTCGGATTCAGCGTCCCGTTCCTTCAAGATCGTTCCTTAACGCTGCGGATATCGGCCGGCCGCTATTTTTTTAACCTCCCCCTCAGTTACCTGACGTGTGGAAACCCTCAGGGTCTGGGCGGGCTAGCCTATCCCTGGACGGACCAAAATGGGGATGGTCGGGTTCAATCCGATGAAACGGGTACTCTCTGGCGGCGGGAAGGCCCCGCTTTCACGGAGATCGATCCGGATCTCAAGAGGCCCTATGCGGACGAGTTTTCCGTCTCGTGGACGAAGGTTTTCCGGAATGACCTGTATCTGACCCTGGCGGGTTTTTATCGGGAAACCCGTCATCTCGTCGAGACGCTCAACACCGGCGTTCTTCTCACTGCCTACGATCCCGTCCAGATCTATGATCCCGGGGACAACCGGATCGCGGGAGATCATGACGATCTCTATCTCACTGTATACAACCAGAAAAAAGAGACCCTTGGCCAGGACTTCTTTCTGCTGACCAACCCGGACACGGACAGCCGGGTCAACCGCTATCGAGGGCTCGACTTGATCCTGGTTAAGAAGTTCAGCCGCGACGCGGTCCTTTTCTTTTCGGGGACCGCGACCGAAGCCGCCGGGACATCAAGCCCGGGCAACAGCGAATACGAAAACGATGACGGCGTCATCGGCGCTCTCTATGATCATCCGAACGCTTCCCTCTTTGCCAAGGGGCGGCTGCGTTTCGACCGCGCCTACACGGCCAGGCTCGGCTGGAGCGTGCCGATTCCTTACGGCTTCCGGCTGTCCGGACTGGTGAAGTACTATGACGGCCAGCCGTTCAGCCGCAAGATCATCGTCACCGGATTCCATCAAGGACCCTTCTATGTCCAGGCTTTTTCCCGCGGCGTGGCCCGTTACGAGTTCAACATGACCGTGGACCTGCGTGTCGAAAAAAGGATCGCCCTGGGAAAAGCCGGCGGACGTGTCTTTCTCGATATCTACAACATTTTCAACTGGGCCCTGGCGACTCAAGAAAACGAATGGACCGGTCCGGATTTCCCCCTTCGCTATGCCACGGAGATCCAGTCGCCGCGCGTCGTCCGTCTGGGAGTGAGATATGAGTTCTGAGAAGCGCAGACGAGCGACCGGAAAGGCGGTATTATGGGGATTGGCCGGACTCCTCTGGTTTACGGATCTCCTTCCCGGCCATGAACTCTTCATCTACCGCCGCTATGACCCCAAAGAAAACCTTCTCTCCCAGAAGCGGATCACCATGCACGGAGAGCTCTTCGGGGAGCTTCTCTACCCGTCGAGCTATCCCAGCTACAACGACCTCAGCGGCGAAGAGGACCGCTGGAACTTCGGCTTTCATGACAGTTTCTTCATCACCGCGAGCACGGCCTTCCACGCTCAACTCGTCACCCATGACAAGGACGGAGAGAGGACCAAGTTCGACTGGCATTTTTCAGTCCGGCAGCGCCTCACCGACTTCCTGTCCATGGATATCGGCCACGACTCCGACCACGACTCCGACCACACGAGCACCTTGAACGGCAAGCCGTATTACACCAACCGGAATTATATCGGGATCCACCTGGGCTGGAGCCGCGAATCCTTCCTCGTCGAGCCCTTCCTGCGGTTCTTCCACAACACCAATCAACGCGTCTATCTCGACCTCTCGGGGGATAAGCTCGCCCAGGAATACGGGCTTCGCATCGGAGCCTTGTTCGGCGCCGTCGGCAGCCTGAGCATCCAGATTCTCGGACGGTCCAGCGCCGTTTTCGGCCGGATCGAGTCGGGGCTGGCCGACGTCATCCTGCGTTTTCGTCTGGACGACTGGCTTGAGGCAACGATCGGAGGCACGGTCTGGGCTGACGCACGGACGAGCCCGCGGGGCCAAAAGAAAACGTTCTCCAAGCTCGTCTGGGGAATAGCGATACCTTTCTAATAGGAGGAAGCATGCTCTCACTCTGGGAAAAGATCCTGTTCTCAGTGGTTATTCTGGTGACGGCCGGAGCCTTTGCCTATCCAGTTTATTTAAGGATCCAGATTCTCCGCCGGGGAAGGCCGGAAATGCGGGGGGGGGCTCTCTTCCGCCGGTTGGGAGATACGTTGTCCAAAATCTTCCTCCAGAAATGCACCCTCAAGAAGGAGCGCGTCTTCACCGGCTTCATGCATGTCTTCATTTTTTACGGCGCCCTGACCTTCGACACGATGACCATCAACCATACGCTGGAAGGATATTTCGATAAATTCTATCTCTTCGGGGAGACCGGATTCGGCCTCTTTTTCTCGCTCATCGTGGATGTCTTCGCCATCCTCGTCCTGGTCGGTGTGACCTTTTTCGCCGTCCGGCGCTTCATCGTCCGGCCGAAGGCCTACCGGACTACGCTATTCGACTCCGCCCTGATCTACATCTTTTTGATCATCGTGACCCTCAGTTATCTCTACTTCGAGGCGTTCGCCATCGCCGCCCACCCGGAGAGCGTGCGGCTGTCCTTCCTCGGGGAGTACTTTTCAGCGGGCCTCGCTGGACTTCCCGCGGGAACGCTGGCGGCCCATTTCAAGACCTCCTGGTGGCTCCACATCCTGATCGTCTTCGGGTTTATCGCCTATGTCCCCCACTCCAAGTATTTCCACATGTTCACCGGGCCGGTGAACGTCTTCTTCCGGAATCCAGGCTCGCGGCGGGAGCTCAAGCCCATCGACATCGAGAAAGCGGAAGTCTTCGGTACAGAGAAAGCCGTCGACCTCACCTGGAAAGATTATCTCGACACTTTCGCCTGCATGGAATGCGGCCGCTGTCAGGACGCCTGCCCGGCTTTTGCCAGCGGCAAGCCGCTCTCCCCGAAGATGATCATCTTCAACCTGGAGAAGCACCTGCTCGACCAGAGAGGCAACCTGGCCCCCGGAAAACGCGACGACCTGCCTCCGCTTTTCCCCGACGTCCACGGTGAAGGAGAAATCTGGACATGCACGACCTGCGGCGCCTGCCAGCATGTCTGTCCGGTCGAGATCGAGCACATCCGGAAGATCATCGGGGTCCGGCAGAGCGAGGTCCTGATGCAGAGCCGCTTCCCCCAGGAGCTCAACGCCTTCTTCCGCAATATGGAGTCCAACTCCAACCCCTGGGGGATCGGGTTCGCCAAGCGGGCGGACTGGGCCGCCGGGCTGGACGTGCCGTTGATGGCCGAGCGCGGCTCGGCCGAATACCTCCTCTGGGTGGGCTGCGCTGGATCCTTCGACGAACAGGGCGTCGAGATCGCCAAGGCGATGGTGACGATCCTGAGAAAGGCCGGCCTCGATTTTGCCATCCTCGGGACCGAAGAGAAATGCTGCGGCGATTCGGCCCGCCGCTTGGGCCAGGAGTATCTCTTCCAAACCCTGGCCGCGGAGAATATCGGTCTTTTCAACAAGTATCAGGTCAAGAAAATCATCACCTTCTGTCCTCATGGTTTCAACACCTTCAAAAACGAATACCCCAAGCTCCGCGGACTCCTCCCCGACATCCCGGAAAAGGACCAGGCCCGGCTGGCCAAGATCGAGATTATCCCTCATGTGGCTCTGATTCAACAGTTTTTGAAGGATGGACGCCTGGCCGTCCAGTCAAAGGGCGCTTTCCGAATGACCTATCACGACTCCTGCTATTTCGGACGTCACAACGGGTTGATCGCCGAGCCCCGGCGGATCATCGACGCGCTGGCCCCAGAGGCGTTTAAAGAGCTCAAGAACAATCGGGAACACAGCTTCTGCTGCGGCGCCGGCGGCGGGTTGATGTGGACGGAAGAAAAGCTCGGTCAGCGGATCAACCACCTCCGGACCGACGAGGTCATCGCCTCGGGAGCGGAGGTCGCGGCCACATCCTGCCCGTTCTGCCTGAACATGCTGAAGGATGGACTCAAAGACAAAGACAAGGCCGATATCAAGGTCAAGGACCTGGCCCAGCTCGTCGCCGATTTGTTAGCTTAAGATCTCTTTGAAGGCGGCGATGGCCCGGTCGATGTCCTCGTCGTCGATGTCCTTGTGAGTGACGAAGCGGATCCCCGCGCTCGTGGCCAGGGCGAGGACTCGCCGTTTTCCGAGTTTACTCAGGAACTCAGGGACGGAAAGCCGCGGATGCGAAAATCCAAAAATGATGATATTGGTCTCGACCTCTCCGGGATCCAGCCCGACGCCGGGCCGTCCGCTGATGGCCTTGGCCAGCGTCTTGGCTCGGGCATGATCCTCGCCGAGCCGGCCGGTCATCTCGTTCAGGGCGATGATCCCCGGCGCAGCCAGGACACCCGCCTGGCGCATCCCGCCGCCGAGCGCTTTGCGAACCCGGCGGGCCTGATCGATGAAGTCGCGCGGGCCGGCCAGCATCGATCCCACCGGCGCCGAGAGCCCCTT
>JBAUIH010000389.1:0-2659 GCA_049682755.1 Candidatus Aminicenantales bacterium | reverse complement strand
TCACCGCGACGACACGTCGATCGGGCACATCGTGGCCGGCTTCCTGGCCCTGCGCCTGGAGGTGGACCTGCAAAGAAGACTCGATGACCGCGGCGTCGATGTGTCCTGGCCGACGTTGATGAGAGATCTGGGCCGGGTTCAAGCGGTTCGACTGGAAGCGTCCGGGCAGGCCTATGTTTTGCGGACGGATCTTCAGGGCACGGCCCATCAGGCTTTCCTGGCCGCCGGCGTTCGGCCTCCCTCCCCGGTGACGATGACAGACTAAAATGAGAGACTGTAGTGCCAAAGTCTTTTTGCGCGCCCGTATTTTATTCATTTACAGGAAGTTCGAAAAATCAACTGTCGAAAATCAGTCTAAACTGTCCAGTCAATGGGGATCCCCTCAGGCCTTGGAAGATTGCATCAGGCTTTTCTCCACAAACGTCGCCTTTTTCTACAAGCTCTCGAACAAGGACGAGATCAAACCCGGGAAAGATGCCGACCTCATTCTTGTCGATAAAGACCTCGAATTGCGCGACGTTTTTTCGCGAGGGAGGAGGATGATGGCCGACGGAAAGCTTCTCGCGAAAAGCACTTTCAGCGCTCCGCGCTGAGGAGGCCGCATGGATGAGAAGAGCGTAAAAGAGCCAAAAAAACTGAGCCTTGCCGTTGCCCTGGTGCCCCTCATCGCGATGGGGCTATTGCTCGGCGTCGGCTATGGAATCTACAAAATCCGGCCCCAGGTTCTCCTTGTGGCTGCCGCATTCATCACTGGCTGCTTGGGCTTCATCCTGCACTTCACCTGGAAGGATATGGAAAGGGGGATTGTGGATAGCATCCACAAAGCCATGCCTGCCATCCTGATCATGCTCTGCGTGGGCATTCTCATCGGCTCCTGGATCGTCTGCGGAACCATTCCGATGATCATCTATTACGGATTGAAGCTTATCTCTCCCCAGTATTTCCTGTTTACAGCCTGCCTCGTCTGCAGCATCGTCACTCTTGCCACGGGAACATCTTGGGGAACCATCGGGACTATCGGGGTCGCTTTCATAGGGATTGCCATGGGATTAGGGATACCCCTCGGACCGGCTGCTGGCGCTGTCGTGACCGGCTCTTACTTCGGGGATAAGTTATCGCCTTTTTCCGACGTGACCAATCTGGCTCCTGTCGCCGCCGCGTCCAACCTTTTCGACCATATCAAACACATGCTCTGGTCAGCCGTTCCTGCCTGGATCATCGGTCTTATCGCCTATTTTATCGTCGGGCTGAGGTATAAAAGCGGGACGGTTGAGTCGGGGGCAATATCCCTCATCCTCAGGACGCTCAAAGAGAATTTCCGCTTTCATATCCTCCTTTTTCTGCCTATGGCGATTGTCTTTTATTTCGCTTTCACGAAAAAGCCGACAATCCCCGGCATGCTTCTTTCCTCTCTTGTCGCCAGCATCCTGGCCGTCCTTTTCCAGAAGGTTTCCGTGGTAGAAGTGGCCACAGCCATGAATTCAGGCTACCAGGCCCATACTGGAGTGGAGGCAGTCGACAGGCTGATCTCTAAGGGCGGGATGATGAGCATGATGGAAACACTGCTTGTTGCCTTCACGGCCTTCAGTTTCGGCGGCATTATGCAGCGCACAGGTATGCTGGCTGTCATCTTGGACCGGGTGATGATTTTTGCCAACAAAGTCTGGAGCATCGTCTTGATGACAATCGCCTCGGCCATCGTCACGGCCATGGTGACGGGAAGCTCTTATCTTTCGATGATCATCCCGGGCGAGCTTCTATCGCCTGTTTACAAGAAAAAAGGATTGGCCGCGAAAAATCTATCTCGAATCATCGAGGAAAGCGGTGCTGTCATCGTTCCGTTGATTCCCTGGAGCATGGCGGGCGTATACATCACCGGGACGATCGGTGTCCCGACGTTTTCCTATCTGCCCTGGGCATTCATGAACTATGCCTCAGTCGTCATTCTGGCCGTTTACGGATTCACCGGGTTCACGATGGCCCCGAAAACACGGGAGGATGAAACCCAGGCCGGGAGCTGACGACTGGCCGTCCTTGAATCAAATTGTCATTCGAGGCGCTTTGCGCCGTGGGATCTCAACCGAGAGTGTCAGTCTTCTTTTTCGACCTCGCCCAATGCCTTGGCGAATTTCTCTTTGGCCTTTTCCAGCTTTTGCTTCTCGAGCTCAGCCGTGGCCTCAAACTTCCGTTCAAACTCCTCCATCCGCTTCTTTAAAGATAGAGCTTGTTTCAAAGTTACGTGATGGCATCGATCCACCGGTATTTGGAGATGAGAGACGCAAGGTGTAAGCTGCGATGAAGCTGGAGATATTGGCGCCACAGACTTGTCCACAACGCGGGGTGAAAGATCTTGCCCATCGCCATCGTCAGCCAGTTCAGGAGCCCGGCCTCGCTCCAGCGGCGGCCGACTCGTTTGATCCGATTCACCACCCGGCTGAAGCCCGACTCGGCGATGTTGGTGGTGAAAGGGATCCAGCCTTGATGGTCCAGCCAGTAGTCGAAAAACGCCAATGCCTGCTGCGAGAAGTTCAGGAGGTAGGTCCGCGTTTTCGGGTAACGGCTCTCCGGCAACGCCGCTAGCAGCTCACGGAAGCCGCTCCGGATCGTTCGGGCGAGCTTGTGGACCAGAGGCTCGTCCTCGGGTTTCAACGTTTCCAGC
>JBAUIH010000388.1:0-1706 GCA_049682755.1 Candidatus Aminicenantales bacterium | reverse complement strand
GCCTCTCAATGCCAGAATTCGTTTCAGGGACGATCCTTTTGATCCTATTTGCCGTTATGATCCCGGCTTTTCCAGTCATGTCGCTCATCGAACGCGCCAAAACGCCAGTTGATATGATCCGCCAGCTGGCTTTACCAGCCATAACCCTGACAATAGTTATGGCCGTTTATGCCATCCGCATGCTGCGTGATAACTTGATCGAAGTGCTCGACTCAGAATACATCCGTATGGCAGAACTGAAAGGGCTTCCCCGCCGGTATGTAGTCATAAGACACGCCCTACCTAACGCGATCATCCCAGCACTCAACGTTACTGCCCTCAACCTTGCCTACCTGATCGGGGGTGTAGTTCTGGTAGAGCGTGTCTTTTCTTACCCTGGTCTAGGCAGTTTACTGGTGGATTCGATCCTCCTGCGAGATGTACCAGTGATTGAAGCGGTGGTGCTTCTGGTCTCAGCCATCTATATCTTCACCAATCTTTTTGCAGACGTGATGGCAATTGTACTCAATCCGCGCCTGAGAAGCGAATAACATGGCTACAACCGATCTTCCATCCAATCCAGTTGCCAGCTCAGCTCACACACAGACCTTAGCTCGACTCCGCCGTCTGCCTCCCACATTCCTGATTGGAAGTATCATCCTGATTATCTACTTGATTGTGGCTCTCACTGGCCGATTCTGGGCACCATACAGCCCTACCAAGACAAGTACGGGGCCGCCTTTTGCTCCCCCGAGTATGAAGCATCTGCTGGGAACAGATCAGCTGGGGCGTGATGTTTTCAGCCGCGTCGTACACGGAGCGGATGAGGTTCTTTTCCTGTCTCTAACCAGCACTTTAGTAGCCATGTTGGTAGGTGTGCCTTTCGGTCTAATCAGCGGTTTTATGCGCGGCTGGTTCGATGAAGTGCTGATGCGTGCGTTGGATGTGATTATCAGTATCCCCTTGTTGATTCTCGCGCTCCTAGTAATTGCAGCTGCTGGTCCGCAGTTGAGCGGCAACTTTTTTCTGTTGATTGGGGTAGTAGTCGTGGTATACGCGCCACGGATTGCCCGCATGACCCGCGCTGTGGCGGTGAATTTGGTCACCGCAGAATTTGTCACGGCCGCTCGATTACGGGGAGAATCAACCTGGTCGATCGTGTGGCGCGAGCTGTTGCCCAATGCTACTGGAGTGATCCTGGTTGAATTTGGCGTGCGTGCCGGGTACGCACCAATTCTGATTGGTTCATTGGGTTTCTTGGGATTTGGGGCAAGACCGCCGACGCCCGAATGGGGAGTTATGATCAGCGAGAATCGTGTGGCGATCGTCACCGCACCGATCACCGTTTTGGCTCCTGCGGTGGCATTGGCACTCCTGACAATAGGTCTAAACCTTTTTACAGACGGAATAGCGCGTATCCTTGGTCGTGCTACCCAACAGAATCCCTGATCCGTAGGGTAGTTGAGTACCAGAAATGAAGCAGAACAAACGAGAAAGCAGCAGCGCTCCCCTTCTACAGGTCGACAGCATCAGTGTCGATTATTGGAACCAAGATCGTTGGGTTACCGTTGTGGATCAAGTCTCCTTCGAGATCCGGGCTAGGGAGTCGGTTGGCCTGGTGGGCGAATCGGGTTGCGGTAAGACCACCACCCTCATGTCGGTCATGCGCTTGCTGCCTGCCAGCGGGCGGATAACCAATGGAAGCATCCGTTTTAAAGATATGAATC
>JBAUIH010000387.1:0-3067 GCA_049682755.1 Candidatus Aminicenantales bacterium | reverse complement strand
AAACAACGACCCGGGTCCAGGGGCCGGGGAGCGGCGATCAGGAAAGGCCTGATCGTTTTCCAGTTCGCCATCTCTATCGGGCTCCTCACCTGCACTTTTGTCGCCTCCCGTCAGCTTCGTCACATCCAAACCATGGAACTGGGACTGGACCGGGAGCACGTCGTCATTCTTTATAACAATCCTGGGCTGAGGAAGAATTTCGATTCCTTCCGCAACGATTTGTCGAGAGAAGCGTCCATCCGCAGCGTCACCTCCGCCGCCCAGGGTCCGACCTGGGTGGGACAAAGCTTTTCCATCAACTGGGAGGGCAATCCTTCCGATGAGCTGCTGTCTGTCGACTACACCGTTGTCGATTATGACTTTTTCCGGACCTTCGGCATGACGATGCTCAGCGGCCGGGCGTTCTCCAGAGAATTCCCGGCGGATGAGGACGGGGCCTGCATTATCAACGAGACGGCGGCGAAGAGAATGGGAGTGGAAGATCCCCTGGGAATGACCGTTTATATGGCCCACCCGGCCTGGCCGGAGTCCTTCCGCCGGGCGCGGGTCATCGGAGTCGTCAGAGATTTCAACGCCCGCACGGTACACACGGCCATCCGGCCCTTCGTCTTCCGGATTTATAAACCTTGGTACCAATATGTCTTTATCAAGGTCGACGCCACGAAAATTCCAGAGGCACTGAAACGGATCGAAGCCGCTTTCGAGCAGCGCTCGCCGAACTATCCTTACCGGTATCTTTTCTATGACGAAGCGTTCAACCGTCAGTATGTCTCGGAGCGACAGCTGGGAGTGTTGTTCAACGGGTTTGGAGTGCTGTCCATGTTCATCTCCTGTCTGGGATTGTTCGGCCTGGCCGCTTACACCGCAGAACAAAAGACCAAGGAGATCGGAGTCCGCAAGGTCCTCGGGGCATCCGTTCCGCGAATCATCACCTTGACGACGAAGGAATTCCTCAAATGGGTTGCGGTGGCCCATCTCGTCGGCTGGCCGATCGCCTATTTTGTGATGAGCCAGTGGCTCCGGGATTTCGCCTACCGGGTGAGTATCGGGCCGCTTGTTTTCGGCCTGTCCGCCGGATTGACCCTCCTCGTCGCCTTCCTCACGGTCGGCTACCAGGCGGTCAAGGCGGCCCTGGCCAATCCCGTGGAGTCCCTGCGGTACGAGTGACTCAGGGAATCGAGCGTCGTGATGTCCGCGGGATTCGAAAAGCGATATTCAATGCCACCCCGCAAAAAAGCTTCAGGTCCTACTTAATCGTCAGCACGTGGCCGGCCGAATAGGCGGCGAACTCTGGTGCGTACATGGACTGGAGGGTGGCCGGGGCGGCCTTGAAGGTCCCCGCCATCGCGCAGCGCAGCCGGTGCTTCAGCGTGTACTCGCCCTGGGGAAGCCGCTCGACAAAGAAGTTCGTCCCGCTGTCGCGGATCTCCTCGTAGCGGACGATCCCCAGGTCCCACTTGTAGCCGGAGGTGAGGGTCACGGGTTCGCAGCCGGACGGCCGCGGGTCGCGCAGGTGCACGTACTCGGCGGGGTGGCGGGCCCGGATCGAAAGGTGAACCTCCATCTCATCGCCCACGGCCAGAGGTGAGCTCTCTGTCAGAGGCTTCAGGACGACCTCATCTCCCCTTCTGGTCCTGAGAAAGTAGCTCCGCTCCACGCCGAACAGGTCCCCCTCGCCCTTTTCGGGCATCTTCTCGGTGCTGAAGTGCCAGGTGGCGGAGGCGAAGGCGATTCCCTTCCCGTCCTTCTGGACGCGGACAGTCGCGCACTCCGGGCCAACCTTTTCGCCCGGGATAACCACCTGGTTTTTCTTTCCCGTGTATTTGTCCGGCTCGAAAACGAAGGCCGTCTGCGTGTTGCAGGCGTCCACCCTGACCGATTCCCGAACGCCCAGCGCGCCCGTCTCCTTCAGGAAATAGGCGACCGAGTAGATCACCTCGGATGTCGCCCGGGTGGATTTCCAGTGGTTGAGCTTCTTGTTGAGGAAAATCCACTGGACGAGGCCTTCGGAGCGGGCGTCCTTGGGCTCGAGCTCCATGAGCGTCCGCAGGGCAAAGGCGTGGGTCTCGATGGTGTCGTTGTACCAGAGCCAACCGCGGTCCTCGGGCGCCCAGGACGTCCCTTCGTCGGGTGTCGTCCTGGCCGAATCCATGACGCTGTCCCAGACCAGGGCGGCGTCCTTGGGCCTTTCCGCGCGCTTTAGGGTAAGGGCCAGGTAGCCCTTGAGGTAGGGGGAGTGTTTCTTCCAGTGGCGGAAGGAGAAGTCGAGCATCTGCTTGCGCTCCTCATCCGTGAATACGCCTCCCATCCAGGACGAATCGGGGAAGTTACTCAGGGTATAACTGAGGAAGGTTACGAACTCCCAGCCGATGTCGAGGGCCATGAGCTGTTTGACGATCTCATCGATGTAATGCCGGTGGAGGTAATCGAACGCCCGGACGATTGGATCCTTGGGCACCTCGACTCCGAACTCGAGCGCCTTGGAAAACCCATGGACGATATAGAGCGTCATGTAAGGCGAAGGGGGTCCTCCCGGCCACCAGGGGAATGCTCCCAACGAAGTTTGGGCCTTCAGCAACTTGGTCAACGATGTTTCTCTCTGGACTTTAGCGACCCGCGGGTCGAGGACCTTTTCGACTCCATACCCGGCATCCTTGCCTCCCTGGGCCGTGATGAGCCAGGGCGTTTCCTCCATCGACATCTTCCGGTTGGGGTCGGCGGCGTCGAATGTCTCGTAGAGAGTCTCTCGTTTGCTTAATGCTTCGGCCATGCGGGCCACCTGCGGGTAGCGGTCATAGAGACTCGTCAGGATGCCCGTGGAGAGGAAACGGTTGAGCGTCTGTTCGGTGCACTCGTAGGGGTAGTTTACGAGGTACGGGAGGGCTTCGAGCAGTCCATAGAAAAGCTGGGCATCCACGGTGACCACGAGCTGCTCGTTGATCCTGGTCGGGTCGTCGTCCTTGGCCAGGTCGGGGAACTTCAGCTCTCTCGATGCGCCCTCTTTGAGGGTAACGAAACGGGATTGAACGAGGTGCATCCGTCCGGGAAGGACAGGAAGGGGGCGGAG
>JBAUIH010000386.1:0-17556 GCA_049682755.1 Candidatus Aminicenantales bacterium | reverse complement strand
GGCAAATTTTGCTGGCGGAAATCAAAGAGAGGGCCATTTTCTATAAGTAGGCTAACCGGCTGATATTAAAGATGATAAAGACAAAGAAAATTCCGCAAAATCAAGTTATTTTCGTGCGGAATGTAGGAAGCAAATCTCGGGAAGAAGACAATTCTAGCAACTAATGAGTAAATTCCGATACCTGATACTTGTCTTTCTTTTAGTGAACTTTTTTCCTTTAGGCGAACTGAAGGCGACTAATCATCATATAGTGAAATGGCGACACAACCGAGCAGCGGCGGCATCAATAACTTTTGATGATGGCTACCTATCCCAGGCTACGATAGGCAAGGATCTTTTGAGGACGAAAGATCTGAGAGGAACGTTCTTCTTGGCGATCGCTAGTTTGCAATGGGGCGATGGCGCTACATGGGATTTATGGAGATCTGTAGCGGCGGAAGGCAACGAAATCGGCAGCCACTCGATGAATCATCCTTACCTGACTGAATTGACAGAAGAACAACTGAGGTTGGAGCTAGGTCAATCTCAAGAAGTAATTAACTCCAATATTCCGAATCAGTCTTGTTTAACGTTTTGTTATCCTTATGGGGCATACAACGATTTCGTAAAAAAGATGACAGCTGAGTACTATATCGCCTCTCGATATTATGAAGATCCTGATGGTTATAACTTTTATCCGGGGAGCGCCTACGGTTTAATCAATTTTTACCAGATTCGAAGCTTTAGCGTTGACTATCATACGATAGATCAACTCAAGATCTATTTAGATACGGCGGTACAAAGAAATGCTTGGATATGCATTCACCTGCATTCTATTGCGGATCCAAAAATTGAACAGCGACTGTCAGAATATCTAGATGAACTTCTTAAGAGGAATATTTGGGTTGATACGTTAGGGACAGTTGTTCGATATATGCGTGAACGAATAGCATCCACAATAGCGGTTCTCTCTGAAAATGATGCGGAAATCACGTTAAGTCTAAGCCACGCGCTCGATAATTCCATCTATCACTTACCGTTGACTATTCGAAGTACGGTCCCCAATTCATGGTCAAAAGTTCTAATCACTCAAGGATCGTCAAAGTATACCGTCACTCCAGCCATCGAAAACGGCGAACGTACAGTATATTACGAGGCAGTTCCCAACGGGGGGGTGATTTCCCTCCTCCCTGAGAAGACTCGGTTGCCTTCTAAGATTTCGCGGGACCCGCGTAAAAAAAAGCAGGGAAGCGAGTAATTGCAAATGGAACCAAAATCCGCATAGTTTACTCTGAGGCAAGAAAGTTACTACAGAAAATCCCGATTTTTGCTATTTCCGGTTTTATCACATGATAAGCGTTATTTTGAAGCCGGGTTTATTAAGGAAATGTTGCGCAGACAAGGAGGCCGGATGAGAAAAAGAATCCGGAAGCTGTGGCATAAGCTCTTCAAAACGACAGCCAAGTACATGCCGGGGAACGGTCTGCGTATCCAATTATACAGGATGTGCCGATATAAAATTGGCCGCGACGTCTACATCGGAGAAGACCTCATCATCGTCGATACTTCGGATCGGGCCGATACCTGTCTCGAGATCGGAGACCGCGTGGCGATATCTCCGAGAGTCACCTTCGTTTGCCATTCCGCCCCAAATTGGTCGCGCATCCGGCCGTTTATACAGGAGCGCAACGGCACGATCAAGATCGGCTCCGATGCTTGGATAGGCACGGGAGCCGTAATCCTCCCCGATGTCGAAATCGGCGAAGGCGCGGTTGTCGCCTCGAACGCTGTAGTAGCCCAAAATGTTGCCCCCTATACAATCGTGGGGGGTATCCCAGCCCGTCCCATCAAGACAGTCGAGGTGCCTTGGCGGAAGCCCGGCGGGATAAAAGGCGGTGTCAATCCGTGATGGCTCCGCTTGTCGAACAAGGCTTACCCCTGAACGTGAGGCGATGTAAGCGGTGTCTTCTTCCCTATTCTTTTCCCGGAATAGATTTCGATAATAACGGAGTCTGCAATCTGTGCCGCGAGCATCACCTGAATCCGCCTGCCGGAGAAAAGGCGCTTCTCGAGATCCTCTCGTTGAATAAGGGCCGGAGTTATGATGTCCTCGTGGGCATCAGTGGGGGTAAAGATAGTTGCTATGTTGCTTACCTGGCTAAGAAGAAATACGGCCTGAGGGTTCTGGGTGTTCTGTACGATTTTCCATTTATGCGCGACCTTGCCCGCGAGAACGTGCGGAACGTATGTCGAACGCTCGACATCGAGCTTGAGGTAATCAAGACACGAAAAAACCTGGAATTCGATCTCCTCAAAAATAATATGTGCGCTATGGCAGGAACGGGCACGACCTGGGGGCAATGCCTGTTCTGTCATTACGGAATAGATGCCGTCCTCTATGGCCTAGCGGAAAAGAAGGGTATTCCATTCATTCTAGGGGGAGTTACAAGTTATGAGCTCTGGAATCCCGGCAAAAGGATGGGATTCCTCAAGGAACGAGTGGCGAGGCTCTCCCTACCTGCAAAGTTCCGTTTTGGGTTTTTTCAGTTCAAAGCTTATCTTAATCTAATCGCGCAGCGCCGGGAGTTCCCGATCCCTGGGAATTCAAAATTCAAGCCCTATTCCCACCCGGCATGGCCGGAACACGGGCCGCGGCTCATCAGAGTTTTTGATTATATTCCCTGGAACAAAGACGTCATTGAGAAGACATTGCAAGCGGAAGCTGGCTGGAAGAAGCCGGATGCCGTCCTCAGCTGGAGATACGATTGCATGCTGGAACCTTTGCTCGATTTCACGTACCTGAGGGAGTTCGGAATTTCCACCGTTGGTATCTATCTGTCCAACCAAATCCGTGACGGGCTTATCAATCGGGATGAAGCTCTGGGAGTCCTGCGCAAGAGCGAAGCTCAGGGCAGGCTTGATGCAAGCATGCACGAGGTGTGCCGGTTTCTGAAGCTCCCCCGAAAGGTCGAGGAGCAATTTCTTAGGGGTGGAACACAAGCGGGCAAGGAATAACCAGAGGATAGACATATGTCTTTGTATCTCGCCCATTCCGGCGGTGATTTTTGCCAGGCCATCCGTCGGATCGTGGATTTCTTTCGCAGCCGGCTTGAGCTCGAACGCGGCGTGCTGCTCAAACCCAATATCGTTTTCCCTGTCCGAGGGTCGAGCGGAGAGATCACTCGTCCATCCTTAGTCCAAGCGCTCATCAAGGTCCTCCGGGAGATCAAACCGGACGTCGAGATCCTGATAGGGGAGGGCACGGCTGCTGGGACGGTAGTCGAGGAGAACTTCCACATTTCCGGATTCAGGAAACTGGCCAGCAAATACGGGATCGAACTTGTTGATCTCCACAAGTCGAAAAAACGACGCCTATCCTGGAAGTATGGGACAATAGAGCTTCCCGAGCTTGCTTTTGAGAAAACTTACATAAACCTTCCGATCCTCAAAAAGAGTAGCGCGGCCCTTTTTTCCGGTGCGATAAAGAATCAGAAAGGACTTCTCCCCGCGCCGGTGAAGAAGCAGTTTCACCGTTTGGGACTTCACGGACCGTTGGCGGAGCTGGCACGGATTATCCAGCCCAGCCTGACTATCATGGACGGGGTAAACGCCTTCAAAGGGGATCTCTTGATCGGGGGAGATGACATCGTTGAGATGGACCGTTATATCGTCCGCCGGCTGGGTCTGGCCGAACCTCGGTTCCTCGCGGAGCTTCGATCCAATCTGCGCTCCGCTGGGGATCCGCCGGTTGTGCGAGGTGATGCGGATACCCCTGTTCAAAAAGTCGACTGGAAAGAAGAAGAATACCAGACGCTTTTCAACCTGCGGCTCTGGTCGAATCCGAGGGCTTGTTCCATGTGCCGGCTCAGGTTCCACGAGCTCAAAGGCCTGAAAAGACGCCGGTTTCTGGACGTCATGAGGATTTATTTCAAGCTGATAAAGCTTAGCCTGGTTGGAGCCGATATCGTCTTCGGCTCAGATCCCTTTTTTAGGGACCGAGGAAAGCCGCTGATCTGCATGGGCGAGTGCACGAAGATCCTAGCCGAGAAGGAGGGATGTCGCCACATACCCGGGTGCCCGCCTTCCTTGAGGCAGATCGCCAAAAATATCTAGGGTAAGATCGGGTAAAATGTTCAATAAGACAATGGGTCTCATTCCGCGTTACAACTGGGATATGGGCCTGTGCGATCTCATTGAGGTCTTGCGAGCGCCATTCCGAGGAACTGGAGACGCTGGACTCATATTCAAGCAAGTCCTCGGAAGCGAACCGGTATTAACCGGGTCCGGACGGACGGCGCTTTATCTCATCCTGAAAGCCCTCAATCTCCCACAGGGATCGAAGGTCGGGGTGCCCCTTTTCTGCTGCCCGGTGGTTTTTGATTCAGTCCGGCGAGCCGACCTAGTCCCCAGATTCCTCGATATCAATCTTCAAGACTTCACGGTCTCGGCCGCCGACCTGAAGCGCAAACGAGGTGACATCGCCGCTTTGGTCGCCGTGCACATGTTCGGACATCCGGCCGATATGGACGGCATCCTCTCCGCGTCTACCGGACTTCCAGTGATAGAAGACTGCGCCCAATCCCTGTTCAGCCGTTACAAGGGGAAGCTCACGGGTCTGCTGGGGGATGCGTCATTCTTCAGCTTCCGTTCGGGGAAATATATTTCCGCGGGCGAAGGAAGCGCCATCTTCGCACATGATTCCAACCTGCTGAGCATAATAGGAAGACTTGCGCATGAACTTGAATCCACAGGATTGGCCGGGGAGGTCGTCCATGGTCTTTCGACTTACCTGAAATCCAGGCTCTACAGGCGCCCATGGTACGGAACGGTGGGGCGACCTATCGGCGGCCTCTTAGATCGCAGGCTGAACCTGAGCGCGAAAACTGGATTCGAGCTTCGGAAGATGCGCGCCGGCAATCTGGCCCTCATTAACAGGCGGCTGCCTACGTTCTATCAGTGCGTGTTAAAGCAGAGACAGAATTCGCTCGCTCTGCTCAACCGTCTGAAAATCAAGAATGCCTCCCTTCCAGTGGAGCGGGCGGATAGTTGGTCCAATTACTATCAATTCGCGATTCTCATGGACAGGCAGGAAAGACGCGATCGGTTGGCCGCTCATCTTCTGCGTTATGGAATCGATGCGGCCTCCTATCTGGACGAAGTCGTGGATGAGTGTCGCAGAGATTACGGTTACGAGGGAGATTGCCCGAATTCGGAGTATGCTTCCAAGCGAACTCTGGTACTGCCCAATTATTATACCCTCTTCTTTCGGGACATCGACAGAATAATTGCTGCAGTAAACGAAAGCAATATTTAGGAATGAAAAACTTGGCTTCATCGGATATCGTACAGATCCGATACTTACGGCTTTCTGATGAGCGGGAAATGAAACGTTGGGACGAGTTCGCTTCAGCCCATCCGAAAGCGACACCCTTCCATCTCTCGGGCTGGCTGAAAACGATAAGTGAGACTTATGCGATCGACCCATGGCTCGTTGCATTGGAAGACGCCAATGGGAAGATCGCCGCTCTCACGCCTTTTTTCAGGCTTAAGCGCTTGCTTGGAAGTCGTCGTTTGGTCTGCCTTCCGTTCTCAGACTATTGTTTTCCTCTTGGTCTTGAAGAAGCCCATGTCGACCAGCTTCTTCTCGAAATCATTAGAGAACCGAATCTCAGAGCCAAGTCCATCGAAATCCGCGGCCCTATCGAGAGTCCGTCCGGTTTTTCCGCCTGCTCTTACTATAAACGGCATCTCCTGCGCCTCAATGGTGATCCACAGGAGGTCTTAAAGGGAGTTGACAAGCGGACGATCAAATACAACATCAGAAAAGCACGTAAAGAGGGAGTGGAGATTATCGAAGAAAATTCCACTAAAGGGATCGATGATTTTTTCCGGCTATATGTCCTGACCCGGAAGAAACATGGTGTTCCGCATCAGCCTGTCGAATTTTTCCGGGCCTTGGCAAGAAACATTATAGATCACGGACACGCCTCATTGCTCTTCGCTTCTCAAAAATCCCTGATCATAGCGGCCGGGCTCTTCCTGAGACTTAATAAGGTAGTGTATTATAAATATAACGTTTCCGATCCCTACTTCTTGACCAAAACCGCCCCTAATCACTTGCTGACTTGGACCGCGATCGAAAGAGCGTGCCTCGACGGATTTGAGTATCTTGATTTCGGTCGCACCGCTCCTGATAATGCAGGACTGATGAGACATAAGCAGATGTGGGGAGCGGGCATCCACGATCTCCCCTATTTTTATCACCCGCCTTCATCGATTAAGTCGACGAACGTGGAGAGCGGGATATTCTACAAGTTGACGACACGAATATGGCGGCGTCTGCCCGAGCCCATGGCAGCCAAATTGGGGCCGGTGATCATGAAGTATCTCGCTTAGAAGACAGCAATGCACCACATCCGAGTGGGCCGAGAGCCTAATATCTGACGATCGAACTTTTACAATGGTTCTGCAAAGGCCTCTAAAATAGACGCTTTAGCCCAATGGAACAATGGATTTTGGCCGGTTCCTAACTCTATAAAAAAATTGGCATCGCCAACTGCCGATCAAGAGTAGATCGTTCTTGGACTCCTGTTTGTCTGATACTATGCGTGAACTGATCTCTCATGATGTTTCCAGCTATGAAAGGTGCTGGAAGGTTCAGAAAAAGAGTCTTTATCTTTACGAGGTACACTGAATGCGACAAAAAAGGCACGCCGTGATCGTATTGGAAAACAGCGCTGTCCCTCAGGACATCAGAGTATGGTATGAAGCAACGACATTGCGAGATGCGGGATGGGATGTAACCTTAGTCTGCCCTGACCTGATGTATGGCAGCTCTTGCAGAGATGCCAGCCGAGTCGGCGGTGCCGCAGAAACCCATGAAGGACTGAATATTAGCCGTTTCCGTTTAACGCAGGCGCAGTGTGGTGTGCTTAGTTACGTGCGCGAGTACGCCTCAGCCTTCATCTCTATTGGCCGAGTCTGTTGGCGCATTTGGCGAAAGGCCCGCTTCGACACCATCCAGTTCTGTAATCCGCCCGACATTTTCTTCCCTATTGCCCTATTTTATCGAGCGCTGGGTGCCAGAATTATTTTTGATCATCACGATTTTTTTCCTGAAATGATCGAAGGGCGGTTTTCTGGCTTCGCCGGCAATATCCTTTACGGCTTGGCCCGTATCGCGGAGTTTCTGACATTTCGTTTGTCTCATGTCGTCATCTCAAGCAACGAATCTTACCGCCAGATGGCGATAAAACGCGGCCGGGTTTGCCGTGACCGCGTATTTGTCGTTCGAAATGGACCCAAGATAGACCAATTTGTTCCCATTGACCCGGACATGGCGCTTAAAAGAGGATTTCCTTTAATGGCTTGCTATGCCGGTGTGATGGGCCCTGAGGATGGAGCGATGGAATTGCTAGCTGCGGTCCGGTTTATTATAAAAGAAGTAGGACGCAAAGACATATTGTTCGTTTTCCTTGGAGACGGGAGCGTTCGTGCCGAAGTTTTAGCCGCAGTGAAAGCGTGGAACCTGGAGTCTTTCGTGGACATGCCTGGGATGATTTGTGATAACACAGTTCTGAGGCGATATCTATCAACGGCAGACTTGCTCCTTTCGCCTGAACCGTTAACTCCCCTAAATGCTTGCTCGACATTTATCAAGATCGGGGAATACATGGCCATGGGAAAGCCTATTGTCGCCTTTGATTTAGCCGAAACAAGGATTACGGCCGCTGATGCTGCAGAATATGTGGAGCCCGCAGATATCCGCGGATTCGGCCGGACAATTTTAAATCTATTGGACGATCCGGAACGTAGAAAGTACATGGGATCAATTGGACGACAGAGCGTGCTGAGCCAAATCGGCTGGGAACACCAGGAGCGCAGCCTGCTTCGGGCCTATGAAATGGCTTGGGCAGGCCGTCGGAGAGTGCGGACTTAGCGACTACAAAGATTACAGAACAGTATTTTGGCTATAGTCGAACCGTGCGGGGCTCCGAATATGAGGTATGCGTGTCAGGAGGAGGACAAGATCCGGAATGGGATGCCTTTGTGGCCAGGAGTCAGGGCGGTCATCATGGACAGATCAGTTTGTGGGGTTAGGTAAAGGCTGCCGGTGGCTGGAGCGCGGCTCGTGTTGTCTAGAAGGATCACGAGCGAGTGGTCGCAGGCGGATAGTGCGGTGCTCTATCCGGGGCCTTACGACTTTGTCCGCCCTAAGATGCTGCATCAGGTTTACAATGCCGCCAAAACCCGATTGGCTGCCTGGCCCTGGGCATGTCAACGACTCTTGAACTACATCCAGAGCTTATAGCCGCCGACCCGGCTTATTATTCATGCTGTGTTTGTCGGAGCATCACCTTTAGGGGTGGGGATTTTTTTTAAGATTCATCCCCAGTCTCATCGCCGGGGGCGATTGACTGCGTCCTTGATAAGGTTGACTATTGCGGCATGAAGTCTTATTTTTATGTCGAGGGGCAGCATAAATGATAGGCGCTATGATCAGAAGAAACGCACATATCTATATTTTATTTTTTTTCATTGTGTTCTGTCTACCGATGCCCCTGACTGTTGCCGACATTCCCCAGGCGAGCATCTCATGGAGTCCCGGGGTTCTTTCCGTGTCCACGGTCGAGGGGGGCAACGCTCCGGCCCAGTCGTTTGACGTATGGAACTCAGGCGCGGGCACGCTGAGATACTCCGTTGCCGTGAACCAGAGCTGGCTGAGCTGCTTTCCAACCCACGGCACTTCCGCCGGCGAGCGCGATTCCATCACGGTCAGCTTTTCGACCGCCTTTTTGTCTGTTGGGACATATACGTCCGCGATCACCATCAGCGACGGGGCTGCGGACAATTCACCCCGGAAGATCCAGGTGAGCTTGACGGTGACCAGTTTCCCCGAGGCAATCATAGAACTGGACTTCGAGGAGGGAGAGGGCACGACGGCCTTTGACACGTCCGGCAATAATAACAATGGGGTTGCCTTCGGAGAGGCTGTTTACACACAGGATCGTGCCGTGGGCACATATGCTTTGTCTTTTGATGGGATTGATGATTACGTCGTCTGCCCGGGCACTCCTTCGCTCCGGCCCAAGGATATCAGCGTATCACTCTGGACTAAACCTATTGCAGATACAAGCTCATCTTACGCTGGAGGGATAATACAAGGCGCATATGGAGATGGTTGCTATAAAGGATTTAGAATCCTGGATTTTCAGAACAGGCCCCTCTTTCAGATCAATGTCGGCGACGCTAAGCCCATAAATATTTCAGGCACCGCTTTTGTGTTGGATGAATGGACTCATGTTGCAATTACTTATGATCATAAGAATATTAGGCTTTTTCAGAATGGACATTTGGTTGTTGAACGACCGGAAACTCGAAATATAAACTGGGCGTCCGCCGCCGGCGATCTCACCATCGGTCTGGCTCAGTGGCATTTTAACGGTTCGATTGATAAGGTCATGATTTTTGGTTCTGCCTTAACCCCGCAAATGGTTCAGCAGCTCTACAGTGAGTACTGGGCGAATTATCGCAAGAGCCTGCGGCCTGATCGGCCGCGGTCACCGTCGGAGGACCGGCGGCGGGAAATGCGACAGGAACCACCCCCGCCCGGGGCCAGCATTTCGTGCAGTTCTGATATTCTATCCGGTTCGGTGATTGCCGGCGACAATGCTCCGGCCCAGAGTTTCAATGTCTGGAACTCGGGCGAAGGGACCCTGAGCTACTCCGTCGCCGTGGATCAAGACTGGTTGAACTGCTTTCCTGCATACGGCTCTTCCACCGGCGAGCATGATTCCATCACGGTCAGCTATTCGACCGCCCTTTTATCTCTTGGTAAGCATTCGGCCGCGATCACGATCAGCGACTCGGCCGCGGACAACTCGCCCCGGATTATCCCCGTGACTTTGACGGTGACCAGCCTGCCGCCTGCCATTGTGAAGATGAATTTTGAAGAAGGGATCGGTACTGTTGTGCACGATAATTCCGGCAACGATAATCATGGAACCCTTGAAGGGGGCGTTGTTTACACAACTGATTCTGCCGTGGGCTCATATGCCTTAGCTTTTGACGGGATTGATGACCGCATTGTTTGTCGGGCCAATATGCTGCTGCAGCCTGACGATTTCAGCGTATCTCTCTGGGTGAAACATATTAGAGATACAAGTTCACCCAAATATGGAGGGATCATCCAGGGAGCATACGGTGGTGGATATCGCGATGGATTTAGAATCGTAGATGCCAGGAACAGTCCTGTTGCCCAGATAAACTTTGGAAAAGTTAGGCCCGTAAGCCTCATAGGCACGGCCTTTACGAAGAATGAATGGTCTCACCTCGTGCTGACTTATGATCATACAAAAATCAGGCTCTATCAAGATGGGCAGTTGGTCGCTGAACGGCCGGAGACTCGAAATATAAACTGGTCGTCTATGGCCAGTGATCTCACTGTCGGTTTGGCACAGTGGAATTTTAGGGGCCTGATTGACCAGGTGATGATATTCGGCACTGCCTTGACTCCGCAGCAGGTTCAGCGGCTCTTCCGTCAACGCTGAGCGGCTCATGCTCTCTCAATCATAAGCACCAAGATGATTGACCTGCATACCCATTTGCTACCGGACTGGGATGACGGCGCGAAAGACTGGGAAGAAACGCTCGCCATGACCAAGGCCGCAGAGGAGGATGGGATCAAAAAAATTTGCCTGACGCCGCATCTCTTTAGACTCACAAAGCACGGGAGTGATCTTGGGCTTTTTGAGCAGAGGATGGCCGAGTTCATGTTGTGGGCAGATCGTCTTCCGATTGCATTTTTCCGTGGAGCGGAGGTTTATATCGACGATCAGATCGTCGAGAACATCAAGAAGAACAACCTGACCGTGAATAATTCAAGCTATGTCTTTGTCGAGTTTCCGGCAGACGGGATGATCGCGGGAGTCAGGGATGTGTTTTACCGGATCATGCTCGAGGGCCATATCCCGATCATCAGCCATCCGGAGAGGAACAGCATTTTTGCGGGGAGGCCGGAGCTGCTGTTCGATCTCGTCAGCCTGGGAGCCTTGGCCCAGGTGACGGCCATGAGCATTCTGGGGGAGTTTGGGTCCGAGGCCAGGAAGTCAGCCGAGGTTTTCCTCAGGCATAATCTTGTCCAACTTATCGCCTCAGATGCCCATAACTTAGAGAACAGGCCGCCGCTTCTGAGAAAGGCGGTCGAAAGAGCGAAGAAGATTGTGGGCGAAGAAAAAGCGCTGGCCATGGTTACGAAGATTCCCCAAGCCATCCTTGACAATCGGGCGATTCCTAACTGTGGGGATCCCGTCCACCCGCATAAAAAAGGATGGCGATTTCCCTTCTGATCATTCCTCGACTCGTATCCTGCCTTCTGTGTCTTTCCTGCCCTGATTTTTCCCCCTTATTCCTTGTCATCCTATTATTCGGTGTTGTGTATCCAAAAAGCTCAAATTTTTGGCCTCAATTTCGACTAAATCGTTTTCAGAATCGGTATGGGTTTGCGCAGAAGTAGTATGCGTCGAAGAAGGGTGTATTGTTTTGCCCTAATTCTGTTGCTCTTCCTATTTCCCTCCCTTTCCTGCAAGAAGAATCCGGTCGTCCCCAATGCCGAGGAGCTGACTCGGCCGGTCATCTGGCTGAATACGTTTGAGATGTCTTTTGCCGGGCACGAATCCGGAGGGAATCCGGAAGGGCAGGTGTTCCAGGTCAAAAACAGCGGCAAGAATACCCTCAGCTACTCGATATCCGACGATGCCGAATGGCTCAGTGTCGAGCCTGCCGGAGGCTCCTCGATGGGGCAGTTGGTCGAGCATACCATTCTCATCAACAAGGCGGGGCTTGCGGCCAGGGACGACGGCTATGAGGCGACGATCAGTGTCGTCAGCCCTGAAGCCTACAACAATCCGCAGAGGGTGCATGTCAGTTTGAAAATATCCGCCCAGCCGCCGCCGAAAATCTGGGCCAGGCCTGAGGAGATGATGTTTTCGGCCAAGGTCGGGGAGAATCCAGCGGACCAGACGCTGAGGGTGAAAAACACAGGAGAGGGCACCCTGCACTATGACATCACCACGGATGTCCCCTGGCTGACTGTAGCGCCGGCTGGAGGGAGTTCGGCGGGAGGAGAGAAGTCCCACACCGTGTCCGTCAATTCGAGGAACCTGGCGGAGGGGAGTTACAGCGGCACGATAACCATCAGCTCGGATGAGGCCTCGAACAACCCTCAGAGCATAAGCGTGAGCCTTCAGGTTAGCGCCAAGCCGCCGCCGGTCATCTGGGTCAGTCTTCTGGAGATGGCGTTCTCCGCCAAGGTCGGTGAGAGTCCCGCTGCCCAGACGCTGAGGGTGAAAAATGCCGGAGAGGGCACTCTGAGCTACGACATCAGCTGGGATGCCGGCTGGCTTGATGTTGCGCCGGCCAGTGGGGCTTCGGCGGGGGATGAGCGGTCCCATACCGTGACCGTTGATTCCAGGAATCTGGGGGCGGGGAGTTATAACGGCACCATAGTCGTCAGCTCGGCCAACGCTTCGAACAGCCCCCAGAGCATAAGCGTAAGCCTCAAGGTGAGCGACAGCACGCCCCCTCCACCCCCGGTCACCGATAACAGCATTTCGATCTCCTGCAACCCGTCTTCGGGCGGGACGGGGACAGCCGTCTCCATTCCGATCTCCATCAGAGGGAACCTGAAGAGCATCAGCACCTTTGGGCTGACTCTCAACTTCGATGCCAACTTGTTTGAATATGTGGGGACGACCAAGGGGGGCCTGACGGGAAGCTGGGCGATGGTGGACGGGAACCTGAGCGGGACGGGGAAGGCCACCGTCGGCGGCTTTGCGGGCTCGGGAAACGCCATACCTGTGGGTAGTGTCGGCACGATTGCTGTGGTGACGTTGAAAGTGACGGGCGCCGGATACAGCGACGGGCAGCAGAGCCAACTGAGCATCAGCAGCTATGCTGACGACATCTCCGGGATGACGCCTCAACCGGCAACAACGACATTCACCTTCCGGAAGTAATACATTTTTTTCTCCTTTTCTGTTATCACCCTCTCCCACACCCTCTCCCACACCCTCTCCCATCGGAGGGAGAGGGATTTATTTTATGTGCCTTCCCGATTTTGTAGTATTGTCAAAAAAAATTGGGACAGTCACTTTTTTTTCAAAGGGAGAAAAAGTGGGGACGGTCCCATTTTTTTCGAAGGGAGAGGGGAAAATAGTCTCCTCCCCCCGGCGGGGGAGGATGGAGGAGAGGGGGAACTCCGCGCCGGTCTGTTTGCAATAGAATGGGGGATTAGCTATCCTGAACTGAGCCCATGAGAATAAAATTGCGTTCGCATGACTGTTCCCATCTAAGGCCCTGCTTGCGCCCGAGCGCGTGCTTTCACCCGAGCTGCCCGACGCCCCGTTCGCTTTTTCTCCCCTCGCACCTCTTCCTTCCAACCTTCCTTCTCACCATCTTCCTCCTTTCCCCTGTCCTGCTCGCTGCCTGCACTCAACAAGATTCGCGTCCCACTCCGGCCGCCGCCTACTCCCTCGCCGAGGCGCAGAAAGTCCTCCGCGCTATCGCCAAGATCGAGGCCGAAGCGCCGCGGCCCTGGGATGGCCCGCTCCGCCCCGTCACCGTCACCGAGAGCGAGCTCAACTCCTACATCGCCTACCGGATCGAGACCGAGAAAGAGGATGTCATGAAAGAGCTCCGGCTCAAGATCTTTCCTAAGAACAAGATCGAGGGCAAGATCCACATCGACCTCCGCGGCCGCGACATCCCGGGCTACATCCGCCCCGAGATGGACGTCTTCTTTGCCGCCGACGTGCTGGTTTCGGGCGGAGCCGTCAAGATCGATCTCCAGAAGCTCTTTCTCGGAGACGAGCCCATTCCGCCGCTCATCATCGACCTGGTGATCGCCGTCTCGGCCAAGCTGAGCGGACAGGAACCCACGAGCATCAGCGACTGGTATGAGCTTCCCTTCGGCATCAAGGACATCAAGACTGAAAAGGGGCGGGCCGTATTTTTCTATTGACGCAAAGGTGATATGACCCATGTCATTGCGAGCCTTAGCGAAGCAATCTCAACGGAGATCGCTTCGTCGCTTCTCTCCTCGTGATGACAGTATTAAGGGGTCAGGTCTCAACAATCAACAAATGAAGCGGTTCCGATGATCAGCGTGATCGGGGGGGCATTCAAGGGGCGGCGGCTGAAGATGGTCCGGAGCCCCCTCGTCCGGCCCATCCCTTCCAAGCTTAAGGAAACGCTGTTCAATATCGGTCTCATCCAGGAGAAGATCAAGGGCGCCAAGGTCCTCGATGGATTCGCCGGGACGGGTTCGATCGGGATCGAAGCCCTGAGCCGGGGCGCCGAGACCGCCGTATTCGTCGAGGAATTCTATCCGGCTGTCAAGACGATCAAAGAAAACCTGGAGCGGTGCGAGGCCGAGGACCGCGGCCGGGTCGTCCACAGGGAATTCAACCGGGCGGTCATCCAACTGGCCAAAGAGGGCGCGACATTCGACCTTGTTTTCCTCGACCCGCCTTACAAGCTCCTCGAGGAGCGGAATCCGCTCAAGGTCATCGAGAAAAGGAAGGTTTTGAGAGAGGGGGGGCTGATCGTGCTGCGGCATTTCTTCAAGACCGCCCCTCCCGATAAGAAATATTTCCGCCTCGTCAAGGCCGTCAGAATCGGCGACGACACCCTGTCGTTCTTCGCCTGACTTTCATTCTAACCGACATCAGAGGGATTGAGCAAGATTCCCATTCTTATTGCCGGCAAGAGCGAATTCAGGCGCACTCGACTTTACGGATGAGAAAAATCAGTATGCAAAGTGTCCCCATTATCTGGTCGCGTTTCTGATTCTTGGCCTTGACAATGAGGGCTGAAACAAGTAGATTAGTTTCAGGAGGCCCATTATGGCGACGACGACCGTAAGGATTCCAGAGGATATGAGAGACACCCTCAAAATCATTGCCAGCGTGGAGAAAAGAAACATCAAAGAGATTCTCTCGGAGCTTATAGAGGAATATTTGGAAAGACACAAGGAAACGCTGGAGATCCTATCTCGACCCGAGTGGATGGAGGCCATCCATCAGGGATTGAGAGCTTCAGAAAAGGGAGAGGTCGTTAGGTGGCGCAAAAAGACGCCTGGGAGATAGTCCTTACGGGACCAGCGCAGAGAGTCTACGATAAGGTTTCCCGGGATATCCGGCAGAGACTGGACAGCTGTTTTGAAGACTTGGAAAAGAATCCGGTATACGGAAACAGGATAAGACCTCTTAGCGGACAATTGAGAGTGCTCGTCCGATACAGGGTGGGAGACTGGCGGGTGGTCTTTCGACTTTTTGAAGAAAGAAAAACCGTCGAAATCGTGGCCATACTCCCCAGAGGCGATGCGTATTGATAAGAAGGGAGAACCTATCAGCCGCGCTCGCCCCTTTTTGTCAGTACGAGGCCTTTTCCTTTATATGAGTGAAATCATGTACACTCGACTTTACGGATGAGTAAAATCGTGTTGGGTTGAACTTATTAATGCAAAGGAAGACAGATAAAAAGTTGTCTCCGTCCTGGCGTGGGAGGACGGAGGAGAGGGATAACAAACTTGCGGGGGGATGCGAAATCGATTAGAATTCGAGATGAAAAGAAATTTCATTAGACTGAAAGACGGACGCGAAGATAACAGATGAAAAAAGACGACCCGGCAGAGCCCATCGCCCCCGGCGCACCTCCCTTGTTGAGGGAAAAAGACATCCTCTCCGACCTCATCGAGGAGAAAGCGACCTCGCTCTTCCTCGGCCGGTTCTCGATGCCCGAGGTCCGGGCCGTCCTGGGGAAAAAGAATTTCTACCGCGAGGCCAGGGACCGCAACCTTCTCCCGCTCGTCTTCGATCTCGATTCCTCCGAGTATCCGGTCCAGAGGCTTCGTATCTTCCAGGACGAGAGGGACGCGGACAAGCTGATCGTCGACCTGAAGATCCGCGAAGGCCGCCTCGCGCCGAAAGACTACCTGCGTCTTGATCCCCGCTTTTACGAGTACGAATTCCTGATCATCGAATGGCTGACCCTCCAGAATCCCGGCGTCGGCTTCAGCCGGAAAAGGCCGCCGCTTCCCGGACAGCAGCACCCGGGCCTCGGGCTGCGCAAAAAGGTCGTCGACATCTTCGTCTATCTCGCCCGCCTGCTGCGCAAGGACGGGCTCCTGGTCTTCCCCGCCTATTTTCACAACGCCCTTCTTTTTTCCCGCTATTTTTATTTCCTCAATCCCGGGAAGACCGCCGAGGTCCAGGCCATCCGGAAGTCCTTCCCCGACATCCCCTTCAAGCACCTGGCCTGGATCGTCTATCTCAACGCCCTGCGGAGAGGCGACGGCAGCGTTTACGAATGGCAGGCCGAAGAGCAAACCTTGCCTTTCCACAAGGACATCAAGGACTACTGCAACTCCAAGGAGTATAAGCGCCGGGTCAAGGCGGCCCAGGCGAAGCTTCGCTTCTCGATCGATTGGGACGACTACGAGAGGAAACTTGACGACCTGATCAAGGCGAAGCTCGAAGCTGAATAGCATCACCCTCTCCCTGCGCCCTCTCCCATCGAAGGGAGAGGGTGCCAAAAGTGCTTGTTCACTGTTTTTTTAATCTATTCGCGCACCTTCCGCCATCAAGGGAGAGGGATAACATAATCTCCTCCCCCCCTGGCGGGGGAGGATGGAGGAGAGGGGGAAAGGGTTGATTTTGAGGCCGGCGGCGATTCTGGTATAATGACGCCGCCATTGAGGAGATCGTGACGATGAAAAAAGGTATCCATCCCGAATACGGGGAATGCCGGGTGGTTTGCGCCTGCGGCAACACTTTCCTCACCCGTTCCACCAAGAAAGAAATCCGGGTCGAGATCTGTTCCCAGTGCCATCCCTTCTTCACGGGCAAGCAGAAACTCATGGACAGCGCCGGCCGCATCGAGAAGTTCAGGAAGAAATATGGCGACCGCAAAAAGTAACCATGTTTTCCCAGGAACTGGAGTCGATTGAGGAAAAATACCGCCGTCTGACCCTCGCTCTCTCCGATCCCGCCCTTCACTCCAACCCCCAGAAATTCAAGGACGTCTCCAAGGAACGGGCGGAGCTCGAGCCTCTGATCAAGAAATACGAAGACTATAAAAAGGTCAAAAAACACCTCCGTGATGCCGAGCTTCTCCTGGCCGATAAGGAGGCCGACGCCGAGCTCCACTCCCTGGCCGAAACCGAGCATCAGGAGCTTTCGGCAAAGGCCGGAAAGCTCGAGGAGGAGCTCAAGGTCATGCTTCTTCCCAAGGACGCGCGCGACGAGAAGAACGTCATCCTGGAAATCCGGGCCGGCGCCGGGGGCGACGAGTCCTCGCTCTTTGCCCAGGACCTTTTCCGCATGTACTCCCGGTTCTCCGAGAGCCGCGGCTGGCAGCAAGAAGTCATGCAGACCAGCCTCTCGCCGATCGGCGGATTCAAGGAGATCATCGTCAACATTCGGGGCAGGAACGTCTACAGCTCCCTCAAGTACGAGAGAGGCGTTCACCGCGTCCAGCGGGTTCCACGGACGGAAGCCAGCGGCCGCATCCATACCT
>JBAUIH010000385.1:0-6333 GCA_049682755.1 Candidatus Aminicenantales bacterium | reverse complement strand
GTTCGGCGGCCCGATCACGGCGACCTGGCCGGCGCCCGATTTTTCCACGTGGAAGCTCGGGCCGTGTCTTGTCGCCGCCGGCCGCGCCTGCTGCGCCGTCTTGAGCTTGGCCATTTTGGTCTTGAGCATGGCCTGCATCTTTTCCGTTCCCTTGTGCTTGGGGATGGTGGCCATCATCTCCTCGAGAAACTTGATTTTTTCCTGGGGAGTCTTGGCCTCGCGGAATTTTCGTTCGGCTTCGATGTACTGGGGCGTCAGGTTGGCGGGCATTATTTTGGCCTCGGGATGGGAATTATAATCGATTGCCGGCGTCTATTCAAAGTCGGGAAAACGGCGGTTGGCCCGAAGCGCCGCGGCCGCAAAGCCGGAGCCCCAAAAAATTGTGATGAGGACACGGAGAATGCACAAAATATTGTGGAAATGGCCTCAAAAGCCGCTTTACTTGCCGGGCCATTTGCGCTATAATATTTTTCTCATAATGGAGACCCAGTTCTTGACCGCCTCCTCATCCGTAAATCATCCTTTTTCAGCGAGATAAGCGCAATGAAAGAAAAAAAGTACACGGCCGAAAGCATCAAAGTCCTGAAGGGGCTCGAAGCCGTCCGCAAACGACCCGCCATGTATATCGGAAGCACCGGGCCCGAGGGCCTCCACCATCTCGTCTATGAGGTCGTGGACAACTCGATCGACGAGGCCCTGGCCGGCTTCTGCAAGAATATCGAAGTCCAGATCCACGTCGACAACTCCGTCACGGTCATCGACGACGGCCGCGGCATCCCGGTCGAGACCCACAAGAAAGAAAAGAAGTCGGCGGCCGAGGTCGTCATGACCATGCTCCACGCCGGCGGCAAGTTCGACGACAAGACCTACAAGGTCTCCGGCGGTTTGCACGGGGTCGGCGTTTCGGTCGTCAACGCCCTGTCCATGCGCCTGGACCTCGAGGTCAAGCGCAACGGGGGCATCTTCACCCAGAGCTACGAACGGGGCTTTCCCCTCGCCCGGCTGAAGCAGGTCGGGAAGACCAAGAAGACCGGGACCAAAGTCACTTTCTGGCCCGACGACGAGATCTTCGAGGAGACCGAGTTCAACTTCGAGGTTTTGACCCAGCGGCTGCGGGAGCTCAGCTTTCTCAACCGGGGCATCCGGATCATGATCACCGATGAGCGGGTGAACAAGACGAACGAATTCCAGTACAAGGGCGGGATCGTCGAGTTCGTCCAGTTCCTCAACCAGAACAAGACCGTCCTCAATCCCCGGCCGGTCTTCTTCGAGTGCCAGAAGGAGGACGTCATCGTCGAACTGGCCTTCCAGTACAACACCGGCTACACCGAAACGATCTTCACCTTCGTCAACAACATCAATACGACCGAGGGCGGAACCCATCTCATCGGGTTCAAAGCCGCGCTGACCCGCTGCCTGAACAATTACGCGCTGGCCAATAAGCTGTTCAAGGACCTGAGCGCCGGAGCGTTATCCGGAGACGACAGCCGGGAGGGCCTGACCGCCGTCCTCAGCATCAAGATGCGCGATCCCCAGTTCGAAGGCCAGACCAAGACCAAGCTGGGCAATTCCGAGGTCAAGGGGATCGTCGAATCGCTGGTCAACGAAAAACTCACGGCTTACCTCGAGGAAAACCCGACCAACGCCAAACGGATCATCCTCAAGGCCCTGGAAGCGGCCTGGGCCCGCGAGGCGGCCCGCAAGGCCCGCGACCTGGCGAGACGCAAGAGCGTTCTCGAGTCGAGCTCTCTTCCGGGGAAGCTGGCAGATTGCCAGGAACGCGACCCGGCGCTGGCCGAGATCTTCATCGTCGAAGGCGATTCCGCCGGGGGGTCGGCCAAGCAGGGCCGCGACCGCCGCTTCCAGGCCATCCTTCCCCTCAAGGGAAAGATCCTCAACGTCTGGAAGGCCAAGCAGGACAAGATTTTCAACAACGAAGAGATCGGGATGATGATCGCCGCCCTGGGGACGGCGATCGGCGAAGCCGAGTCCACCCTCGAAAAGCTCCGCTACCACAAGGTCATCATCATGACCGACGCCGACGTAGACGGATCCCACATCCGGACCCTCCTCATGACCTTTTTCTACCGGCACATGAAATCCCTGATCGAGCAGGGGCATCTCTATATCGCCCAGCCGCCCCTTTACAAAATCGCCCGGGGCCGAGAGATCCTCTACCTCAAAGAGGAGCGGGCCTACGAGAAATGGCTCGTCAAGAAGATCTCCGAGGATTTCCAGGTGAAGGTCAAGGGCAAAAAGGATGTCTTCGAGGGCGAAAAATTCCGCAAGATGTTCCTGAAGATCATGCAGAAGAAAAACTATGTCGAGCTTCTGGAGCGCAAGAGCTATCCGCGCTTTCTCATCGACCTCCTGATCAAGGAGGGGGTGGACAGCCTGGAGTTCCTCCAGGACAGGAAAGCGATGAAGCGGGTCCGTTCCTTGATCGAAGCCAAGGGCATGCAAACCGATCTGGGCAAGGACGAGGAGTACGAAGCCTACGAGCTCGGGATCCACTTCCAGATCAACGGGATGTCCATCGACTGCAAGGTGAACCTGGCCCTGGTGGGCTCCGTGGAATACAAAAACCTCACCAAAATCTACAAGGAGCTCGAGGATTTCCGGCCTCCCTATGAAGTCCTCAGCAACGGCGAATCCGTGGTCATCGAAAACGAGAACAAGCTCGTCGAATACCTGCACGAGAAAGGCAAAAAGGGAGTCTCCATTCAGCGCTACAAGGGTTTGGGCGAGATGGCCCCGGAGCAGCTCTGGGAAACGACCATGAACCCGGAGAACCGGGCGCTCCTCAAGGTCTCGATCCGGGACGCCGTCGAGGCGGAAGAGATCTTCAACACGCTGATGGGAGACGAAGTCGAAAGACGGCGGAACTTCATCGAGACGAACGCCCTGATGGCGACGAATCTCGACATCTAACCCGCTCTTGGAAAGGACCGGACCGATGACCCCTGCCGACAAGGACAAGAAACAAGGCGAAACCGGCCAGCCGCCGTTGCCGCCGGCCGCGGCCGACCTCTCGGTGGTCAGCCTCGAAGAAGAGATGCGGCGGTCCTACATGGACTACGCCATGAGCGTCATCATCGGCCGGGCCATCCCCGATATCAAGGACGGCCTCAAGCCGGTCCACCGGCGCGTCCTCTACGCCATGTATGAATCGGGGACAAGCCACAACAAGCCCTATAAGAAGTCGGCCCGGATCGTCGGCGACGTCATCGGAAAATATCACCCCCACGGAGACCAGGCCGTTTACGATACGCTGGTCCGGATGGCCCAGGAATTCAGTATGCGGTATGTGCTGGTCGACGGACAGGGGAACTTCGGCTCGATCGACGGCGATCCTCCGGCGGCCATGCGCTACACCGAGATCCGGATGGCCCGGCTGGCCGACGAAATGATGGCCGATATCGAGAAGGATACGGTCAACTTCGTCCCCAATTATGACGAGAGCTTGACCATGCCGGAGGTCCTGCCGACCAAGTTCCCTAACCTCCTGGTCAACGGCGGATCGGGAATCGCCGTGGGCATGGCCACCAACATCCCGCCACACAACCTCTCCGAAGTGTGCGATGGCCTGGTCTACCTTGCCCAGCATCCGAATGCGACGCTCGACAAGATCATGGATTTCATCCCGGGGCCCGATTTCCCGACCGGGGGTTTCATCTTCAACAGGCCGGGCATCCGGGACGCCTACCGTGATGGCCGAGGAGTCATCCAGCTCCGGGCCAAGTCGATGATCGAACACGGAGAGAAGGGCGAACGCGAGCGCATCGTCATCACCGAAATCCCGTACGCGGTCAACAAGTCCCGCCTCATCGAGTCGATGGCCGACCTGGTCAACGCCAAGAAGATCGAGGGCATCGCCGATATCCGGGACGAGTCCGACCGGGAAGGGATACGTGTCGTCCTTGAGGTCAAGAAGGGCGAGCTGCCGGAGGTCGTCCTCAACAACCTCTACAAACACACGGCCTTGCAGACGTCTTTCGGGATCATCATGCTGGCCATCGTCGACAAGCAGCCCAAGATGATGGGGTTGCTGGACATGATGAAGTATTTCATCTCCCACCGCCAGGACGTCATCCGCCGGCGGACCCGCTTCGACCTGAAGAAAGCCGAGCTCCGGGCCCACATCCTGGAGGGATTGAGCATCGCCCTCGACCACATCGACGCCATCATCAAGCTCATCCGCACCTCCAAAAACGTCGACGAAGCCCGGACCGGTTTGATGACAAAATTCAAGCTGAGCCAGATCCAAGCCCAGGCCATCCTGGAGATGCAGCTGCAGCGGCTGACTCACCTGGAGCGGGACAAGATCGTCCAGGAATACACCGAGGTCAAGGCCCTGATCGCCAAACTGAAGAAAATCCTCGGCTCCGAGAAGCTCATCCAGGAGATCATCATCGACGAGGTCAGGGAGATCAAGCACCGCTACGGCGACGAGCGCCGGACCGAGATCCGCGACGAGGTCATCACCGACATCCGGCCCGAGGACCTGATCAAGGAGGAGGACGTCGTCGTCATGACCACCCAGTCCGGGTATATCAAGCGGACATCCCTCTCCTCCTACCACTTCCAGATGCGTGGCGGCAAAGGAAGGCGGGGGATAAGCATGAAGGTCGAGGACGTCATGGAAGACGTCTTCGTCTGTTCGACCCATTCTTTTCTCCTCTTCTTCACAAATAACGGTCGTGTCTACTGGCTCAAGGCTCTGGAGATCCCCGACGTCGGGATCTCGGGCCGGGGGAAGGCCATCGCTAACCTGATCGAGTTCCAGCCGGGCGAGAAGGCCACTTCGGTCGTGGCCGTGAAGGATTTCCCGGAGAACAAGTATATCGTCATGATGGCCAAGGACGGGTTGATCAAGAAGACCCGGCTGAGCGATTTCCGGAACATCCGGCGGGGCGGCATCATCGCCATGAGCCTGCGCAAGAAGGGCGAGCTTCTGTGGACGCGGCTGACCGAAGGCAAACGGGAGATCGTTATTGCCACCAAGCTCGGCAAGGCCATCCGTTTCAGCGAGAAGGACATCCGGCCGATGGGTAGGACGGCCGCCGGCGTCCGGGCGATGCGCCTGGCCAAGAAAGACGAGGTCATCGGGCTGGTGGCCATCGGGGAAGCGGATAAATTCATCTTCACGGCCAGTCAGAAGGGGTACGGGAAAAGAACCGAGGTCGGCTTCTACCGGAAGCAGCGCCGCGGCGGCAAGGGTCTGATCAACCTCAAGATCACCCCGAAGATCGGCCCGGCCGTGGCCGCGCTGGGGGTAGCCGAGGACGACCTGCTCATCGTCACCGAGAGCGGCAAGGTCATCCGCATCCAGACCAAGCAGGTCCGGGCGACGGGCCGGGCCACCCAGGGAGTCCGCCTGATCAACCTCGAGAACGGGGACAGGATCTGCTCGGTGGCCAAGGCTAGCGAAAGCTGAGCCTCAGGAAATCGCCCCGCGTTCCCTGGGAAACCGGCTGTAATCTCCGCCCGCGACGATCTCTCGAAGATGCCGGACGGACTGCCAAACTTCAATGAACGTATTATAGAGTCCCACCGGCGCGATCCGGATGATATCGGGCGGGCGGAAATCAACAATGATGCCGCGATCCTGCAGGGCGGCGCAGATTCGCTTTCCCTCGGGGTGAACGATGGCCACGTGCCCCCCCCGCCGTTCCGGCTGCCGCGGCGTAGCGATAGAGAACCCAAAGGGCTCGGGCGACAAGAACTCGTCCGCCATTTCCAGAAAGAAGCCGGTCAGCCGCAATGATTTTTCCCTGATCGCCGCTGAACCTGCTTCCCGGAGGATGGCCAGCGACCCGAGAAGAGGCGCGGCACTCAGGATCGAAGGGGAAGAAATCTGCCAGCCTCCGGCGCTGCGGGCCGGCTCGAATTCGAGCGACATATCGAACTGCTTTTCTTTGACCGATCCGAACCAGCCCGCCAGAGCCGGCTCCCCGTCGAAATGGACCCGGTTGACATAGAGAAAAGCGGTCGCGCCCGGACCGCCGTTCAGGTATTTGTAACTGCACCACAGGGCGAAGTCCACCTTCCACTGGTTGAATTCATGGGGGATCGCGCCCACCGAGTGCGAGCAGTCGAACCCGATCGGGATCGCCCTCTTGCGGGCCTGACGCGTCAGGAATTCCAGATCGAGGAGCTGGCCGCTCCGGTAGAGGACGGAGGGAAGAAAAACGAGGGCGACGGAATCGTCGAAGCAGCCGGCGATCTCATCCTCGTCGAGAGTGCGGCCGTCCCGGCTCGGGACAAGGACTAGGTGCTCGGACGGGTCCAGCCCCCGCAGCCGGATAATGCTCTTCAAGGCATAGATATCGG
>JBAUIH010000384.1:0-2389 GCA_049682755.1 Candidatus Aminicenantales bacterium | reverse complement strand
GACCTGCGGATTCGAAGTCCGACGCTCTATCCAGCTGAGCTACAGGCGCAACTTTTAAAAAATGGGGTGAGAAACGGGGATCGAACCCGCGACCCCAGGATCCACAATCCTGTGCTCTACCAGCTGAGCTATTCCCACCATTTAAATTCTCAAATCAAATACTGAAAGTAAAATTACTCAATATTGTCCGGCAATCTCAAACTTCTGGCATATTTTACACAGTCTGGCTATATCAATCTTTACAAACTATAGTAACTTTATGTGGTACGCCAGGAGGGATTCGAACCCCCGACCCACGGATTAGAAGTCCGTTGCTCTATCCAGCTGAGCTACTGGCGCAAAAAACTATATAATTATTATAACAAATTAAAATTTTATTATTTAAAAATGCTGATAACTTCTTCACACGCCCAAAGCCAGAGTAATACTTTAGTTAATATCAATCTAGAAGTCAAGAGTAGCTTTTGAATTGAAAATAGCTATTTTAAAGCCTGAAATACTTATATACTTTAGTCTTTTTATCTTATCTTTGTTGGAGGCCAAGATGCCAAATTTATCTGGCTTTTATTACTGATCTTAGTTCACAGTATCTTACCGGTTATTTATTTTTTTCTGATAATGTATAAAAAAGCCCGGACAATATAAAAATAATGGAGCGGGAAACGGGATTCGAACCCGCGACCCTCAGCTTGGAAGGCTGACGCTCTAGCCAACTGAGCTATTCCCGCCCAAAATGGTCGGGGTGAGAGGATTTGGTCTTTTGTCTCACTACGTTCGCTGCAGAGCCGCGGACTCCCGCCGCTATCGCTCTGGTCCGTCCTTTCAAATCCTGCAAACATGCACCAACGGCATGTTTCCCCTAATTACCTCTACTGTATCTGGCATTCTACCAATACAAACTTGGTCGGGGTGAGAGGATTTGAACCTCCGACCCCCTGCTCCCAAAGCAGGTGCGCTAAACCAAACTGCGCTACACCCCGATTACAAGAGCTAACATTTTAGCAGAAAGAATAATATCATAATTCTAAAAATTTACCAAGGAAAAACACTGCAGGAGCCCCTGTATTTATGCGTGGGGAGTTGTCAAGATAAACTTGTATAGGGCACTAAGAGCTTTTCCCCTGTGACTGATATTATTTTTTTCCTTCCAGGTCAACTGGGCCATTGTTTTTTTGTATCCTGCTGGAATGAAAATACAATCATAGCCAAAACCACCAGTACCCTTTTCCTCAAAACCTATAAAGCCCTCGCAAACACCTCTGGTTTCAAAAATAGAGCCTTTTTCCGGATTCCACAACACCATACTGCAGACAAATCTGGCTGCCCTGTCTGAAATTTTTCTTGCATTTTCCATTTCTTTTAGCAGCTTGCCCCTGTTCTGCTTATCTGTGGCATCAGCTCCACTATATCTTGACGATTTTACTCCAGGTCTGCCTTCTAAAAAATCGACCTCCAGCCCCGAGTCATCGGCAAGAGTGATTTTATTTGTATAAAGAGAAATACTTCTGGCCTTAAGTCTTGCATTCTCTAAAAAGCTGCTTCCCTTCTCCCCTACATCCGGAAACTTTTTAAAATCTTTAAAAGTCAGCCATTCCACATTTAATGAAACATCAGAAAATGATTTTATCTCTTTGATTTTTCCAATATTTTTTGAAGCAATAACTATCTGCAATAGACTAGCACCTGAATGATTAAATAATAAAAAAAATAATAATTACAAATTCTGACTTAATATCTTCTTTTGAATTTCTATAATTTCTTTGATAGCAGCAGTCGCCTTTCCCAGCATTTTATCAAAGTCTTCCCTGCTAAAAGGATTAACTTCTGCAGTAGATTGGACTTCAATTAATTCACCCCTGGAATTCATAACTACATTCATGTCCACCTGTGCTTTTGAATCCTCTTTGAAACAAAGATCTACAAGGATCTCCCCATCAACAATACCCACGCTTACAGCTGCCAAAAAATTTTCTACTGGCATTATATCAATAATCTTTCTCTCAATCAGTGAATGCATACAATCAAAAAGAGCAATAAAGCTACCGGTTATTGATGCAGTTCTGGTTCCGCCATCTGCTTCGATTACATCACAATCTACCCAGATGGTTCTTTCACCAATTTTATTTAAGTCAACAACACTCCTCAGTGACCTACCAATCAGCCTCTGAATTTCATGAGTTCTACCATTAATTCTACCTGTAGTTTGAGCTCTGACTATCCTCTGCGGAGCAGCACCAGGAATCATATCATATTCAGCAGTAATCCAACCTGAACCTTTACCAGCCAAAAACTTAGGAATTTTATCCTCAACTGTAGCTGTACATATAATCCTGGTTTTCCCCATCTCAATAAATACTGAACCATCGGCATGTGATATATAGTTCCTTGT
>JBAUIH010000383.1:0-2416 GCA_049682755.1 Candidatus Aminicenantales bacterium | reverse complement strand
GTGTCGCGGCCAGGTCGCTCGGCCTGGAGCCGGTGGGCGTGTTGGGCGTGTTGCTGCGCGCCCGGCGCGAGGGGCGCATTGCCGCGCTTGAGCCGGTGCCGTTGTCATTGCGTAACGAAGCCGGTTTCTTCATAGCCGATGCTCTGTTCAACGCTATCCTGGCCGAAGCCGGTGAGGGGTGAAGAGGTGAGCGGGTGAGCAGGTGAAGGGGTGAGATGCCGAAGCACATCAGCATCTCACCTGTTCACCTGTTCACCTCTTCACCTGTTCACCCCCTCACGGCCCTGCCGGGCACAGCGCTACGTCCTCCACATGCAGGTACTGCTTGCACTCCTCCTCCGTCAGCCCGCGCGTCACGCGCGAGCGGGCCACGGCCACGAGCTCGTTCAACGGGAGGATGTAGACGCGCGCCATACCGTCCCAACTTGCGGTGGCCAGGCGTGTGCCGTCGGGGCTGAAAGCGACGTCATACAGCAGATCGCGGCTACCGTACAGGGTAAGCAACTCCTTGCCGGTAACGGCATCCCACACTTTGGCGGTTCGGTCGTAACTGGCCGTGGCCAGAAACCTGCCATCGGGGCTGAACGTAATTGCCTGAATGATGGTGCCGTGGCCAATCAACGTGAGTAATCGTTCGCCGGACACCGTATCCCACACCTGCGCGGTACCATCTCCGCTGGCCGAGGCCAACCGCGACCCATCGGGACTGAAGACTACGTCTCTTATATCCATACCATACGAAATGTTGAGCAACTCCTGCCCGGTTGCGGTGTCCCATATCTTGATCGTTCCCAGGTTGTCGGCCGTGGCCATGCGCGTTCCATCCGGGCTGAAGGCTACTGTGGCGCCTGTACGAGTATGGCCCGTCAGAGTGAGTAATTCCTTGCCAGAAACAGCGTCCCACACGGTTACTGTCTGACCATGCCTGATCGCCACGCGTGCACCATCCGGGCTGAAGGCAAGATGAGCAAATGGCGCGGAACTACTGGTATCGGTAATCGTGAGCGACGCTTTCCCGGAAATTACGTCCCATACTTTTGCCTCTTTCAGCGAAGTACTGGCCAGGTGTGTGTTGTCAGGGCTGAAAGTGACGTAATAGACAGTACCGGTATGACCAGAGAGAGTGTGCAACTCTTGCCCGGACGCGACGCCCCATATTTTGACGGTCTTATCTGAGCCACCTGTGGCCAGGAGTTTGCCATCTGGACTATAGTCAACCCCCCAGACCCTGCCGCTGTGGCCGGCCAACGTGAGCCACTCCCGGTCGGGTGCAATATCCCATATCCTGGTTTTGTCGCCGGTTCTGGTGAACAACCGCTGGCCATCCGGGCTGAACGTTAACCAGCTAGTTGGGCCTCCGGTGTACAAATCTAATAACTCTCGACCGGACATGGGATCCCAGATGATTGCTTTCTCCAGATCACCCACAGCCAGGCGCGCGCCATCCGGGCTGAACGCCAGGGCATATATCGACACCTGATGGCCGGTGAGGGTGAGTAACTTTTGGCCGGTGGCTGCATCCCAGAGCGTCACCAAGCCATCCGCGCTGCCTGTGGCGACGAGTGTCCCGTCTGGGCTGAAAACGCTCGTGACAACCGACCGGTTATGTTGTAGTGTAAACAACTCCTGTCCGGTGGTCACATACCATATCTTGGCTGTCCAATCTGTCCCGCCGTTACCGCCTGTGCTGGTGAGTAGGCGCGTGCCATCCGGGCTGAAGGCAATATTGCCAACTCCCCAATAAGTATGGCCGGATAGGATGAACACAAGCCGACCAGAAGCGGCGTCCCAGATTCTGACAGCAAGATCAGTATTATTTTGATTCGCGACGCCGCAGCCCGTAGCCAGCCACGCTCCATCGGGACTGAAGACTGCTCTTGGTCCACTTCCGGTGTAACAGGTGTGACCCGACAGGGTGAACAACTCCTGGCCGGTCACAGCATCCCAGAGCTTTACAGTGTTATCCCAACTGCCTGTGGCCACGAGCGCTCCGTCCGGGCTAAATGCAACGTTGCCAACCACATCAGTATGGCCGGACAAAGTGAGTAGTTCCTTGCCAGTGGTAGCATCCCATATTTTGGATGTCTTGTCCCGACTGGCTGTCGCAATCCTCGTCCCGTCTGGACTGAACTCTCCGCGGGCGAAGCCGGAATCCGTGTGGCCGGACAGGATGAACAGGAGTTTGCCGGAGAAGGCATCCCACACGTGCAGTTTTAGGTATTTCTCAGACGCAAACCCTGTGGCCAGACGGGTTCCATCCGGACTGATGCTGTAGAGAGCTCCGCCAGGTATGGTGCGGAGCAAATGCAAACCAAGCACCGAACGGTGTAGCGCGTCCTCCGCCTCGAAGGTGTGCGTCACCGACAGCGCCTGCAGCGCCAGCAACGTGCTGCGCTCCGGGTCAACGTCGAGGTTC
>JBAUIH010000382.1:0-20129 GCA_049682755.1 Candidatus Aminicenantales bacterium | reverse complement strand
ATATAATGGATCAGGCCTTTGCGTGACGGCCGGGGCAAATGGGGGGAGATGATGATCAAAACCAGGAACGCGAGATGGGTGCAGAGAGAAATATAAACGGCCCGCTTGAATAGAATCCGTTCCCCGCTGGCGATCATTTTCTCCTGCGGGCGGATTGGAGTTCGATCGGCTCGGTGACCAATCCGACCGCCTCGACACCCGCCTTTTTGATGATGTCCAGGGTGTCGATGAAAAAGCCGTAGTTCAGCCCTTCGTCGGCCTGGATGAAGACGATCTTTTTTGGCTTGCCGGCGAAATACTCCCGGAGCTTTCTCTCCAGGAGGTTGATGTTGATGACCGCTCCGTCCAGATGGATGAAACGGTCTTTGGTGACGGTGATGGTCAGCCCTTCTTCGGCCGGCGCGGATTGCGTTTCGGCCTGGGGGAGGTTGACGCCGATGCCCGACTGCATCAACGGGGCGGTTACCATGAAGATGACCAACAGGACCAGCATGACATCGATGAACGGCGTGACGTTGATCTCGGACAGCGAAGTTCCGATGCGGCCTCTCTTTGAGGTGCTCAGCGCCTGTGGTTTAAGGGCCATAGAGTCGGTCTGCGATATTCAGGAATTCCAGGCTGAAGTCCTCCATCTCGGTGATCAAATCCTTGATCCTGTGGAGGAAATGGTTGTAGGCGATGACCGCCGGGATGGCCGCGAACAATCCGACAGCGGTGGCGATCAGGGCTTCGGCGATGCCCGGCGCGACGGTCATCAGGCTGGCGGAACGGACAATGCCGATCTTCAGAAAGGCGTCCATGATCCCCCAGACCGTGCCAAAAAGGCCGATGAAGGGAGTGACGCTTCCGGTCGTCGCCAGAAAACCCATCATCTTCTCTAACTTCGAAATCTCGGCATTGGATGCTTTCGTCAAGACTCGGCTCAAGCTCTCCAAGCGGTTGGAGTTGGTCGGATTCTGGAGATTGGAGCGGGAAAGGTGACTGAGCTCTTTGAATCCTGCTTGAAAAAGGGAGACCAAAGGGCTTCCCTGGTAACGCTTGGCCGCATCGTTCACTTCGGAGAGGTTCTTGCTCTTGCGGAATGCCCGGAGAAACCTGTTCGATTGGGAGAAGGCCGCCCGGATGATCCGCCGCTTGTAGAAGATGATGGCCCAGGAGAAAACGGAGAAAAAGAGGAGAATGAGGATGACGAACTGGACGACCAGGCTGGCTTCGGCGATCAAATTGACAATATTCATGACCTTCGATCAAAAGTAGCATAGGAGCGACCCGATGTCAAACCGCCGGCCGGAGTTGACAAAAGCGTGCTAAAGGAATAGTTATTTTCTCATCCAAAGGAGGACGTTTCCGATCGCCACCCATAAAGAAAAACTTTTTCAGCCGGCCCAGGTGCTGGCCATCAGCTTTGCCGGCGCGATCCTGGCTGGCACTCTACTCCTCTTGCTCCCCCTCTGCAGTGAATCGGGCGGTCTCTCTTTGATCGACGCCCTTTTCACGTCCACCTCGGCAATCTGCGTCACCGGACTTATCGTCGTCGATACGGCCACCCATTTCACGCTCTTCGGTCAGACCGTCCTTCTGGTCCTGATCCAGCTGGGAGGCTTGGGGATCATGACCTTCTCCACGATGGTTCTGCTGGCCGCCGGCCGGTCGATCACCATCAACGACCGGATCCTGGTCCAGGAGGGATTCCACCCGGGGTCCCCGGGCAACTTCAAGACGTTGATCAAGAACATCTTCGTGTTTACCGCCATTATCGAAGGCGCCGGATTCGTCCTCCTGTCCCTGCGTTTTCTCCGGGATCATCCCTGGCCCAGGGCGTTGTTTTCAGGACTCTTCCACGCCGTTTCGGGTTTCTGTAATGCCGGATTCTCCGTTTACAGCGACAGCCTGATGGGATTCAGGGGGGATGTCTTTATCAACCTGATCATGACGCAGTTGGTCATCTTCGGCGGCTTGGGCTTCCTGGTCATCGGAGAGGCGGCCATAGCCGGCCGCGGATTATTGAAAAAAAAGAAGATAAGGCTTTCCCTGCACAGCAAGATGGTCCTGATATCGACCACCGTCCTCATCTTCGGCTCCTTCTTCATTTTCCTGGTCCTTGAAAAGGATCGGGCGCTCGAGTCTTTTCCCTGGAAGGACAAGATCCTCGCCTCCTTTTTCCAGGTTGTCACCCCGCGGACGGCCGGATTCAACACCATGGACTTGACGACGCTGGGGCCGGCCGCCGTCCTCCTCCTGATGCTGCTGATGTTCGTCGGCGCCTCCCCGGGCTCGACCGGCGGCGGCGTCAAGACCAGCACGTTCGGAGTGGTCCTGGCCTTCATCCGGTCCAAGATTGCCGCCAGGGACTCGATCCATATGTTTTACCGGACGATTCCCCAGGGCAACGCGGTCAGGGCCTTCACCCTGATCTCTCTGTCTTTGAGCCTGATCTTCATCGCCGGCTTTGTCGTCTTGATCAACCAGCCGGGCCTGCTGATAAGGGATGTCTTCTTCGAGCTCTTTTCCGCGTTCGGGACGGTCGGACTCTCCCTGGGCATCACTCCCAAGTTGAGCGTCGTCGGCAAGATCACGGTCATCCTCTTGATGTACGCCGGGCGGATCGGTCCGCTGACCCTGCTCTTGGCTTTCAGCCGGCGCCGAGCGATCGGAAAGTATGAATACATTGAAGAGAGGGTCTTAATCGGCTAGAATAAAGGGAGTGAAGCCATCATGAAATTCGCGATCATCGGGCTGGGGAGCTTTGGATCCAATGTTGCCCGAACACTCTACGAAAGAGGGCATGAGGTCCTGGCTATCGATACAAACAAGAACAAGATCGAAGAAGCCAAATCCTTTAGTTCTCATGCGGTCATAACGGATGCGTCCGAAATGGAGAACCTGGAGGCGCTGGAGATCAAAGGGATGGACGTGGTCGTAGTCAGCCTGGGGGAGGCTATGGAAGCCTCGATCCTGACCGTCCTCCATCTTCACGAGATGGGCGCCAAGCGCATTGTCGCCAAGGCCTCCACCGAAGACCACGGCAAGATCCTGGAGGCTATCGGGGCGACGGAGGTGATCAACCCGGAAAAGGACATGGCCGTCCGGACCGCCCTCAGATTGACCAGCCCCGCCATACTGGAATGCTTGCCGCTCATGTCCGGGATCAGCATCCAGGAAATCGCCCCCCCGGAAAAGTTCATCGGCAAATCCTTGAAACAGCTCGACCTCCGCAACAAGTACGAGATCCAGGTCATCGCCATTCGGGAACTCGTTCCGGAACGCACAATTTATGTCCCCAAGGCGGATTTCGTCATCAAAGACAGTGATATCCTCATCGTCATGGGCGATGAGAAGAAACTGGAGAAATTAACCTCTCTCTGAGTCCTCCCGCGACCTTTAGCAAATTTGAGCTCACAATTGTCAATCCACCCGGTTTCTTCTAGTATAGTGGCGGAGGTGACCATGAAAAAGACCTGGCCATGGATCGTGACGATCGGTTTATGCGTGTGTCTTTCAGCGGGATCCCTTCCGGCCGAGGATCTGGAGCCCGGGAAAGCGGCCCTTTTCTTGCAGGATGGCCAGATGGTCATCGGGCAGATCGAGGATCTTTCGCGGACACCGCTCATCTTATCGCTCAAGGACGGGCGGGAGTTCGCCCTCCAGAGCATCTGGATGATCAGTTTCGTCAACACCGACTGGAATTTTCCCAAAGAGAGAGAGAAGATGGACAAAGACCAACACTATCTCATCTTCAGGAACGGACGGATGACCTCCGGCAAAATCCTCGATTTCAGTCACATCATGGGATTCCAGTTCGACACCGAAGAGAGTGTGCCTTTAGCTCAGATTCGGCGCATCTATTTCACCAGCGCGCTCCCGCCCGCCTATCAAGATCGATTGGCTGAAGAAGCCGGGCAGAAGACGGGCTTCGTCGGCACATTCAGCGGAGACATCTCTTCGGGTGTCTCGGTATGGAAAAAAGTGACGCTGACCTTGAATGAGGACGGCACAGCCCTGCTAACCCAGACGTTCCCCCAGGGCCAAACGCCCATAGCCGAGCAAGGGACCTGGGCTGAGAACCCGGATGGGACGATCACGGTCCGCACAACCGTCCAGACGCAGATCCGGCGCGCCCAGACGGCGCCTCTCGTCTTTCGGCTGGAGAACGGTGAGTTGGTTGCCGTGCAGTTTGACCCGAAGGTTTGGGGCGGCGGAGGCCTGAAGCTGAAAAGAACCTGATCAAGCCGGCGAAGCGAAGATTGCGGCCAAGTGCCGCAGGGATCATTTTCATATATCGGGATCGAGTGGGCCCAACCGCCTAGCTTTGAGACTGTTTTGGCGACAGCGAAGGGCACACTGACGGGTGCTCCGGCAACGGCATCTGAGGATGCGCCATTCCCGCCCAGTCCGATTCAACCCGGCCCGCGCGCGGAAGGGTGACTGAACCGGGTATTTTGTTATAATGGGCGCTATTTCTATTGAGAAAAAGAGCCATGACTCGGAAATCCGTCCGGGTACTCGGAATCCTGATCTTGTCTTTCCCGGCCTTGTTGGCCGACACACCGGTCCAGAAGGCCGTCCGCGTCGACCGAGGGCCTCACCTGGACGGTCGGCTTAACGACGAGGTCTGGCGCCGGGCGGCGGTTTTCTCCGATTTCCGGATGGTCTTCCCGACGACGGGAGACCCGACCGAAAAGACCGAGCTCCGCATTGTCTATGATGATTCCAGCCTCTACATCGGCCTCCATTGTTATGACAGCCAGCCTTCGCAAGTCTGCGCGAACACCATGGCCCACGACGCCGACGAGGACGCCGAGAGCGATGATGTCGTCAAGATCCTGCTCGATCCTTTTCTGGACAAGCGGAATGCCTATCTCTTTTACGTCAATGCCTGCGGAGCCAAGAGCGAGGGCCTGGCCTTCGGCGAGCACGCCAGCCTCGATTGGGACGGGATCTGGGACGCCCGGAGCGCGATCCTCCCCGACGGCTGGAGCACCGAGCTCGAAATCCCCTTCAAGACGATCTCTTTCCAGTCCGGCCTGACTCACTGGGGGATCAATGTCGAACGCTACATTCCCCGGAAGCAGGAGACGATCCGACTCTCCGGAGTCGGCCAGGATAATTTTTTCAATAACCCGGCCGAGGCGGCGCCCCTCCAGGGGGTAGAAAAAATCAACCTGGGCACGGGAATCACCTTCAAGCCTTATGGGGTGGCCCGGGGCATCCGGGATCACACCCAGGACGGCGCGCCCCGGGACTACCAGTGGGACGGCGGTTTCGACATCTACAAGAACTTCACGCCCGGCTTCAGCGGCGCCTTCAGTTATCATACCGATTTCGCCGAGACCGAGGTCGATGAGCGGCGCATCAACCTGACGCGCTTCCCTCTTTTTTTCCCGGAGAAGAGGACATTTTTCCTTGAGGGATCCCAGATTTTCAATTTTGGGACGACGGGCAGCGAGAGTTTTTCTCCTTTTTTCAGCCGCCGGATCGGGCTTCACGTAGGAGCCCAGGTTCCGGTCATCTTCGGCACCAAGGTTTTCGGACGGCTGGGCAACACGAACGTGGCCTTCCTGGATGTCTTGACCGAGAGATCTCTGGGGCTGCCCAGGCAGAATTTCGTGGCCGGGAGGATTTACCAGGATGTCCTCGCCGAGAGCAAGGTGGGAATCATCTTCACGGACGGAAGCCCGACGGGAGAAAGAAACACGCTGGCCGGGTTTGACCTGATCTACCAGACCTCCCGATTCCGGGGGAATCAAAACTTCCTGATCGGTGGCTGGTACGTCTACAACTGGAATGAACGGAAGCCCGGAAACCATCAGGGTTTCGGTTTCAAGGTCGACTATCCCAATGACCTTTGGGACTGCAGGATCATGTATTCATATTACGGCGATTCCCTCGACCCCGGCCTCGGATTCCTGCGGAGGAACGGAGTCCAGAACTTGTCGTTGGGAGCCAATTACATGCCCCGGCCGGAAAAAGGCTGGGTGGGTCGCCGGGTGCGGCAGTTCTTCAACGGGTTGAGCGTCGGCTTCTACTGGGATCTGGGAGGCCGTCTGGAAACCCGCCAACTATCCTTGGAGCCGCTGAATTTCCAGACCGAGAGCGGCGAGAATTTCGAGTTCAACATAGAGGCCGAGCGGGATGTCCTGCCGTACGATTTCGAGGTCTCAGACGGCGTCATCCTGCCCCAGGGGCCGTACGATTTCACCAACTATCGCCTGGAATTCAAGTCCTCGTCCCACCGGGCTTTTCAAATCGAACTGGAACAGGGGTTCGGCGGATTTTACTCCGGCCGTCTGAGCGAGACAGAGCTGGGTTTCGTTCTGAAGTACAAAGGCTATGCGACTCTCGGTGTCTCCACCGACCTTGTCCGGGGAAACCTGCCCGAGGGCCGTTTCAATGAAAACGTCTACGAGATGAAAGCCGACCTCTTTGTTTCGCCCCGGCTCGGCCTGATGAGCTATTTCCAGTACGATGATGTGTCTAAGGAGCTGGGCGTCAACCTCCGCTTCCGCTGGGAGATCGCACCGGGAAACATCATCTATTTCGTTTACACCCGGAACTGGGAGCGGCGGTGGGATCCGCTGAGCCGGTTCGTGCCGCTTGAAGAAAGGGGGGTGTTCAAGATTCAGCTCTCCATCCGGCCCTGAGGGGAACGGCTAGCGCCATTCGAGAAGAAGCCGCTGTCGACTTGGAAGACCAAGCTTCCGGTACCGGTCCCTCGGCCTTCGAATGCTCCCCGGAAATCCTCGACCTGGCGGTCTCCGGAGAGCGAAGCCGTGTAGGCGGCCGCGATGAGCGCCAGCCGCCCGCCGGGTGCGGGAGTGACGGTGTTGAGGGTGAAACTGACCTCGAGTTCGATCGTCAGGCTCATTCCCTGGAAAGGCACGACGATCCGTTTGTGGTCCGGCCAGGATTCGCCCGGGGAAAGCGGCCTGTCCGGGAAGGCCGGCCAGTAATTGCTGAGGACCTCCAGGACGGAAAAATTCAAGGGGTTCTGTTCTTCCAGTGTCTCCACGTCGGCCTCGGCGCTTAAAGTCAGGTTTTTGCCCAGGAATCCCTCTCCCTCGGAGTCCATCCGGGTCTGCAGGTTATAGACGAGCGTCTGCCCGGAACGCGGCGAAAAGCGGAGATTGAGCCGTTCGGCGGCATTGACCTGTTCCTGAGGGTGTCCGGGGAATCGGATATTCGGTTGGCCGCCCCGGCTGGCGAGCGGGGCAATGATCAGCGCCGCCTGAAGAAGGCTGCAGAAAAAAATCGTTTTTGTCGCCGGAGAATAAGAGTTTCCTTTTTGGCTCTGCCGGTCGAGCGAACCTCTTTGTGACAATTTTCCCCTCCCGTCATCGTCAGAAGTATAGACCGCAGATCGAAACTAGGAAGGGCCAAGCGACTGCGGGCATCGATGTAGGGCTCGAGGGAGAAGCCGTCCGGGAGATGGCGGAGGGTCGGCCAGGTCCGATCGCGAAGGACTCCGGGGAACCGGGTCCCGTGATCGGCAGGGGTGAGGCTTCGGCTGGGCTTCTGGAGGTGGTAATAGCGAAGGAAGCGGTCACTCGTCCGGCGCAACCAGCGGTTACCGGCCCGCACGATTTTCCCATGATGGGTCCTGTCGCCGGAGCTGTGAGTCGAGGGGATCACCCCCGCATAGGCATGAAGATGAGCCGCGTCAGCAAACCGGTTGATGTCGGCAATCTCCACCGCCACCAGGACTGCCAAATATTTCCCAAACCCAGGAATGGTCCGGATGAGCTGAGCCTCCCGGCTCTCCTCATAGAGCTTCTCGACAAGGGCGCTCGACTCCCCGATCCGTGTTTCCAAATGGCGATACGTTTTCAGTAACGCCTCCAACAGCCTCTTCTCTCTCGGCGCCAATTCCAGCCCCAAGAGCATCTTCCGCCCTCTCTCCGAAAAGATATTCGTCTCCCTGGCCACCTCCTCCCGGACCTCCTCTCTCTGTTGCGCCAGAAACGCATGAACCCGATTCTTCAGCGCCGTCATCGCACTCACATAAAAAGCCCGCTGCCGCAAGACCCTCTGGGCTTGCCGGTTCTCCAACGACCGCCGATACACCTCCGGGATCATCTTCATCCGTAAAAGATGAGCCAGAACCTCAGAGTCCCGCTTGTCCGTCTTGATCTTCGCCCGAGCGATCGCTTTCACTTCATTCGGATGGACGATCTTGACCGTAACCCCCATCTCATCCAAGACATCCACCATCGTATAGCTCGAGCGTCCCGTCTCGATGACCGCTTCAACCGCCTCCAAACCTTCAAGGAACCTCTCGATCTCAACCTGGACGTTGGGTACCCGCCCGGATCGAAGCACCTGACCCTCTTGATCCATCACCGTCAGATGAGAGTATTGACGATGATGGTCAATCCCGACATAATTCATCTGTGCACCTCCTGATTAAAATGTTTCCAACGGGGAGTCTATCAAACTCCCCGAGGAGGTGCATCACATCATCATGTTACCTATAAATAATATAGCACCCGGGATATTAGCCGATATCGTAGGCGTGCCCGGTGATCCATTGCAGGATATCTCCATGCTTCAGAAGGTCATGTTCGTCATGAAAGACGGCGCGATATTTCGGCATGACAAATAACGAGCTCCTCCGCCGGGTGCAAAGAGGCGACTTCAGGCTCACCAAGAAGGAGAAGTGATGCCATGAACACGCGAGCCATGCTTGTTCTTGCCGCCGTGATTCTCGGTGGCCTCATCTCCGCGGTGCTCGGACCGGGCTGCTCCGCGCCGTCGTCGGGTCCGCGCGCGACCCTCCAGGTGTCCTTTGATACCACTGGTCCCTACGTGATCCTGGCTTCGACCAAGGCCGCCGCGGCCTACGGAGCGGCCATCACCGAAGCGAAGCAATTGCATGCCGGCGCCGAGTTCCGCGAGTTCGATCCGGGCGATCTGGCGATCCTGCTGACGGCACTGAAAACGAATCCGCCTCGTTACGCGTTGGTCATCATGCTGCCCGACGAGATCGACGTCAACTTCGGCTGGCGCTGGCTGACGATGGCGACCCAACTCGACGCCGATCCTTTCGTCGATCTGCGCACAGGCTTCATCACCGGCGAGAATCCGAACGCGGCGCTCGCCTTCGTCAAACGCATCGGACAGTTCGCTCGCGGCGGGATCACGATGCCCACGCGGATGGTAGACAACCTCGGCCCGAATCCGCAAGCCCCCAAGGGCAGTTGCGTGGCGGATAAGGGCAGCTTCATGATCCCCGCCTACGCCGATGGGATGGAAGTGACCACGATCTCGCATGGGCTGGAAGGCTTCACCGCCGAGAAGATGAAGCTCATGGAAAACGCAGGCTTCGTTCACTACGGCGGGCACGGATATCCCGACCGCGTGGTGGATTCGCTGAACGGGCCGTGGGTGCGCAAGATCCACTTCGCGCCGGGCCTTTTCTTCAACGGCGCTTGTTACACCGGCGTGCCGCACGGATGGTTCGACATGATGGGGCCGAAGGTGACGCAAAAGACCGTCAAGGCGAACGAGTCGTTCTGCCTGGGCGTGCTGGCCAGCGGCCCCGTGGCCTACTTTGCCTCGCTCCACCCGGATCACGGTATCCCCGTTTACCAGGAGATGGAGTATCTGGCGTATACCGGCGCGCCGCTGGGCGGCGTGATCAAGTACACGCACGACGGCGTGGTGCTGGGCGGCGGAGGTAAACTGTCCGTCTTCGACGAATTCAAGGACGGCATGTCACACCCGGCGTGGACGCCGGCCGATTTCATGCTGAAAGGAACCGCCTCGCGCGTTCTGTACGGCGATCCATCACTGAAGGTGATGCAGCCGTTCGCCGAGCCGCCCTTCGACGTGACGTGCACCGCGCAAGGCCGGGCGCTGCAGGTGACCGCCACGATCCAGAACCTCAAACTGAAGAGCACCTTCACGGAGACCTACTACAGCGAGATGTCCCAGACCAAGCAGTTCAACGACCGGGCGCTGATCATCTGCAAACTGCCCGACGGCTGGACGGCCGTCTCCGGCATCGCGCAACTGTCCGTGACCTCAGGCGACCAGACGTTGACCGGCAAGCTGATTGGCTTCGGCGTCGAGCAGGACGGCGGAGCAAACCTGCTGCACGTGCTGATCGATCTGCCCAGCACCGGCTATCAGGACGGCCCGTTCCGTAAACCGGGCGCGAAAGTCAGCTTCAACGCGATCCGGATTCAGTGAGAGACAAGGAGCCCGGAATGCACAAGGACCCAAAGAGCAGGAGAGGATGGACTCCAGATAATCCATCCGCTCCACCTCTTCGGCCTCTTTTCCATACCGGTAACTCACCTTGCCCTCTTTCTCCGAAAAAGAGAGGCGCTCCAATGACAGGATCGGGCGAATCATGTACTTACCAACCTTCTCGGCTTCTTGCTTGGTAGAAGCCTTGACTTTGCTGTGGACAGAGAAGCCCGAGTGACGCCAGCTTGCGATCTTCTCCACCAGGGCCTCAGAGATGAGCTCTTTCCCAAGGAGAAGAGAGAAGACTTCGGGCTTGAAGAACTCGGCCAGGAGGCTGTCCTGGAACTCAGCGACATGATGGAATCGGCCCTCGCCATCTTCACCTCCCTCAGTCACCAGGCAGTGGAGATGGGCGTGGAAATTAATCCTATCTCCTGAAGTCTGAATGACGGCCACAACACCAGGACGAAGCTCAGTGCCGGTTGTGGCCTGGAGGTATTTGAGGAGGGCATTGACAGCCGTCTGGCAAAGATCTCCCAGAAGCCGGCGCTTGTATTTGAAGAATATGCGGAGCATTTTGGGGATGGTGAAGACGACCTGGCAGTGGGGGACATCCAGAAGGAGTGTCTCCCGCATCCACTCGGCCCATTCCTCCCGCCTCTTCGAATGGCACGATGGGCAAAATCCTCGGATATGCTGTGCACAGCATATCCTCTAGTGCGACAGGAGAACATCAACAAGCGATTTTCCCCACAGGAAGGACAGCGGATGCGGGCAAAACCGCAGCTGGGGTTGCCGCAGTCAAGGTAGCGCTCGACCACCTACTGGATGATCGGCCGGAAGAAACCGTACTCCTTCTCGAAACGGGACTCATATTCTTGAAGGAACTGGTCAAAGTAATGGAAGAGCACCCGGTAGAGCACGGTGCGCTCCGGATGACGGGGACGGTAAACTCCTGCCACAGCAGGGAATCATGAATCAAGAAACGGGCCAATCCCATGGATACGGCCAGCTCTCCCTGGATAAACGGGAAGAACGTGAGCTCAGTAAGAGAAATTAAGCCGAGAAAACGTCAACCGGCGTTGACAGTCATATAGGACGGATGAAGATCGAATCCATGCATTGATAGAAGGAACCGGTCTCATAAGTTATCTGGACAAATCTGTAGATATAGAAACGATTGGTGAACAAATGTTCAAGAATATCTGGAAGATGTTAAGAAAATAGATCAGGTGATATTTTTACCTCTCAAATAATCGTTTTGTTTTGCGGGTCTTGTTTTGTGTTTTGGGGTCGGACCCTGGCAATTTGTTATTTATTCTTGACATCCATTTTACCGTGATATATTTCTTAGTGGTGGTTGAATGGGAAAATGAGAACTAAGATGTATTCTCAGCCAGCAAAACAGAAAATGAAATTCTTATCTTTTTATCTTTAAATTCTTATCTTTATTATAGATGATTCAATGCGTCACTTTGACATTGTAAGTTTGGGTGTGATATCCCTATTCCATGTTGCCAGTGAGTGGAAAATAGGGGTAATTGTGAAGGATTTGGCCCAAACACAAAAAGGAGGAAAATAAGATGAGAAATTCTCACGTAAAAATTGTCTCTCTGGTGATATTTTGCCTCATAATGAACGTGTCTCTGGTTTATGGACAGCAAATCAGGCTGTGGGGCTCACAGAAGGAAGGGACGGTGTTATCAGGCCCCGTAAGAGATGGAAATACTGTTCGACTGACGGTCGCTGCCAGAATCGTCGATGTTTCGCAAAATACTGAAAGCTTCACTGTTTTTCGTAATGGCGAGGTGTTTGTCACCGTAAAAAAAGGCCGAAACTTGACAGGCATCTTTCCGCCCGGGGAGTACAAGCTCAGGACAAACATTGGTTCTGCTAGCATCCTGCTGGACACGGATTTCCAAGCGGAAAACATCCTCTTGTGGGGCAGGCAAACAGCCCTTGTGGAACCGCGGTGGGAAGGCAACTATGTTGTGCTGAGTGCGCCGATGACGATTGTCGATGCGACCTATGACGGTGTTGTAGGCATGGGCCTATTTAATCTCGATTACCCTCACAGGGCCTTTTTGCACTATACATCGCCCCATAACCTGCAAAACCCAGGCCCAAAGGTTGTTGATATTTTAGGCGCCGAGGTGGGCAAAACCCTGGTCGGCCTGACACTCCCCGCCGGGGTGTGGGAACTTGTGCCGGGCAGACGCACGATTGATGGAATTGTCTATGGACAAGTTACGCTCAATGCGGGTGCGGGAGCCGGACCGCTCACGCCTTTTATAGGGTGGCAGCCCGTTGCTTCGGGAGGGAACCGGGTGGACATCAATGCTAATGATATATGTATCGAAGCCATGCAGCACGGCACGGGTTTCGCAGCGCAAAGACGTCCCTATGATTTTACGCAGGATTACACCATTGAATTTGATTTCCAACTGCGGGAGAAAAACAACCACTGGTTTATCCTGTACAGCGACACCTTCGTGCACCTGCACATTGACTGGGGAACAGACTTGTACTTCCTTGGACCGTCCAACACCAAGATTATGAACATGGAAGCCGGACGCTGGTATCATGTCAAAGTGGCTGCGCACCTGGCCCGGAACAGCTTTTACATCGAAATTGACGGCAAACATGTTGGAACAGGGACAAACATAAAACCCGGGTCCGTGGATGTGGGGCCCGGTCTGGGAACAAGCGGGACGGATGGCGCGGTCGGCGAATGGGTCTATGTGGGAGATTTCCAGAATACAACCTACAACCGGGGTTCCGCGTGCTGGAAAAACATCACGTTGTCATACACGCCGGCTGTCCCGACCAAAGCGCCTGCCGTCTATCCCCCCGATCCCGTAAATGAGGCCGGAGCTTTTCTGACATCGAAGGATTATGTCCAGAAAAGCGAGGAGCTGGCCGGCGATGGAATCCCGGATTGATGTTTTCCGATCCAGCTGATCGGCACGGGGACCGTTGTCGGCATCAGTATCAACAATATCAGCGGACAGTATAGCATTTGGGACACCATACCGGCAAACAATCTTTGGCTTACGGCGGTCGTGGCCGACGGCCGTGTTCTCAACAGAAGCGACGGGAGCGTCTCCTTTCCCATCAACGGCACTGTGGATCTCGGACTTTAGGTGACCGATAACGGTTCCCTGAAGGGCAATAAGACCAGGTATAGAATCACGTTCCGGTTCAGTGACGGCCGGGTTGTGACCCTGGATCCCGCCGAGTCCCGCGTTGCTCGGGTGTCCGGCACCTCATGACCTTTTTCAGCGTCGAAAAAAACGAGGCGGTCGATTCCAGGGCCGGCATGTGCTTCCGTCGCGGCTTCCGGATGCCCTGACACGGGATCATAGTCTTCTTTTCGACTTAAAACGTATTCAGGGCTGGGGTTTATATATGCCTATGGTGTCGGATAACTGTTGCGCTGGACAAACTTTCCGATTCTGGGGTCGCACCACGCTAACATTAAGTTTATCAATACAATAAGTTATTTTTAGGCTTTGTCCCAAGGTGACGGGAAAGCATTAGATCCAAGCAAGGGGGACTTTTTTTCTCTTATCTTTCTGCTCTCATTAATGCGGACGGCCTTAATGACAATCCATTCATTGACATCTTTAAGACCCGGATCTATCTTTATTCGGGAGAATGAATGTTAAAACTCCGCAGGATCACAAACATTTGCCTTCTCATGGGATGTGTTCTGGCAAGCCTCCTCTCCTGCGCAACGGCCGGACGGGAGGATCCGCCCGCTGTCTCTTCAAAGCCGAATATCTCTGAATCCGAAGCCGCACCGAGCGAGGGGATCCCTTTTGAGGCGGAACCCGGCCGGGCGATACTCGTCTTCATACACGTACCCAGCAACGAGGTTATCCCGATCGCCCATGTTTCGACAGCTGTTCTGATTCAAGTGAACGAAAGGAGAGGACACAGGGTGTCGTCCAACGATGGCCAGGCGACGCCGCAGGACGCATCGAATACACGGACCGGAAGATGATTCCATTCCGTCCCTCGGAACTTGATGGAGGAATTCTCGAACTTCAGCCGGGTTTCTATCGCATCAAGCACAACACTGTCCATGGAAAGCCGCCCGCAGGGATGTACGGTCAAAGTGGAATTTTCGAAATCAAGAGGGGCAAAGAGACGGAGGTCCGTATTCGTTTGTTTTCGGCGATTTGAGCAGGAATGAGTACATTTGGGAGAAAGGAGGAGATCATGTTTTTTGCGGAATGAAATCGAAAAGGGAAGAGAAAATTCGGTCTCATATTAGGGGTTATTGGTGCTGGAATTTTCGGGCTCGCGTTGACGGCTGGGCTGGTTTGGGCCCAGGCAGCAAGCCAGTCGGACTATAAGCCAGCTACGAAGCTGGACTGGGACAAGATATTCCCTCCACAGGGTTATGCCGGGGAAAGCCGCCGAGTCGTGAGAGATGATTCGGATCTTAAGTCCTGGGCCGTCTTTTTTGACGACCAGAGCGTGTTCGCCATCAATGTCTATCCGAAGGGCTCCAAGGAAAAAGCGCTCGAATATGTCATGAAAACGGTCAACGAGACAAGGGAACGGCTCTTTTCCGATCCCCACAGCAATTACCGCGGCCGGATCGACCTGTGGCAAAGCGACCTGGCAGAGGGATTTCGGGAAGAATGCGAATATAGGACCCTGGATCCAGGAAGCTTTAAAATGCACTGGCATTCGACCAGCATCTGGGTTGCGGTAGACGGCTGGGCTTTGATGGCCAGTGTCGGAGCCAAGTACGTGGGCAACGCACCGGACGTTAAGGAGGTGAATCGACGGCACCTGTCGTTGATGCCCGAGGCCCTGGAATACGTTATCCGGAACCTGGTCGACGCCTTGGGTATAAAGAATCCATACATTTGATAATCACCAGGCCATGTTGAGCCAAATTGAAACTCTTCGGAAAGCCTGGAATTTATAACCATAATCTTGAATGCAAGGAGGATGCGATGGGCAAAATTTGGATTTTACTCTTGGCCTTGGGGGTAACGGCTTTCGGCTTCCCTTCCGCTCCCCAAACGGTTTCCATCGAGGAGACACTGAAAAAGGCTGAGGAAAAAATCGCCGCCACCGTCGCCGCGCTTGAGGAGATGCCTGAAGAAATCAATCTCTTTTTCGCACGGGCAAAAACACAGCTCGACGAACAGCAGGATTTGGCCGAGGCACGGATGGGGACGATCCAAAAACTCCTGAAAACCGGGGGTGTTGGCTCTCCGGAATACGGGAGGATCTTGCAACTAACAACGGAGATTCTCGTCCAAGCGCCAGACACCAAGGCCGCCCGGACCGCCCATTGGAATATTCACGCTTACTTCCTGGCTGTTCATAATCCCCAAGGGGCCAAAGACGCACTGATGACCTATCTCCACAAGTATGATGCCGAACCATTAATGCTGAAAGAGGCCTTCGACAAACTCGCCAATTTGGCCGCGGATGAAAAAGAATGGGATTTAGCCCTGTATTATTCGGAGAAATGCCTGGAGATCGAACTCGGTTCCCCTCCAGTTCTCCTGAATAAAGCCCGGGCCTTGGTCAACCTGGGATTCCTACCGGAGGGGAAAGCCCTGCTCCAGCGCATCGAAAAAGAGAACCCGGGTTCCGCCGAAGCTGCTCTGGCCGGGTCTGCGCTGAAGGAGTTGGAACAGGCCGATTTTACTCCGGATCTTTTATTCGGCTACAGGAAGACCATGGAGCTCATGAGGAAAATCGCCGCCGCCGCCGCGATGTATCATGTCGAGCACATGACCTATCCCCGGACCGTCAAGGATCTCTATCCTGTCTTTCTGGAAGAGCTCACGGAAAAGGACGCCTGGGGCGGCGCATTCATCCTCAAGTACGACACGGAGAGGAACAAGTTTCTCGTTGCCAGCGGAGGAAGCGATGGCGTTTTCAACGGTTTCGACCAGGAAGGATTCTACGTCGACCTGCCAGGGAAGGATATCATTTTCTCCAATGGGGCCTTTATCTATGCTCCGCGCCTGAAAACACCATAGACATTCAATCCCGGCCATAAATAGCCTACAACTAAGGAAGGAAACATAGTTGATTTTAAATCAAGATGTTGACTTTCCTTTTTTCGCGTGCTATAAGCCTAAAACCCGCCCATTTTTATAACTAGGCTCGCAACTCTATTATTTTCAGTTGACATGAAAAGAATAATAGTTATAATTATTACTATGTCATTTAGATTCGAACAGACCATCCGCGGCCATATCTATGTCTACGAGATCGAGAGCTTCTGGGACCCGGAAAAGAAGCAGCCTCGTCAACGAAGACGTTACCTTGGGAAAAAAGATCCCAACACCGGAGAGATCCGTTCTCCCTTCCGCGGGATCGTGCCTCGCGAGGTCCGCGACTTCGGCCATGTCTATTTGGTCAACCATATCGTCGAACGTCTCGGTCTCGGCCCTCTGGTCCGCGACGTTTGGCCGGAGAAGGCTGCGGAGATTCTCTCTTTGGCCGTCTTTCAAGTCCTGGAAGCCCGCCCGCTCTATCTGGCAAGGTTGTGGGCCGAAAGCGCGGAGGTCGATCCGACCTTGGATCTTTCCTCCCAGAGAATCAGCCGGCTCATGGAAGAGCTGGGACGAGAGGAAGACCGGAGACTTCGCTTTCTCGGATCCTGGATTGAGAAGCAGGGGGACCTTCGGGGAATCTTTTTCGACATCACCTCGTTCTCCTCGTATTCGAAGCTCCTCGAGGAGATTGAATGGGGCTACAACCGGGACGGCGACAACCTTCCCCAAATCAATCTGGGAATGATCGTCGGCCAGCCCTCCGAGCTTCCCCTGGCTTACCGGGTCTATCCGGGAAGCATCGCCGACGTCACGACCTTGAAGAATATCTTGCGCCGGATGGAGGAGTGGGGAGTCAGGGATGTCACCGTGGTCCTGGACCGGGGCTTCTACAGCGCCGCCAACCTCCAGGAAATGGCCGATGACCACCTCCATTTCATTATCCCTCTGTCGTTTGCGACCAAAATCGCTTCGGGTCTTCTGGCCGCGAATCTGCGAGAGCTTCAGTCGCCGCTCGCGGCTTTCTATTCCAAGGGGCGGCCGATGTTCTATGTTCGCCAGACTATCGTCATCGCTGGGACCGAGGTCGAGGCGCATCTTTATCATGACGAACGCCGGAAGGCCGACGAGATGGACCATCTCATGCGGCGGTTGGTGGAGATCGAATCCCAAGTTGAAAGCAAGGAGTTCTGGAACATCGCGGCGGTGGAGGAACATCTGGAATCCGTGTTCCGGGGCAGCCGGAGCCTGTACGAGATCGAGGGCCAGAGGCCCCGTTTCCGGCTCAGCCGCCGGCCTAAGGCCATCTCGCGGCTGATGCACCGAATGGGCAAGACGCTCCTTTTGACCAACGACAAGACCATCGGACGAGACGACATTTTAATGTTCTATCGTCGGAAGGATGTCGTCGAGAAGATGTTCGACGTGATCAAGAATGAACTCGAAAACGGGAAGCTCCGGGTCAGTTCGCGGGAGGCGATGGAAGGGCGGCTGTTTTTGACATACCTCTCACTGATTGTCCATTCGGCCCTCAGCCGAATCATGAAAGACCAAGATCTATTCAAGAGTTTCACGATGGCAGAAGTTTTCGCCGATCTCAAAAAACTCCGGATCGTGACGCTGACGAGTGGCCGGACCATGCTCACTGAAATCACCAAGAGACAGCGAACGTTGTTTCAGAAGTTCGACGTGCCTTTTCCGGCAGCCTAGTTATAAAACAATGCGGATTTTAGGATCCAAGACAAACGATATGATAGCGGCTACAAAAAACTGCTTAGCAGATACTTTGGCGAATATAGACTTAGATTTCTCGGGGCTTTTCATTTTTCATCTCCTACAATTTTATAAGTTGGACGGGAAAATTTACGGCAAACTTGTAACTTTGCCATCAGGGGCTGTTACTGTGCCTTTACCTGAAGTATAGTAAAAACCCTTATTTCTATCCACTGTAAACTTTAAAGGGTCACTGGCGTCACTCTCAAAAGTATAGCCAGATACCTTTACTGTGCCAACAAATAGATGCGTCAATCCGTGACACCATACTGACGGGAAACCGTTTTTGAGCATTTTTGTTTGTATGTCGCCTTGTGCTTTAGCCTGAACCGTGCCATTTTCTATAAAAATTTCCATTGTCCCTGTTCCATCACAAACATCGGTTGCCTGAAAATTATCATCTTTGATGGTGAATGTGCCTGAACCGCAACCAGACAACATGGTTATTGCAAGTGAAATCAAAACAAACAGATATAACTTTTTCATAGTTTCTCCAAAGATAGTTTATAAGAATTTCGTTTTATGCTGCGATGGCTGTGTAAGCATTTATGACCCAATTTTGCCTCGTCCCATCGTCATGGAGTATAGAACATGGCGGGAAAGAATGTCAATAAGGGCTAAAAATAACTCAAAATAGCACAGAGCGGCCTGGAAAGTCGCTGGGCGGCGCAAAAACGCCGGAAATCAGGCGGACCTCTCCTTCTGGTCAAAGGAAAGATCATTAAAAATAATCTGCCGGAGCCTCGGAGTCCAAGAAGAATTCCTGTGAGACCAGGTGCGGCGGCGGTGGTCTCTCTGCGACAAATGTCAGTTTGAGGTGATTGATGATGCGATCGACCACCGCATAATCGGTGAGGAAGGCGATGATGCGCATCCGGCTCTGGCATTGAGTGTGTTTTATCAAGCAAAAATCCCCAAAAAAATCGTGCAAAATTCCCCATGAGGTGATGGGGAAATTTTCTTAGTTTTTCTCTCGCATAAGCGCATGTTTCATCCGGTAGCTTTCTCCTGCGAAAAGGAGAATGTATCCGTGATGGGCCAGGCGGTCGATCATTGCGGCGGCCATCTGGTCGTCGGTGAAGATCGATCCCCATTTCGAAAATTCCATATTGGTGGTAATGATGAGGCTCCTCCTTTCATAGCTGTCGGAGATGATGCGGAAAAGAAGCTGCGCCCCCTGCTTATCGATCGGCACATAGCCCCATTCGTCGATGATCAGGAGCTGCGCTTTCAGGATCGACGAGATGACTTTTTCTAAAACCCCGTTGGCGAAAGCTTCCGAGAGACGGACCACCAGTTGGGCGGCCGTGAAGAACCGGGTCCGGATTCCTTGTTCGCAGGCCAGAACGCCCAAGGCGGTCGCCAGATGGCTTTTTCCCGTTCCCACCGGACCGTAAAGAACCAGATTCTTCTTCTCGGCGATGAACTCTCCTCCGCAAAGTTCCGTTCGGGAAAGATTCGGTGGAAGCCGCAGATTCTGAAAGTCATAGCCGGAAAGCGTCTTGTAGACCGGAAAGCCGGCTTCACGCAAAAACCGGGCCTTCCGCACATCCTCGCGATTGGCCATCTCGCTTCTCAACACATGGAGGAGGAATTCCTCTTGGGAGGAGGTTCCCTCCTCTTCACAGAGACGGAGGGCCGTCTGGCTGAAGGCCATGCGCCGCAGAAGGAACGAAATCTCTTCCCGGTGCCGTTTGCGATTCACCCGCGGCTTTCTCATGACGACACCTTGCGTCCCAGTAAGGCCCGGTTCATCGCCCGGCTCACCTCCCACATCCCTGACAAAGGCCAGGTCACAATTCGTTACTATGGCTTATGCAAAGCTTTGCATAAGCCGTATTATGCTGAGTTCAAAATTATGCTGAGTTAAGATTTTCTATTCCTCATAATTCTTTCTATATCAAAAGCCTGCATCTATTTTTCTCCTTTCCAAACTCAGCATAATAATCCATCCGATTTTTCGCGGAAAAACAGGAAAGGAGGAAAAAGTATGCAAGTGAAATAAATTCAGAACTCGTGACATAGACTCAAAATAGCTGCTCGCCAATCAAGCATTTTCACAGCGTCTCTTTAACTCCAAAATGCATGATTCCCCGGCCACTGGGCACAGGAACTTCCATCCGATTGATCTGT